>WQZF01000027.1 GCA_009780885.1 Betaproteobacteria bacterium | reverse complement strand
GCGGGGCAAACGGCTTCAAAAACGGCCTTTTGAAGCAAAAAACAGCTTCCGAGCATTTCCCTTTGCCAGAGGCAGGATTTTTTACTTCAAGCATTGAAACACAATGGGTTGTTCAGAGATTCCATAAGTCTTTCCAGAGCAATTTTCAGTGGCTGTTTTTTTGAAATCAACTTGGCCTTTGAAAAGCTGAGGCGCAACTACGCCGACCGCAATGCCAAGTTGTGCTCAATCATCTCGGAAATCGCCAAAGGCATGGCGCAGCCCGCGTAGGATGGGTAGAACGACAGCGAAACCCATCGGAATTCAAGAGGGAGAAATGATGGGTTTCGCTTCGCTCTACCCATCCTACATACTCAAGACCTTGCTCAACGAGCGCCTGGCCCAAGCCCTGCGTGGCGATCTGGAGCAAGGCGGCATTACCGACATTGCAAGGCTGGAGTTGCACGGCGCAAGCACGCAATGATGCACTCTTGGATTTTCGAATTTCCCGTATTTGAAGAATCGCCGTGAGCTGCCCGACCATGGTTCGCCCTTTTCGCAGGCTTGCCCCATGCTAAAATGCAATCATTGCAGTCAATGCAGAGGAGTTTTGCCATGGCCACCATGACTATCCGTAGCCTTGAAGATGATCTGAAGGCGCGCTTGCGCTTGCAGGCCGCGCGGCATGGGCATTCGATGGAAGAGGAAGTGCGCAGTATCTTGCGGGCCGCTCTGGCAACGCGGGCGGAAGAGAATTCCGGCGCCGCGCTGTACGCGGATATCCGTGCGCTCGTTGAACCGTTTGGCGGTATTGAGCTGGAATTGCCAGTGCGCGAACCGATGCGCGAACCGCCGGATTTCAGCGAATGATCGTCCTGGATACCAACGTTATTTCGGAACTGCTCAAGCCGGTTCCGGAAGCAAATGTCGTGACCTGGATAGCGGCGCAGCCAGGCACGGATTTGTTCACGACAACGGTGACGCGCGGCGAGTTGTTGTTCGGCCTGTATCGCATGCCGGAAGGGCAGCGCCGAGCAATCCTGTTGCAAGGACTGAACCGCATCTTCGAGAGCCGCCTGCCCGGACGTGTGCTGCCTTATGACGAAACTGCTGCCGATGCTTACGCTCAAGTCGCAGCCCTTCGACGCTCACAGGGCCGCCCTGTCAGCCAGTCCGATGCGATGATCGCCGGTATTGTCCGCTCACGCGGAGCGACGTTGGCAACGCGCAATGTCCGCGACTTTCAGGGCTGCGGCATCAAGGTGCTCGATCCTTGGCAGTGAGCGGATGTCTGGAGAAATTCCCATGAGCACACTGACGATACCTTGGAGCGTGGGTTCTATGAGAGATGAAAACCAATCCAAATGTTTCCATTCATTTTTATGAATTCCGTGGCGGGAAGAAGGGGGGGGGCTGACCCGAGGCGCTGCCGCCAATCTATGCGGAATCAAGATATCCACAAGACGCGCCAAGCTTGACAAAACTATTTATTGTAGCTACTATAATTAACGATCATCGAGTTCGATTCTGCCAAGGACAAGCTCAACATTGCCAGGCATGGCGTCTCGTTGGCCTTGGCAGGAAGGCTCGACTGGGATGCTGCGCTTGTGTGGTGTGATGATCGGTTTGAGTATGAGGAGTTGCGCTTGCTCGCGCTCGTACCCGAAACGAATACGCTGTATTACGTGGCCTTTGTTGATCGTGGCGAGGTGCGAAGGATCATCAGCCTGCGCCACGCAGAACGTCGTGAGGTGAAGCACTATGTCGAAAACATCTAAGCGGCCGGAGATCGTGCCGCCCACACTGGAAGAAGATGCCGCCATCGTCGCCGCAGCATTGGCCGACCCTGATGCGCAGCCCTTGACCGACGCGCAACTCAAGGCAATGGTGCCGATGAGCTCATTGAAAACGAGGGGCAGGCCAAAGTCGCAGAACAAGAAGTTGCTTGTGTCGGTGCGCTACAGCCCCGAGGTCGTGTCCTTTTTCAAGGCAACTGGCGAAGGCTGGCAATCGCGCATGGATAGCGTGCTGCGGGAGTATGTGGTTCTGCATTCGCGCTAATCGCGTAGATTTGGAGAGCCCGCGCAGGATCAGTAGAGCGAAAGTAAATTCCATTATTTCAAGCCCTTGAATCTGCGCCACTCACCCCATACCTGCGAGTACCGTCATGCTTAGCTTTACCGCGAACGACGCCAAAACACGCTTTGGCGAACTGCTGGATCGCGTCCAGCGCGAACCCGTACAAATTACCCGCCACAACCGCGTGGTGGGTATCGTCGTCTCGCCTGAGGACTATGAAGCGATGCGTCAGTTCTATGCCGATCGCTTGCGCGGCATGCTGGCGAGTACGGCGCAGGCGGCAGCCCAAGCCGGGCTAACGGAGCAGGAACTGGGGCGTTTTCTGGCCGATGAAAGTTGAATATGTGTAGCCGGGTTTGTATTGGAACTGGAGGCGAGACGATGAAAAAGCGGAAGCTGTTTGCAGAAATTGCCGAAGGTTTCGATACCTTGGCGGGGGCACGCGCAGGCAAGCAGACTTTGTGTACGCATGAGGTGGCCCTTCACCTTGCGCCGGAAGTGACAGCCGAGCAACTGCGCCGGGATGAACAGAAAGAGGAAACGGAATGACCGAATTCGAAAAACAAAAACTGGGCAAAACCCTCTGGGCGATTGCCGACCAACTGCGCGGGGCGATGAATGCGGACGATTTCCGCGATTACATGCTGTCCTTCTTCGTTCTGCGCTACCCAATTGGTGAGAGGTCATCTCACCAATTGAGTTAGTCGCAACCGCTCAAGCTGGAAAATTAGGACAGGAGCAGCCCATGACAGGCAACAAACTCATGGAAAATCAGTTGCCCGCAATTGACACCTTGTTCGGGCGTATCACCACCATTGTCGAGTCCGCTCGCTACCAGGTCGTTCGTACCGTCAACGCCACCACCGTCACAGCCTATTGGCTGATTGGCCGCGAGCTGGTGGAAGCAATTCAGCAGGGGGAGCCACGAGCAAGCTATGGGCAGGCGCTGATCGCTCGGCTGGCGGAGCGTTTGACCGAGCGTTATGGGAGGGGTTTTTCCGCTCCTAACTTGGCCAACTTTCGCCAGTTCTACTTGGCCTACTCCGACCGGATTCACCATTCAGCGGGTGGAGAATCCTTGGCGTTGGCACCCGAAACAATTCTCTACCCGCCGGGTAGAAAATTACCAACTGACGCTCAGGCCGAAATTTTCCACCCAGCGGGTGGAGAATCCGCTCCCGCCTTCCACCCCAATTTGAGTTGGTCCCACTACCGCGCCCTGATGCGTGTGGTCGACAGCGATGCGCGCAACTTCTACGAGTCGGAAGCCGCGCAAGCCAACTGGTCGCGCCGGGATCTGGAACGCCAGATTCACAGCCTGTACTACCAGCGCCTGCTCGCCAGCGCCGACCGCCCGGCCATGTTGCAGGCGCAGCGCCAGACGCCGCAGGCGCTGCGCCCGATCGACATGCTGAAGGACCCGTATGTGCTGGAGTTCCTCGACTTGCCAAGCTCGCCGCAGCTTCAGGAAAGCCAGCTTGAGGAAGCCATCATCCAACGCCTGCAACATTTTCTGCTGGAACTCGGCAGGGGCTTTGCCTTCGTCGCGCGGCAACAGCGCCTGCGCTTCGACGACAAGGATTTCTATGTCGATCTGGTGTTCTACAACTACCTGCTCAAGTGCTTCGTGCTCGTCGACCTGAAGATCGGCGAACTGACGCATCAGGACATCGGCCAGATGGACGGCTACGTCCGCATGTACGAAGAGCAGCATCGCGTCGAGGGCGACAACCCTGCCATCGGGTTGATTCTTTGCTCCGAAAAGAACGAAGCGGTGGCTCGGTATTCGGTGCTGCACGAGAGCGAGCAACTGTTTGCTTCACGCTATCGCCTGACGCTGCCGAGCGAGGAAGAACTGCAGCGCGAACTGCAGCGCGAACGCGCTTTGCTGGAAAATCAACTTGAACCTGGAAAACACGCACCATGACCGAACTTGAGAAACAAAAACTGGGCAAAACCCTCTGGGCGATTGCCGACCAACTGCGCGGCGCGATGAATGCGGACGATTTCCGCGATTACATGCTGTCCTTCCTGTTCCTGCGCTATCTCTCGGACAACTACGAGTTGGCCGCGAAGAGGGAGTTGGGAGCGGATTATCCGAAGCAGGAAAACGGCGAGGCCAGCCCGCCGCTGGCGGTGTGGTACGAGAAGAATCCGGAGGATGTGGCCGAGTTCGAGAAGCAGATGCGGCGCAAGGTGCATTACGTCATCGAGCCTCATTATCTCTGGGGCAGCATCGTCCAGTTGGCGAAGACGCAGGACGGCGAGTTGCTCAACACGCTGCAAAAGGGATTCAAGTACATCGAGGAGGAATCCTTCCAGAGCAATTTCCAGGGCTTGTTTTCGGAGATCAACCTCGCTTCCGACAAGCTCGGGCGGAAGTACGAGGAGCGCAACGCCAAGCTTTGTTCGATCATTTCGGAAATTGCGCGCGGCATGGCACTGTTTTCGACCGACACGGATACGCTTGGCGATGCCTACGAATACCTGATCGGGCAGTTCGCGGCAGGTTCGGGCAAGAAGGCGGGGGAGTTTTATACGCCGCAGCAGATTTCCAGCATCCTGTCGGCCATCGTCACGCTGGACGGGCAGGAGCCGAAAACCGGCAAGCGCAGCAAGCTGGGCAGTGTGTTCGATTTCGCCTGCGGTTCAGGCTCGCTGCTGCTCAATGTGCGCCATCGCATGAAGGAGGCGGGCGGGACGATCGGCAGGATTTCCGGGATGGAGAAGAACATCACCACCTACAACCTGGCGCGGATGAATATGCTGCTGCACGAGGTGAAGGACTCGGAGTTCGAGATTGTTCACGGCGATACGCTTGCCAACGACTGGGAGATGTTGCGCGAGACGAATCCGGCGAAGAAGCCGCAATTCGACGCGATTGTGGCGAATCCGCCGTTCAGCTATCGCTGGGAGCCGAATGATGCGATGAGCGAGGATATGCGCTTCAAGAATCACGGCGTGGCCCCAAAAAGCGCGGCGGATTTTGCCTTTCTGCTGCACGGGCTGCACTATCTGAAGGAGGACGGCGTGATGGCGATCATCCTGCCGCACGACGTGCTCTTTCGCGGCGGGGCAGAGGAGCGCATCCGCCGCAAGCTGCTGGAAGACGGGCAGATCGACACGGTGATCGGCCTGCCGGCGAATCTGTTTTATTCGACGGGTATCCCGGTCTGCATCCTCGTGTTGAAGAAGTGCAAGAAGCCGGACGACGTGCTTTTCATCAATGCCGCCGAGCATTTCGAGAAAGGCAAGCGTCAGAACCAGTTGCGGCCCGAGCATATCGACAGGATCATCGACACCTACCAGCACCGCAAGGAAGAGGCGCGCTATTCGCGGCGGGTGAGCATGGAGGAAATCGGGCAGAACGATTTCAACCTGAATATCTCGCGCTACGTGAGCACGGCAGTGACGGAAGAAGAAGTGGACCTGCTCGCCACGCACCAACGGCTCCTGGACATCGAGGAAGAAATTGGCAGGGCGAAGGGCAGGCACAACGTGTTTTTGAAGGAGTTGGGGTTGTCGTTGCTGCCGTGAGCGGGGAAGTTGTAGGGGCGACCTGTGGTCGCCCGCAATCATCCGAATGCAACGAAAACGGGCGACCACAGGTCGCCCCTACGAAACCGCCTCTCCGGAATTGGCTCGTGAGATTGCCTGCGCCGGGCGTTTGCCAATTGTCCCGTTGATGGCGCGGGCGGGTGACCATCCGCCCCTACGCGGCCTTGGGATGATCCGATTTTTCTCAGCCTGCCGGGTGAATATTTCAAGAATTCTCCAGCATCCCCTTCAACGCATAAATCGCCTCCAGCGCCTGTTTTGGAGACAACTGGTCGGGGTCGAGCGCGGCGAGGCGGGTGAGGGCGGGGTCGGGGGCAAGTGTTCAGTCTTGAATCAGAATCGCTCGAATCCTGTCATACAGGTTAGTATTCATCCCTTTGATCCTTCTCCCTGTATCGGTATGAAAGAAGCCGCTGCCCGAATCAAGATCAACAAACTGCTCGAAGCGGCGGGCTGGCGTTTTTTTCCGGATGCGAACGGGCCTGCCAATATTCAGCTCGAATCGGGCGCTACCTTCACGAAGCAGGCGTTGGACGAGCTTGGCGATAATTTCGAGAAAATCTCGAAGGGCTTCATCGATTACTTGCTGCTCAATGAAAAGGGGTTTCCCTTCATCGTCCTCGAAGCCAAGGCGGAGCACATCAACCCGCTTTCCGCCAAGGAACAGGCGCGGAAATACGCCCGATCGAAAAATTGCCGTTTCATCATTCTTTCCAACGGCAACCTCCATTATTTCTGGGATCTCGAACACGGAAACCCCTACGCCATCATTGCTTTCCCTAGGCCGGATTCGGTGGCGGGCTACCAAAAGGCCATCCCCGACACCAAACGGCTCGTTGGGGAAATGGTCGCGGAAGATTACATCGCGCTCACGCAGAAGCCGAATTACGCCTCCGATGCGGCCTGGAAAAACGAAGCCGAACGCGCGGCTTTCATCAAGGCCAACGGCTTGCGTTTCCTCCGCCCCTACCAGCAACGCGCCATCGTCGCCATTCAGAAGGCGGTAGAACGCGGCAGCGAGCGTTTCCTGCTTGAAATGGCGACCGGAACCGGCAAAACGCTGACTGCCGCCGGCATCATCAAATTGTTCCTGCGCACCGGCAATGCACGGCGCGTTCTCTTTCTGGTGGATCGTCTCGAACTGGAAACCCAGGCGGAGAAGGCTTTCAAGAAAATCCTTTCCAACGACTATACGACCGTTATCTACAAGGAAAAGCGCGGCGAATGGCAGGGTGCCGAAATCGTCGTCAGCACGGTGCAATCCCTGCTCTTCGACAACAAACACCAGCGCCTTTTTTCGCCGACCGATTTCGACCTCGTGATTTCCGACGAAGCGCATCGCTCCATCGGCGGCAACGCCCGCGCCGTGTTTGAGTATTTCGTCGGCTACAAACTCGGCCTTACGGCCACGCCCCGCGATTACCTCAAAAACGCCGGCGCCCAAAACCGCGCCGCGAACGACCCGCGCGAAGTCGAGCGCCGCATCCTGCTCGATACCTACCGCACCTTCGGCTGTGACGACGGTCAACCCACCTTCCGTTACTCGCTGCTCGACGGCGTAAAGGACGGCTTCCTCATCAATCCCACGGTCGTGGACGCCCGCAGCAATATCACCACCCAGTTGCTTTCGGACAAGGGGTTCATCGTTACATTCCGGGAAGAAGAGGGCGCGGAACAGGAAGAAAGCTTCAATCAAGGCGATTTTGAAAAAGGCTTTGTTTCGGAAGCCACCAACCAGCTTTTCTGCAAGACCTTTCTCGAAAACGCGCTGCGAGACCCCATCAGCGGCGAGATTGGCAAATCCATCGTCTTCGCCGTCAGCCAGAACCATGCCGCCAAGCTGGCGCAAATCTTCAACCAGATCGCCGACCGCATGTATCCCGGAAAATACCAATCCGATTTTGCAGCGCAAGTCACCTCGCAGGTCGATGGCGCGCAGCAGATGACGATCAACTTCGCCGACAACAAACTCCTCGGTTCCGCGAACTTCCTTCCCTTCTACAAAACCAGCAAGGCCCGCGTCTGCGTCACCGTCGGCATGATGACCACCGGCTACGACTGCACCGACATTCTCAACCTCGGCCTTTTCCGTCCCATCTTTTCGCCTACCGATTTCGTCCAGATCAAGGGGCGCGGAACCCGGCAGCACGATTTCCGCGAAGAGTTTCTCGACGAGGCGCAAAAGGAAAATGTGAAAGCCCCGAAGAAAACCGCCTTCAAGCTTTTCGATTTCTTCGGCAACTGCGAATATTTCGAGGAAAAATTCAACTACGACGAAGTCCTCAAACTGCCCAGGCCCCGGCAGGGCAGCGGGGAAGGCAGCGGCGGCGGCGGGGAAGAGGGCATTCCCTTTGTTTACGAACACACGGGCGGCGACATCCTTTCCTCGGTCAAGGAAGAGATCATCGGATACGAGGGAATGCGCATCGACCGCGAACTTTTCGCAAACTTCGCAAACCGCGCCCGAGAAGACCGGCAGCTTGCCGGCTATGTCGAGGCGGGCCAGTGGGATCGGGCCGTCGAGCACGTCAACAAGAACCTCTTCGACAAACCCGCCGAATACTACACGCTCGAAAAACTCCGCAAATCCGTCAGCGTGGATCGTCGCATCAATATCCGCGAAATCCTGGAGCTCATCTTCAACCTCATCCCCCGCCTCAAATCCAGGGCTGAAGTCCTCGAAGAAGAATTCTCCAAATTCGTCGCCGACTACAAACCCGACCCCGGGGAAGCCGAGGCGATCCCCGTCATGCGCGCGTACTTTGAAGCCTACGCCAGCAACGACCAGATACGGCACATCATCGAAACCGGGGAGTTCACCGACCTCAGCACCAACCCCGTTTTTTCCCTCCGCGACTACAAGGCCGTTCCGGAGAAATACCGCAAGGCGATTCCCGACTACATCAAGGATTACGTTTCATTGAACCAGTTTGCCGCCTGACATTCCCGACACCTTTCCCCCTCTCCCCACACCGGCGCTGCGCGCCACCTCTCCCTCCAGGGGGAGGGCTTGAATGGCCCCCGACATGCTCGACACCGAAACAAGACGCCGCATCGACACCGCCCGCGACATTCTCGTGGGCAAGGTGCCCGACCCCAAATCGCAGGTGGAACAGATCACCATTGCGCTCATCTACAAATTCATGGACGACATGGACGCCGAGTCCGAGGAACTGGGCGGCAAGAGGAAATTCTTCAGCGGCGACTTTGCACGTTACGGCTGGGCCAAACTCATGCGTTCCGGCCTGGGCGGGTTCGAGGCGCTCAACCTCTATGCAGAAGGCGTCAACCGGATGACGGAAAACAGCAACCTGCCGCCGCTCTTCCGGGACATCTTCAAAAACGCCTATCTTCCCTACCGCGACCCCGAAACCCTCAGGAGTTTCCTCAAGACGATCGACGGCTTTACCTACGATCACTCTGAGCGCCTGGGCGATGCCTTTGAATACCTTCTTTCCGTCCTTGGGGCGCAGGGCGACGCCGGGCAATTCCGCACCCCGCGCCACATCATCGACTTCATCGTTGAAATCCTCCAGCCCCGCAAGGATGAAAGCATCCTCGACCCCGCGTGCGGAACGGCAGGCTTTTTGATTTCCGCCTACAAGCACATCCAGCGCGCGAACACGGACAAAAAGGGGAACACCACCCTCAGCCCCGCAGACCGGGGGCGGCTTGCCCAAAACATCAAGGGCTACGACATCTCGCCCGACATGGTGCGTCTCTCGCTGGTCAACCTCTACCTGCACGGTTTTCCCACGCCCCACATCTTCGAGTACGACACCCTCACGCAGGAAGAACGCTGGAACGAGTTTGCCGACGTGATCCTCGCCAACCCGCCCTTCATGTCTCCGAAAGGCGGCATCCGCCCGCACCGGCGTTTCTCCATCCAGGCCAAGCGCAGCGAAGTCCTTTTCGTCGACTACATGGCCGAACACCTCAGCCCCAAAGGCCGCGCCGGAATCATCGTCCCCGAAGGCATCATCTTTCAGAGCCAGACCGCCTACAAAGACCTGCGGAAAATGCTCGTCGAGAACCATCTCGTCGCCGTCATCTCCCTGCCTGCCGGCTGTTTCAATCCCTATTCCGGGGTCAAGACCAGCATCCTCATCTTCGACAAAAGCCTTGCGAAGCAGGCGAAGAACATCGCCTTCTTCAAGGTCGAAAACGACGGCTACAACCTCGGCGCCCAGCGCCGCCCGATCGACAAAAACGACCTCCCGCAGGTGCTGGAGGAGGTAAAAATCTGGCTCGACGTGCTACGCGCCGGGGGCGCGGCAAACGAAATGCCGCTCGTGACCGGGCTGGTGGTGCCGAAGGAAAAGATTGCGGCGAACGGGGAATTCAATTTGAGCGGGGAGAGGTATAAGGAGGGTGGAAATCGTGCGCATAAGTTCCCACTGCTCAAAATAGAAGATGTTTGCTCTACATCTTCAGGAGGAACGCCAAAGAGTGGACATGCACCCTACTATGAAGGAGGAACGATACCTTGGCTGCGCAGTGGAGAAATTTCTCAAGGCGAAGTTTTCCATTCTGAAATGTTTATTACTGAGGCTGGATTAAAAAATTCTTCAGCGAAAATATTTCAGCCGAACACTGTGCTTGTCGCAATGTATGGCGCAACCGCTGGCGAAGTAGGGATATTGCGTATTCGGGCAGCAACGAACCAGGCTGTGTGTGGAATTACTCCGAATGAGAGTCTTTGCTCAGATTTTCTCTATCTGCTTCTTAAATCTAATAAACAAATGCTTGTTCGTTTGGCCGGCGGAGGAGCGCAGCCAAATATCTCACAAAAAATTATCCGTGAACTCCAAATCCCCCTCCCGCCGCTGGAAGTTCAAAAGGAAATAGTGGCAGAAATCGAGGGCTACCAGAAAGTCATCGACGGCGCCCGCGCGGTCGATGATAACTATCGACCGCATATTTCTGTTGATCCTGACTGGCCGATAGTAGAGTTAAAAGAAGTTATTGATGAACTTGAATCAGGGGTGAGTGTAAATTCGGAGAGTAGAGTATCTATTATTGGTGAAATTGGAATATTAAAGACAAGTTGTGTCACAACGGGAATATTCCAGCCCGATGAACATAAAGCCGTAATTCCGGATGAAGTAAGTAGGGTGAAATGCTCTGTAAAGCGTAATAGCATTATCATAAGCCGAATGAACACGGAAACCTTGGTTGGTGCGAATGCCTATGTGAGCGCGGATTATCCAAATCTGTTTTTACCGGATCGACTTTGGCAAACTGTTATTTCCCGAACAGATGTTGAAGTTCGTTATCTTCAAACAATATTGGCATCCGATGAATACCGGCAACGTATCAGTGGACTTTGCGGAGGAACAAGCGGAAGCATGAAAAACATTTCAAAGACACAGCTTCTTTCGTTGAAAATCCCCCTCCCACCCCTCTCAACCCAACACGCCATCGTCGCCGAAATCGAAGCCGAACAAGCCCTCGTGGCGGCAAACCGCGAGTTGATCGCGCGAATGGAAAGGAAAATCCAGTCCTCCCTCGCCCGAGTCTGGGGGGAATAGGCGGCATCGCCTGGAACAAATTCCAATTTTCTAAATTACTTAAATAATTGTTCGCTATTGTAGTTATATATATCAATGAATTCTTTATCCAAATTTAGAAAATTATCACTTGGGGTGAGCGCAAGGAACACCAGAAAACAAGCGGGTGGAGGCTATACTTTCCCGCATATCGCCGAAATCGAGCAATTTTTGGAGAAAATTCATGGCTGAAACATCGCACCCCCCGCGCATTGAGAGCTTGCGTGTGCGTAACTACCGTGCCCTGAAGGAGATTACTCTGGAAAAAATAACGCCGTTGACGGTGCTGCTTGGACCGAACGGCAGCGGCAAGTCCACGGTATTCGATGTCTTTGCTTTTCTGTCGGAGTGTTTTTCTGATGGTTTACGCAAGGCGTGGGATCGGCGCGGGCGGTTTCGAGAGTTGCGCAGCCGCGATCAGGAAGGGGCAATTGTCATCGAGCTTCAGTACCGCGAAAAGCCTGATTCTCCCCTGATTACCTATCATCTGGAAATTGAAGAGCAAACAGGAGCCCCTGTAGTAAAGCGGGAGTTTCTGCGTTGGAAACGTGGCCACCCGGCGGCTCCTTTTTACTTTCTCAAATATGAGTACGGGAAAGGTGAGGTGATTACCGGAGAAGCCCCGGAAGCTAAGGATAAGCGTATCGAAAAACCCCTCTCCGGCCCGGACGTTCTGGCTGTTAACACCTTGGGGATGTTGGCGGAAAATCCTCGCGTCATCGCCCTTCGCAGTTTCATCACCGGATGGCATCTCTCCTATCTGTCGGCAAACGCCGCACGCGGTAATCCTGAAGCGGGAGCGGAAGAACGTTTGTCGCCCACCGGGAGTAATTTGCCCAATGTCATTCAGTACCTGCGCGAACAGCAGCCTGAGCGGCTGGAGCAGATTTTTGAGACTTTGCGCCGGCGCATTCCCCGTATCGAGAAGGTAGAAGCGCAGGTTTTGCAGGATAGCCGGCTATTGCTGCTGGTCAAGGATGCGCCTTTTTCCACTCCTGTGCTTTCGCGTTTCGTTTCGGACGGTACCTTGAAGATGCTGGCCTACCTTACTGTGCTCTACGACCCGAACCCGCCGCAATTGATTGGTATCGAGGAACCAGAAAACTATCTCCATCCCCGGCTGTTGCCCGAGCTTGCCGAAGAATGCCAGCAGGCCTCCGAGCGCACACAACTCATTGTTACTACGCACTCGCCATTTTTCATCGACCGGTTGCGTTCAACAGAGGTACGAATGCTTTACCGTACCAAGGATGGCTATACGCGAGTGCGCCGTCTGAGCGATATTCCGGGGATGCAGGCTTTTCTTGAGCAAGGAGCCACCCTTGGAGAACTATGGATGGAAGGTCATTTCGATGTTGGCGATCCCTTGTCATCAGGGGATCAGGGATGATTCAACTTGAAGTTCTGGTCGAGGAACCCTCTGCCGAGGAGGCATTACGGCATTTGTTGCCCAAAATAACAAGAGGCAGGGGACGCGCCAAAATACTCAATCTGGGGAGTAAATCCAGACTGCTCAAAGTCCTTCCTTCCCGGCTTGCCGGCTATCGGAAGCGTATTGAAAGCGGCGAGCATATCCGCATCGTCGTGCTGGTGGATCGTGATAGCGACGATTGCGAAAGATTAAAAAGAGAGCTTGAAAGGATGGCTGGCGATGCCGGCTTGCCGACCAAAACCTCCCCGGATCCCAATGGGCATTTCCGGGTCTTGAACCGGATAGTGGTTGAGGAATTGGAGTCGTGGTTCATCGGCGACCCGGCAGCGCTCCGAAAGGCTTTCAGCAGTTTGCCAAAAATCGATCCTGCTGTCGGGATATTCCGCAATCCCGACAATGGAGGGACTTGGGAATCTCTGCACCGTTTTTTGAAGAAGAACGGCATCTATAAAAGCAATTTTCCGAAGATAGACGCCGCGCGTCGCATTGCACCGCACATGGAACTCGCCGTCAACCGTTCAGGGAGCTTTCGGAACTTCATTTCAGGCGTGGAGGCGATCCTCACGTAACGGGATATTTGTCCAATCATTCCTCCAGCATCCCCTTCAACGCATAAATCGCCTCCAGCGCCTGTTTGGGGCTCAACTGGTCGGGGTCGAGCGCGGCGAGGCGGGTGAGGGCGGGGTGGGGGGCGGGTTCCGGGGAAGGATTCGGCGGGTTGGCGAAGAGGTCGGGTTGGAGCGGGTTGATCGCGGCGCGTTGCTCGAATTCGCGGAGTTGACGCTTTGCCGCCTTGACGACGGAGGCGGGGATGCCGGCCAGCGCGGCGACCTGGATGCCGTAGCTCTGGTTGGCCGGGCCGGATTCGACGGCGTGCAGGAAAACGATCCGGTCGTTGTGCTCGACCGCGTCCAGATGCACGTTTGCAAGCGGCGGATATTCGTTGGCGAGCAGGGTCAGCTCGAAATAGTGGGTGGCGAAGAGGGTCAGGCAGCGGTTTTTTTCGAGCAGGTGGCGGCAGATGGCGAAGGCCAGCGCCATGCCGTCGAAGGTCGAGGTGCCGCGCCCGACTTCGTCCATCAGGACGAGGCTTTTTTCGGTCGCGTGGTGCAGGATCGTGGCCGATTCGGTCATTTCGACCATGAAGGTGGAGCGCCCGGAAGCGAGGTCGTCGGAAGCGCCGACGCGCGTGAAGACCGCGTCCATCGGGCCGAAAACGGCTCGCCTGGCGGGAACGAAGGCGCCGACGCGGGCCATCAGCGCGATCAGCGCGATCTGGCGCATGTACGTCGATTTTCCGCCCATGTTCGGGCCGGTGACGAGGAGCATCCGCCTTGAAAAGTCCAGCGCGATGTCGTTGGCGATGAAAGGCTCGCCCTGGATTCGCAGTTGATCCTCGACGACCGGATGCCGCCCGCTTTCGATGAGGATGCCGGGATCGGCGGCGAATTCGGGGCGGCAGTAGTCGCGCGCCAATGCGGCCTGCGCCAGCGCGCCGAGGAAATCGGCCTCTGCGGCGGCGCGGGCGATGGAGAGCAAGCGCGGCACTTCCGGCTGCAAGCTTTGCAACAGCCCGTCGTAGAGCGATTTTTCCCGCGCCAGCGCGCTTTCCTGCGCCGAAAGCGCCTTGTCCTCGAAAGTCTTGAGTTCCGGGGTGATGTAGCGCTCCGCGTTTTTGAGGGTTTGGCGGCGGCGATAGTCGTCGGGCACCCTGTCCAGATTGAGGTTCGTGACTTCGATGTAGAAGCCATGCACGCGGTTGAATTCGACCTTGAGGTTGGGAATCCCGGTGCGCTGGCGTTCGCGGGTTTCCATTTCGATCAGGAAGTCGCCGCAGTGATCGTTGATCGCGCGCAGTTCGTCGAGTTCGGCGTCGAACCCTTCGTTGATTACGCCTCCATCGCGGATCAGCGCCGCCGGTTCGGGGAAGAGGGCGCGTTCCAGCAGTTCCAGTTCCACGGTGGGCGTTTCCAGCGCGGAGTGCAGTTTTTCGAGCAGGGGCGCGGATTCGCGGAGGCGTTCGGTCAGCGGCGCACGCAATTCGTCCAGGCGCGCGAGGCTGTCGCGCAGGCCGGAAAGGTCGCGCGGGCGGGCGCTGCCGAGCGCGATGCGTCCGGAAATGCGTTCGATGTCGGCAAAGCCTTTCATCGCCTTCCGCAAGGCTGTCAGCGATTGCGCGCCGTCTTCCAGCAGCGCCGCAATGGCCGCGTGACGCGCCGCCGCCGGTTCCGGGTCGGCGAAGGGATGATGCAGGGCGTGCCGCAGGAAGCGCGAACCGGCAGAGGTGACGCAGAGATCGAGCAGGGAAAAGAGGGTCGGCGACGATTCGCCGCGCAGGGTTTCGGTGAGTTCGAGATTGCGGCGGGTGGCGCTGTCCAGCCCCAGATACATGCTCTCGCGCTCGACTTTCAGCCCTTGCACGTGCGGGAGCGTCTGCGTCTGCGTCGCCTGCGCGTAGGCGAGCAATGCGCCGGCGGCGGCAATGGCGGGGGCGAACGCGGGTTCGTCCGCGCCGAAGGAGGAAAGCGAGGCAACCCTGAATTGCGCCGTCAGCGCGCGCGTGGCCGATTCGGTGTCGAACTGCCAGTCGGGACGGCGGGCGAAGGCGAGGGCGGAATTGGAAAGCAGGGCAAGGGAAGCGGGAAGCTGATAGCTCTCCGGCAGCACGATTTCGGCCGGACGGATGCGCTCCAGGGTCGCTGCGATTTTGGTTTCGGTCGTTTCGGCGATCCGCATTTCGCCGTTGGCGAGGTTGAGCCAGGCCAGCCCGAAACGGCCTTTCTGCTCGACCAGGGCCAGCAGCAGCGTGTCGCGCTTCTCGTCGAGCAGGGAAGCGTCGGTCAGCGTGCCGGGGGTGATGATGCGCGTGATTGCGCGTTCCATCGGTCCCTTGCCCGGAGCCGGATCGCCGATCTGCTCACAGATCACCGCCGATTCGCCGAGCTTCAAGAGCCGCGCCAGGTATTGCTCCAGCGCGTGATACGGCACACCGGCCATTTTGATCGGCATCCCCGCCGATTGCCCGCGCGTGGTCAGCGTGATGTCCAGAAGCCGCGCCGCGCGTTCGGCGTCCTCGAAAAAGAGTTCGTAAAAATCGCCCATGCGGTACAACAGCAGGGTTTCGGGATGCTTCGCCTTCAGGCGCAGATATTGCTGCATCATCGGCGTATGCGCGGAAATGTCGGTGTTATGCAATTTTGCAACTCCCTGCAAATAAATTTTCTAAATTAGAAGAATTAAAGTCCGCTACAGTAGTGATTGTTAGTAAAGAATTCTTTCGTTAATTTAGAAAATACGGATTTCCTTGAAGCTCTTTTCATTCTGCCAGCGCGGCTTCCAGCGCCCCTCTCATCCCTTCGGACAGGAATTCCATTTCCGCGCCGGAAAGAATATACGGCGGCATCGCGTACAGGGTATTCCCAAGCGGGCGCAGCAGGAGTTCGCGGTCCAGCGCGGCGCGATAGAAGCGGCGGCCAAAACCCGGATCGGCATCGACATCGCAGGCGAAGATCATCCCGCAACGGCGCGGATGACGGACCGCCGGATGCGAAAACACCGGCTCCAGCAGGGCTTCCAGGGTGTCGCCACGGGCGCGGTTTTGCGCCAGCGCGTCGCTTTCCCTGAAAAGATCGAGCGTCGCCAGCGCGGCGCGGCAGGCCAGCGGGTTGCCGGTATAGGAATGGGAATGCAGGAAGGCGCGCGCGGTGGCCTCGTCGAGAAAGGCGGAATAGACCGTCTCGCTCGCCAGCACCACCGAAAGCGGCAGGTAGCCGCCGGAAATCCCCTTGGAAAGACAGAGGAGGTCGGGGCGGATGCCGGCCTGTTCGTGCGCGAAGAAAGTCCCGGTGCGTCCGCAACCGACCGCAATCTCGTCGCAGATCAACAGCAACTCGAAACGATCGCAAAGCGAGCGCGCCAGCTGCAGATATTCGGGATCGTACATCGCCATCCCGCTTGCCGCCTGCACCAGCGGCTCAAGGATCAGCGCGGCGATGCGCTCATGTTTCTCTTCGAGCAGAGCCTCCAGCGCCGCCGCCGCGCGGCGGGCGGGGGCTGCGGCATCCTCGCCCGGCAGGGCAAGGCGCGCGTCGGGCGAGGGGACGAGATGCGCGGCACGCAACAGCGGCGCATAGGCATCGCGGAAAATCGGCACATCGGTCACGCCCAGCGCGCCGACGGTTTCCCCGTGATAACCACCGGAAAGCGCGACGAATTCACGCTTCTGTTCCCGGCCACGGTTATGCCAGAAATGGAAAGCCATCTTGAGCGCGATTTCAGTCGCGGATGCCCCGTCCGAAGCGTAGAACGCATGACCGAGCGCCCCGCCGCAAAGCCTGGAAAGGCGTTCGGCCAACTCCACCGCCGGCGCGTGTGTAAACCCGGCCAGCATCACGTGTTCAAGCGTCTGCAACTGCTCGGCGATCGCGGCATTGATGCGCGGATGGGCGTGGCCGAAAAGATTGACCCACCAGGAACTGATCGCGTCCAGATAACGCCGCCCATCGGCATCGTAAAGCCAGGCGCCGGAAGCGCGGACAACGGGAACCAGCGGCAGCCGCTCCCCCGGCCCGCCCTCATGCTGGCGCATCTGCGTGCAGGGATGCCAGACAGCCGCAAGGCTGCGTTGGAGCAAGGTTTCGTTATTCATCGGAGGGAAATATGGATTTGGAGTTAATCATGGGCGCCTCGAAAAAAGCTATTGACATTCTGGAACAGCGGGGGCGCCAGCTATTCACAAGTCTTATTCACCCGGCAATCAAGGGTTGATTTTCAAGGTATCCAGGATGGGTAGAGCGAAGCGAAACGAAACCCATCATTCCTTCCTCTGTAATTCCGATGGGTTTCGCTGTCGCTCTACCCATCCTACGCGGCCTATCGGCGGCCATTGTCTGGCGGCGTGAAGCACGCGCAGCAGGCGTATCTGGTCGCCGCTGATATCGTAAATCAAGAGGTAATTCCGGTGCGCGAGCAGTTCGCGGGTGCCTGAAACACGGCCTGGACGGCCCAGCATGGGAAAATCGAGCAGGCGTTTTGACTGTTCCGAAAACAGCGTATCAAGTTCCAATGCGGCGCCCGGGTTATCGGCAGCAATATATTCACGGATAGCGCTTCGGTCATCCCTTGCCGGTCGGGTCCAGACCAACTTCATGCGTCAGGATCGCTCATCTTGCGGTGTATTTCCGAGCGCCAGGCCGCCGCTTCGGCCTCTACCTCTTCAGCCGATATCAGGTCGCCGGCATTGGCTGCGTCGATACCGGCCTGCACCTGGCGCTGGAACCATGAATCATGCTCGACGGCCTCTTGTTGTTGTCGCACGAAGTCGCGCATGAAATCGCGCAGCAACTGCGCTCCATTGCGGTCGTTGGCCTTGGCTGCCGAAGTGAATTCCGCCTTCAGGTTTTTATCCAGGCGGAGAGTGAATGTAGTGTCGGACATGGGATGCTCCGATGTGTTGCAGGGCAACGACATCATAGCACGTTTTCAGGGCGTGCCAGGCAGAATTTTCTAAATTTACTTAAATAATGTTCAGTTATAGTAGTGATTTTTATTAAAAAATTATTACAGTAATTTAGAAAATTTACCCATCCAAAAAACCGACACTTCTCCCTGCCCATTCACAATTCTTGGGGCTCCTTCGATGCCTGGTGCGCTTTTGCTTGTCCTGTTTCAGTTCTTCAATTTATAGATCGACATCCGCTCGTTGAGCGTTCGCGCCAATGCCGTCAGGGTGTCGAACAGGGCGCGGATTGCCGATACCGAGGCATGGTTTTCCTCGGCGACGCGCTGGATGTCGGAAGCGCTTTGCGACATGTTGGCGGCGGCCTCGCGTTGCCGGACCACTGCGCGGGAAATGATGTCGGTATTTTCATATGATTGGGTAATCAGCGCGCTGGTCGTTTTGAATGCATTCGACACGCTTTCCATGACCGCGCGGCTGCTGGTGATGGCCTCGGTTCCTCGTGCGATGCTGCTGTTGACCGAGGCCGATTGCACGGACATTTTCTGCGTCATGTCGTCGATGTTGTCGACTGCGAGCGAGGATTTTTCGGCGAGTTTCCGCACTTCGTCGGCAACGACGGCAAAGCCGCGACCGTTTTCTCCGGCGCGTGCGGCTTCGATCGCGGCATTCAGGGCGAGCAGATTGGTTTGCTCGGCAATTTCCCGTATCTGCTGCGTGGTCGATGCGATCGTGCTGACCGTTCCCATGAACGCTTCGGTAACGGTCGAAATGGTCGCGACGGCCTGTTCGATGGCGTGGAACTCGCCGACCAGTTCTCCCAGTTTGTTGTTGCCATCCTCGGCTGAATCCAGGTTTTCCTTGGCGACTTCCTGCAAGGTGGTCAGCGAATTGGCGATTTCGGCAATCATCGAGCGCATTTCGCCGCTTACGGCAGAGACTTCCGCTGCGGTGGCAGTCTGGCGGGCCGAGCCGGAAACAACATGCTCTGTTTCGCTCGTCAGCCGGTTCGCGGTGGCATTCAGTTCCGAGGAACCGTTCTGGATTTCACGGGTGGTCAGGCGCAACTGGGTGACCATGGTGGAGAGCGCGTTGATCAGTTTGGTGCATTCGTCCCGCGTCGAGGGCGAGAGCGGGATTTCCTGCCTCAAATCGCCTTCCGCGATCTGGTTGGCCAACTGGACGCCTCGTTGCAGCGGGATAACAATGCTGCGCAGAATGATCCATGCCAGCAAGAGACCAATGAAAATGGCGATGATGGTGACGATCAGGGAAACGACAACGATGGATTCTGTCTGGCCGACGGATTCCTGGATTCGGAAGGACGAGCGTTCAAACAACAGGTTCGTATAGGCAGTCAGTTGTTTTTCAAATTCATCGGCAAGGGAATCGCTTTTCAAATCGAGTCTGACAGCCTCTTCCCGTTTTCCGGGATCCGCTGCTTCCGCCAGTTGGGCGATTTGCTGCAATTGCGGCAGGAGGGTGTCGTAGGTTTTTTTGACGGCGCTAAACGCATCCTTGACCTGCTGCACCGTTCCATGCTGTTTGATGTTGTTTTCGATGTCCGTCAGGCCGGTATTGATCTTCTCGATGCCTTGCTGAAAAACGGCCTTGTGCCGCTCCCGGTCGGCCTTGTTTTCGGAGAGCAACATGTTTTTCAGGCTTTGCCGCATGATTTCCCATTGCACGGAGAGATCGACGCTTACCTGGATCCGGGGAATATTGGCCGCGCCGATGCGGGTAATGGCAGGGGCGATGGTCGATACCCTGACAACGCTAAAACCCGCCGTCAACGCCATCAGAAGCAATATGGCAATGAATCCCCCGTAAAGGCGAACGGCGACTTTTTGATTTCCGAACATAGGAGCCTCCTTGCCAGGTAGTTCCGGCCTGACCGAATGGTTATGCGCTGCCGATTTATTTGGAATGTGTATTTCCATGCAAAAGCGAAATCAGGGTATCTTCTTGATTATAACTGGAAAAAGTCCATGTCATGGCCTGCGGCGTATTTTTGAGCACCCGCCCCCCCATAACAGGTAAGATGCGCCCTATGAAGCGTGGAAAATTTATTACTTTCGAGGGGATCGACGGGGCAGGGAAGAGCACGCATATCGACGCGGTGGCCGAGCTGTTGGGCGGTCGGGGCATTTCGGTGCTGAGGACGCGCGAGCCGGGCGGGACCGTTCTGGGCGAGAAGCTGCGGGAAATCCTGCTTTCCGATCCGATGCATCTGGAAACCGAGGCGCTGTTGATGTTTGCGGCGCGGCGCGAGCATCTGGCGCAGTTGATCGAGCCGGCACTGGCGCAGGGGCAATGGGTGATCTGCGACCGTTTCAGCGACGCCTCGCATGCCTATCAGGGAGGCGGGCGCGGTCTGGCGCAGGAAAAGCTCGATCTTCTGGAGCAATGGGTGCATCGTGACTTGCAGCCCGATTTGACGCTGCTTTTCGATCTTCCGTTCGCCACGGCGCAGGAGCGCATCGCGCGGCAGGGGCGGGCGCTGGATCGCTTTGAGGATGAAAAGGCCGATTTCCACGAACGGGTGCGCCAGCGTTATCTGCAACGCGCGGCGGCGGCGCCCTCGCGGATTCGCGTGATCGACGCCGCGCAGAGCTTGCCCGACATTAAGAAAAAAGTTGAAGAATCTGTTTTATCTATATGTTTATAAATAATATTAACGAATTGCACCCTGAAGTCTGGGAATCCCTGCTGCGGCGTCGCGGGCAGTTGCCGCACGCCCTGCTGCTTACGGGGCAAAGAGGCGTCGGGAAATTCGCGCTGGCGCGGGCCTTCGCCGCGTTGCTGCTTTGCGAGGCTTCATCCTCAAATACGGCGGCGTGCGGGGAATGCCTTGCCTGCAAGTGGTTTCTTCAGGGGAATCACCCCGATTTCCGGCTGATCCGGCCCGCCGCCTGGGAAGAGGAGGAAGAGGCGGAAGAACCCAAAAAAGGGGAGACCAGCAAGGCGGATAGCGGGGCGGAGAAGGGCAAGAAGGCCAGCCGGCAGATCGTGATCGAGCAGATCCGGGGGCTGGACGATTTCCTGCACGTCGGCACGCATCGCCAGGGGCTGCGGATCGTGCTGATTCATCCGGCGGAGGCAATGAACCGGGCGAGCGCGAATTCTCTTCTCAAATCACTTGAAGAACCTGTTGCAAGCACATTGTTTATATTGGTTTCTGATGAGGCAGACCGGCTTTTGCCGACGATCCGCAGCCGATGCCAGAAAGTTGCGGTGCCACTGCCGGAGGGGAAGATTGCCGCTGAAGCCCTGCGTTCCGCTGGAGTGGATGATGCCGGGCGCTGGCTCGCGCTGGCCGGTGGCGCTCCGCTGCTGGCGCTGGAACTTGCGCAGGCGGGCGAGAGCGAGAGCCTGAATGCGCTGCTCGGCGTGTTGCGAAACGGCGGCAGCGGAGTTTTCGACCCCTTGCAGGGAGCGGCCCTGCTCGATCAGGCGCTGAAAAAGGAAAAGGGAGCGGCGGCTCCGATGAAACAACTTATCGAGTGGGGACAAAAGTGGCTGTTCGACCTGAATCTGGCGGCGGTGGATTTGCCGCCGCGCTATTTTGTCGCCGAGAAAGAACAATTGAGCAGGCTTTCGCGCGCAATGGATCATCCGCGCTTCCTGCAATTTCTCAAGAAAGCATTAGAATACAAGGAGCAATCGGAACATCCCTTGAATACGCGCCTGTTCCTGGAAGATTTTTTGATGAATTACGGCGCGCTTTTCGCGCAGCGCAAACCGCCCCTCCAGTTTTCCCGTTGAGGTTGTCATGTCCAACAAACCCCCGGTCCATTCAAACGTTTTATCCCTCAACATTAATTCAAGAACGGCGCTTTACTCCGTTTATATGCCCTTTCTCAAGCACGGCGGCATCTTCATTCCCACCTCGCGCGAATATCAAATGGGAGATGAGGTTTTCATCCTTCTGTCGCTGATGGACGATCCTTCCCGCCTGCCGATTTCCGGCAAGGTCGTCTGGATTACGGCCAGCGGCGGACAAAAAAGCAAGCCGCAAGGCGTGGGCGTGCATTTCAACAGCGACGAGGGCTGCATCGAGGCGCGGCGGAGAATGGAAGGAATGCTCGCCGGAGTGATGAAATCTTCCCGCCCGACCCATACGCTGTGACCGCGCCGCGCCAGGAAGAGGGCGTAGGGCACAGCCCCCCGATACTGATCGATTCCCACTGTCACCTCGATTTTCCCGACCTGGCAGGACGGCTGCCCGAATGCCTCGCGGCAATGGCGGCAAACGGCGTGGCCGGAGCCGTGTGCATCGGCGTCAATCTCGAAGACTGGCCATCGGTCGAGGCGCTGGCGCTCTCCAATCCCATGCTGTTTGCCAGCGTCGGCATCCACCCCGAATACAAGGATGTGAAGGAAGCGGACGAGGAAACCCTGATTGCGCTCGCGCAGCGTCCGAAAGTCATCGCGGTGGGCGAAACCGGCCTCGATTATCACTGGCACAAGGATGCGCCGGAATGGCAGCGGCAACGCTTCCGCGTCCACATCCGCGCTGCGCGGCGCGCAAAACGCCCGCTGATCGTCCATTGCCGCGACGCCGCCGCAGATACCCTGAAAATCCTGCGCGAGGAAAACGCCGGGGAAGCAGGGGGGATCATGCACTGTTTCACCGAATCCTGGGAAACCGCCAGGGCGGTGCTCGATCTCGGATTCCACCTCTCCTTTTCTGGCATCGTCACCTTCAAGAACGCGCGCGATTTACAGGAAATTGCCCGAAAAATCCCGCTCGACAGGCTGCTGGTGGAAACCGACGCCCCTTATCTTGCCCCAGCGCCGCATCGAGGCAAAACCAACGAGCCGGCGTATGTACGGCATGTTGCGGAATTTATCGCCCAACTGCGAGAGCTTTCGCTCCCGGAATTCGCGGCAGCAACGAGCGAGAATTTTTTCCGGCTCTTTCCCCAAACGAGGAAAGCCCTGGAAGCGGCTTGAAGATCCTTCTCCTCTCTCCCCTTGCGGGAGAGAGGTATATAGGCTTGAATCCAAGAATTTACTTTAAAGATTCCACATTAAATATACGAAATATCATATTGAAAATGAAGAATATTTTTCTAAAACTTCTCTTTCTTCTAGTTTCCCTCTGCATCGCCTTCGGCGCGCAGGCCGGGGTTTACGACGACATGCTGGCAGCGATCAAGGAAGGCAATGCCAGCAACGTCAAACAAATTCTCGACAAGGGCCTTGACGCCAATATCGTCGACAAGGCCGGGAATACCCTGTTGATCCTCGCGGTGCAGGACAGCAACGAAGAAATCGTCGCGCTTCTGATTGCGTATCGCGCCAATCTGAATGCCCACAACGCCAGCGGCGATACCGCTTTGGCGCTTGCGGCGCTGCGCGGTGCGCTGCCCGTGGTCAAGCGCCTGGTCGAAGCGGGCGCGCAACTGGAGCCTCCGAACTGGACGCCGCTGATCTACGCCGCCTTCAACGGCCACGCCGAAGTCGTCGAATACCTGGTCGGGCGCGGCGCCAAAATCGACGCCCAGGCAAAAAACGGATTCACCCCCCTGATCGCCGCAGCCCGCAACGGCGACCAGAAAACCGTCGAAATCTTGATCAAACACGGCGCAAAACCAAACCTGCTCACACAATCAAACGAAACCGCAATGGATTTTGCCTTGAGAAACAACCATATAGACGCAATCAATCTCCTCCGCAAGGCGGGAGGATTGAGCGGAAAGGCGATGGCGGGGGAAAGCCGGAAGGGGGACAAGTGAGGGGTTTTGTTGCAATCGGGTGCATCGCCAAGTTCAGTCGGGAGTAGCGCTGCAAATCCTTCAGGCTAAGCCTCCGGCTCCTGGGAATGACCCGGCAACAGTTTGCTCTCCCTGACGATCATGAGGCTGCACGGCGACCTGTCGACCAGGCCCTTTGCCGCTGAATTCGCCAGCAAGCGCCGGAGCCGGGATACCTGGCGATGCCCCATGACCAGAAGGTCGGCGCCGATCTGTTCGGCCAGAAGCGCGATCTGGTCGATCACCGGGCCTTTCAGAAAATGGCATTGCGACGCGATTCCCCATTCTTCGAGCTGTTTCCGGGTGTCCTCAAGCTGCCTTCTGCTTTCTGCCTCCAGCGATTCAAAAATGTCGGGGGCCGACTCGGGGATCTTCGTCTCCCAAAGCTGGTTGAGGTCATACACCGAAACCAGATGCAGCCTGGCATCGAAACGACGCGCTATTTCCACTGCCTGAAGCAGTACCACATGTTTTTGGTCGGATGCGTCGGCAGTCACAAGGATTGTTTCCAACATCAGCGCTTACCTCCCGAAAAGAAAAAATGAAAAATGCTTCAGATCAGAGTCCGAAGCTAGGCAGAATGCTGTTTTGATCGCATGTACCAGGCAGGCAGGAGCGCGACGAAAAATATTACGGCCACAAACAGGAAGCTTTTCCGGAATCCCATCACATGGGCCTGGGCGGCGATCATCTCCGAGAGGAAGCGGCGGGCCTCATTGGCGGCAGCGGCTCCTGCGACTCCTGCCTTGTTTATCGCGGCGTCGATGAGATGGAGCGCCGCAGCGCCGGAAGGGGTTCCTGTTTGCATCGTGCTGATTTCGTGCGCATAAAAGGTGGTTTGGCGCTCCAGGTATACCGATAACATATCGACCCCGATCGCTCCACCCAACTGGCGAATGAAATTGATTGCGCCCGCTCCGTGACTGACCAGATGATGATCCAGGACCCTGAGAGCGCCATTATTGAGGGAGGGCATGATGAAGCCCAGGCCGATACGACCGATCACGACATAAGCGGCAAAGGTCCAGAACGCAGTATCCGTGTCGACGTCGCTCATCAGGTAGTTGGAGAACGCAAAGAGGGACATCCCGAAAAAAATCAGGGCATACGGCGGAAAACGGTCGCTCAAGCGCCCTGCCAGAGGAAAGACAATGCCCAGGACGATGCCGGCAGGCATCAGCAGAAGGCCGGAATCGGTTGGGGTATATCCCTGGATCGTCTGGACGAAGAGCGGCACCAGGTAGGTGGAGCCATAGACCCCCATCCCCAGGATCAGCGCGACCAGGGAGGCGGCAACGAATCGCGGGTTGTAATACACATCAAGGGCGAGCAGGGGAGTCGGAGTGCGCCGCTCCTGCACCACGAAAGCGCATGTGCCGATCGCCGCCAGGAAGAATGACCACCTCACGAAGCTCGAATCCCAACCCATGCGTTGCCCGTTGGACAAGGCTGCGAGAAAGGCAGAAAGGCCCACCGACAACAGGATGAAGCCGAGCCAATCGAAGGGAGGGCGTTTGCTTTCCCTGAGAGTCGGCAGAAACATCGAGGACATGAAAAGACCCGCAGCGCAGAACGGCAGGCCAAGAAAAAACACGTAGTGCCACGAATAATTGTCGATGAGCATGCCCCCAACCGTGGGGCCAAGCGCCGGGGCCAGAATCACACCCATCCCGTAAAGTCCCATCGCGGAACCACGGCGGTTGGCGGGAAAAACCTGGAACATGGCGACCATGCCCAGAGGTTGGGCGATTCCCGCAGCGGCGCCCTGGATGATCCGGGCAATGATCAATACAACGTCGCTGGAGCTGAATGCCCCCATCAGGGAACCGAACGCAAAGGCGATGAGCGCCATGCTGTAGGTGCTCCGGCTTCCAACGGATTTGACGGCCCATGTCGCCGCCAGCATCGCTGCCGTCATCGAAGCGAGAAAGGCCGTCGACAGCCATTGGGCCTGATCCTGGCCCATGGCGAATTCGCCCATGATGTCGGGCATCGCCACGTTGACGATGGTTGCCGAGGCGATCATCGCCACAAGCCCCAGCAGAACGGTCAATGAGACATACCATTTGTATGCCGAACCGTAGCGGGCGGCCAGTTCGTCGGTTGTTACCTGAGTCACGGCAATCCCTGGCGGCTTGAAGAAGCTTGCATTACCATCCCCCTCCCAGCGATCTGAACAGGCGGACAGCCGCGCGGGCAGCGTCGGCCTGGGCGCGAGGCAATTCGCTTTCTGCAACGAGCAATTGCCTGTCGGCGTCCAGCACATCCGTCAGGGCAATCATCCCGGCAGCGTAGGCCGTTCTCGATTCTTCATAAACCCGGGTCAAGGCCTCGATCTGCCTGTGCACGTTCCGGGTATAGGCTTCAAGCTGGGCGAGCGAGGAGCAGGCGTTCTCGACATCTTCGGCGGCGCGCAGGATGGCCTGCCGATAGCGGATCAGCGCTTCCCGGGTTGCGGCATCGGCCTGGGCGACTTCGGCGTCGATCCGTCCGAAATCGAACAGTCTCCAGCGCAGGCCGGCAATCCCGGATGCTTGAAATGTCGTACTTCCGAACAGGTTGCCGACTGTCAGGCTTTCATAGCCAAGCAGGCCCGACAGGGAGATTTTCGGGTAATACTCGGAAATGGCGGCGCCGATTCGCGCGTTGGCGGCGGCCAGTTCCCGCTCGGCGGCAATGACATCCGGGCGGCGGCGCAGGAAATCGGAAAATTCCGCAGTGATTCCCGGCGCCGCAGGAATGCCCGAGGGAATGTTCAACTCATTGGCATAGGTTCCCGGCTGTACCCCCATGAGAATATCGATACGGTTCAACTGCGCTTCGAGGTCGATCCGCAGGGAGCTTTCCTCGCCCTGGGTGTGGGCCAGCAGCGCTTCACCCTGCGCCACTTCCCGATCGGTGGACATGCCGTGCGCCATGCGCTCGTTGAGCATTGCCAGCAAATCGGCATCGTTGACGATGCGAGCCCTGATCGCCTTCAATTGCGCCTGATCCCCGCGAATCCTGAAATAGGTATCGGCGGCTTCCGCCACAATGGAAATCTTTACTCCCGCATGAGTTGCCTCGGCGGCCTCGGCCATTGCCAGCGCCGCTTCTTCCTGGCGTCTCAACCCGCCGAAGAGGTCGATTTCCCAGGAAGCGCCAAGCCCAACGTTGTATAACTCGCTATTTCGTTTGAAATTGGGGATCGGCGTTGCGACGATTGCGATCGGGTCTTCAAGCGACATGCGCTCGGCAAGGGCCTGTGCATTCGCATCCAGGGCCGGCAGCAGGTTTGCGCCCGCTGCCCTGGCGGCAGCGCGCGCCCGCGCAACCCGTTCCAGCGAAGCCCGTATATCCAGATTCTGCTGGATCACGCGCTCGATGATCCGGGTCAATTCCGGATCGTGAAACCCCTCCCACCATTGGTCGAGAGGAGGCGGCTGCTCGACGGAAGGCCGGGAGGCCACTGCCTCCACATTGTGCAAGGGGCCAAGCGTCATTTCCGGTTTGACATAATCGGGCCCTACTGTGCAGCCAGGCAAGACCGACAGGAAGGCAAGCATCCACATGAGGCCAATTTTCTTCATTCTCGTAAAACCTTGGCTGTTTCCCGAAATATGTTTTTGAGTCACCCCAACCTGAAGGTCAGGGATTCCTGTACGGGCGGGTTTGAAACCCGCCCCTACACAATGCGGGGCGCCTTCGGCGCCTGTTAGGCCATGTCTCGCTGACCCCGCCATGAATGGCAGGGATTGCGCTCGACAGGTGTTCAACGCTGACGCGTATCAATGTCCACCTCGACCATCATCCCGGGGCGCAAGGGATTGTCCTCAGGCTGTTCGATAGCAATGCGCACCGGTACACGCTGGGCGATCTTCGTAAAATTGCCCGAAGGATTGGGGCTTGGCAAAAGCGCGAATTCGCCGGTTGCGGCGTTGCCGATCCGTTCGATGCGCCCGACAAAACGGCGATCGGGATAGGCATCGACACTGACATCGACGACTTGCCCCGGTCGCAGGTTATTCAGTTTTGTTTCCTTGATGTCCGCATCGATCCATACTTTCTTGAGGTCATGGATAATGAACAAACGTTGCCCGGGAATCACGTATTCTCCCGGCTGCACGAATTTCTGATCCACGATCCCGTCAATCGGACTGCGCACCCGCCGGTCGGCAATATTGATTTCCTGCTCACGAATCTGCGCCTCTATCTGGGCCGCTTCCTGTACGAGGTTGTCCAGATCCCTGCGCAATACGTCGATATCGCCAAGTTTTGCCTGCGCATCGGAGAGGTTGGCCGATGCCGACGAGGCTGCTGCTTCGGTTTGCTCCAGTTGGGTCTGCCGTTGTTCCCACATCTCGCGGGAAACGATGCGTCCGAGCAATTCGTCGGCCCGCTGGAACTCGCGCCGCGCCTGTTCCAGTTTTGAGGAGCTCGCCTTCTGGTTGGCCTGGGCAGAAGTGACCGCATTATGGGCAGTGCTCTCCAGCATCCGGTAGCGTATGCCGATCTGCTCCCGCCGCAAGCGAATCGACTCGGCCTTGGCGCGCAGTTCCGCAAGCTTGAGATCGGCTTCCCGCTGGTCGATGACAATCAATTCCTGGCCGTTATGAATCAGTTGCCCATCGGTCACCGGACGCTCGATAATCCAGCCATCGACGCGGCTGCTCACGGTGATCATGTCGGCCTTTACCCGCGCATCATTCTCGGTCACATGCCCCAGGCGCTCATACCCCCACAACCCGAGGACCAGGACACCCGCCGCCACAAGGCAGAGCAGGGCCCATTTTCGGTAGTGGCGTATCAAAACAAGCAAGCGTCGAATCTGTAGAGAAGGCATTCCATTGTGTCCTGGGGAGTTAAAGCATATTTGGTTTGAAAATTTCCTGCGTTCCGGCGCCGTGTGCAGCTTTCTCCCGCAAGGGAGGGATACTCCTGCTGCCAAGCCTTTTTCTGGAGATCGCAGTATGGTTCCCGGCCGGGTGAGACATATTCATCTGGACCGAAAATGCCATAACGATAGTGTTGCAATTTTGGGGGAATCAATGATATCAAACGAATCCATTGACTGCCTGTGATAATAATCCGTTTTTGAGTCACCCGAAGCAGAAGGTTGGGGATTCCTGTAGGGGCGGGTTTGAAACCCGCCCCTACACAATGCGGGGCGCCTTCGGCGCCTGTTACGCCATGTCTCGCTGACCCCGCCATGAATGGCGGGGATTGCGCTCGACAGGTGTTCAATCAGGAAGGGGCAGACGTCCCGGCGTAGCGCGAAGCCCGGTATGTATACGCAGGAATCAAAACCGCTCTAAACTCGCGCGATAGATGAAATCCCCGAATAAATTTTCTAAATTTGTTTAAATAATTCATGATTAAAATTCAATACTATAGCCAACTATTATTTAAGTAAATTTAGAAAATTGAATCCATTTGAAAATGTGCTCGATGAAGGAGAAGGAAATGGAGCCTGTTTTTGCCGGGCAGGAATTTCGTATCGGTCAGGGTTTCGATGTTCATGCCTTGACGCCGGGGCGGCGATTGATTGTCGGGGGAGTCGAGATTGAATATCCGCAGGGCCTGCTCGGACATTCCGATGCCGATGTCCTGTTGCACGCGGTGATCGACGCGCTGCTCGGTGCGGCGGGACTGGGGGATATCGGGCGTCATTTTCCTGATTACGATGAGCGTTGGCGCGGTGCAGACAGCCGCGTGCTGTTGCGCGAGAGCGCGCGGCTGCTCGGGGAAGCCGGTTGGCAGGTCGGCAACATCGACAGTACGATCATCGCCCAGGCGCCGAAAATGGCGCCTTACATTCCGGCGATGAGCGCCAATATTGCCTCTAATCTCTGCATACCGCCCGCTGTGGTCAACGTCAAGGCGAAAACGGCGGAGCGGCTTGGTTTTGCCGGTCGCGGCGAGGGAATTGCTGCGGAGGCGGTCGCGCTGATCGTGCGAAAAGCCCGGAAGTGAAGGATGTTCTGAACAAGTGCAGGGGGCGATGCTGATCGCCCTGCTCCAATCGCGGGCGGATGGCAATCCGCCCGCGCTGTATTCGGAATGTGGCGCGAAAGGGAATCTCTTTGGCGTTTTCCCGGGAATCCATGGGCTTTTTCTCGTCATTTCCCGGGACAAAGCCTGTATTATTTGTAAAAACGCGATTCGTCATTTATCGTTGCTGCGTTTTTCAGGCGGCCAATAGCGGAGAGGAAATTTTGGGCGATATTACGATTGGATGGTTTGGCTTGCGCGAACTGCTGATCGCCGCAATCGCGGGGCTTTGGATTTACTGGATTTATTCGTTCCTGCGCCTGCAACAATTGAAGCGGCGCAACGAATTGCTTTTTTCGCCTCCGCAGGAATTCCGCGAGCCTGCGCTTGGGGCCGGGAAGGGCGCCCCTGCGGCGCAAGCGGATGCCGATAAAAACAAGCCTTCCGGATCGGTTTGGGAGAAAGACTGGGAAGGTCGCCAGGAGCCCAGGCCGGAGCATTCGCAGGAAATCCGGCACGATTCTTCTGCACAAGGGGATGCGGCGGTACAAAGCGTCCAGAAAACTTCGTCGGTCGGCTGGTTTGAGCCTCCGGAGCGCGTTGTCCCCGAAGAACGCATCGAGGATGCGGAACGGCAAATCGGCATCTTGCGCGATGAGGTAGCGACGCTGCGCAGTGAGCTGGCCGCGATGCGAAACGAATTATGGCAACAAATGGAGCGGATGAAAGCAAGCCAGCATATTTCTCCGATTTACGGCGACGCGATGCAAATGGCGGCTTCCGGCTACGACGCGGGAGCGATTGCCGAACGTTGCGGAATCACGCGCGCCGAGGCCGAATTGATTGCGGCATTGGGAAGAGCGCCGGAAGATGAATAGGACATTCAGGCCGAAACGTCTGCCGCGTGGACAATGAATCAAACGGATTGACATGGAAATTTCTTCTTTTATTCAGCGCCGCCGCGAGTTGATCGAAAAGCTCGGGAATGGCATCGCCATTATTCCTACCGCGCCGGAGCGCATGCGCAACAGCGATGTGCAGTATCCGTATCGCTTCGACAGCTACTTCTGGTATCTCAGCGGTTTTGCCGAACCCGAGGCGGTGCTCGTGCTGATCGGCGGCGAATGCCCGCAAAGCTTGCTTTTCTGCCGCGAAAAAAATCCGTCGCGGGAAACCTGGGAAGGGATGCGCTACGGCCCGGATGTCGCCTGCGTGGCTTTTGGTTTCGATATGGCGCATCCGATTTCCGAATTGACGCCGCGCCTGCCGGAGCTCATCGCCAACCGGGAAACCCTGTGGCATTCGTTCGGACACAGCAGTCCCTGGGACGCGAAAATCGTCGCCGCGCTGAATACTGTCCGCAGCAACCGCCGTTCCGGCAAACGGCCGCCGAAACAAATCCGCGATCTGCACAGCCTGATCGACGATATGCGGCTGCGCAAGGACGTCTCCGAAATCGACGCGATGCGCCGCGCCGCCGTGATCTCGTCGAACGCACTCCGGCGCGCGATGCAGGTTTGCCGTCCTGGGAAGATGGAATACACGCTGGAGGCCGAATTGCTGTACGAATTTCGCCGTCACGGCGGAACCCCTGCCTATCTGCCGATTGTCGCCTCCGGGATCAACGCATGCACCCTGCATTACATCGGCAACGACAGGCTGATGCAGGACGGCGATCTGGTGCTGGTCGACGCCGGTTGCGAAATCGAAGGTTACGCTTCCGACATTACCCGAACCTTTCCCGTTTCCGGAAAATTCACCCAGGCGCAACGCGATGTATACGGGATCGTGCTCTCGGCGCAGGAAGCGGCCGTTGCGGCGCTCGCGCCGGGCATGCCGGTTGCTGATTTCCACGAGGCGGCGCTCAGGGTGCTGGTGCAGGGAATGATCGACCTGAAACTGCTCGAAGGCAGCCTCGACGGCATCATCGAAAGCAAGGCGTACCGGCGTTTCTACATGCACCGCACCGGCCATTGGCTTGGGCTGGATGTGCACGATGTCGGCGCCTATACGCGGGAAGAGGAAGGAGAAGGGGAGGAAGAATCCCAGAAACTGGAAGCGGGAATGGTGCTGACGGTCGAGCCGGGGCTTTATATTCCGTGCGCCGACGATGTCCCCGAAGAGCTTGCCGGAATCGGCATCCGCACCGAAGATAATGTGCTGATCATGGCCGATGGCTGCAAAATCTACACGAGCGCGCCGAAAACCGTCGAGGAAATCGAGGACACGATGAAAAAGGCGGAGCATGAACGGCGAAAATACGCCAGGAATAACACTTGAGCTTTAAGGACACTCTGAACAAGTCACCGCGCCGCGTGCCTCCTGCCGAGCCGCCTCAAGGGAGGCACAAACCCCCTTGGGGGGCAGCGAACTCCGTTGAGCGCGGGGGTCGTTATCCACATCTGC
>WQZF01000026.1 GCA_009780885.1 Betaproteobacteria bacterium | reverse complement strand
CTTCCGCTTGGCCGCGTATTCCGCGTCCGAAAAACTCAGTTGGTTCATGATCCAGAGAGAAAATAAAAAAGATGTAATATTATAACAGCATATCAGGAAAAGGGGGGCTTGTTCAGAGATTCCCTTATTGATCCGGTACACAAATAGTATTTACTTTTATTTCCGCGATCCCCGCGCCATGTGTGTTGCATGAGACTATTTACGGGCCGGATCAATAGCGGCTACTTGTCGAGCGGGAGTTTCGTTTGTCGCGCCGAATCAGGGATGGGCAACTCGTCGATGCCCTTCACGTCGAGAAGCAACATCTTCCCGATGCGGTGCAGGTCGATATCGTCGCTGTAAATACAAGTGGCGTTGCGTGACAAAGCAATAGCAACGATTTGCCAATCGAACTTGAACTTGGTGCGGCTAACCTGCTTGCGTGCGGTCGAATCCCAATGTTTGTCCAGCAACAGTGCGCATTCAGTGGCCGAGCGTTGGTCGAATGGTTCGATGCGAAAGTAACGGCTGGTCGTCAGTTTTGCCATCAGATCATCGCGTGCCTTGCCTGCTCGCATCAGGTACTCTGTCAAGCTGGGAGTGGGGATGATGATCTTGGTTTTACCGTGCTGCTCCAGCAAGCCATCCAGCTTGGCGCGGCGGTCGCCTTTGATGCGAGGATTGAACAGGTCAATCAGGATGTTGGCATCAAAGACGACCAACATCAGTCTGCCCTCAACTCGCGCCAAATGGCTTGCGCATCTTCCAGTTCATTCCACTCGTTGCCTTCAATGGCCTGGATGTTCTGCACCTGTTTTTCCAGCGGCGTTTCATCCAGCCGCTCGAAGCTCTGGATATCGAACTCTTCCAGCGTCCAGCGGGCATCGTCGCCGCGCCGCCATTTGCCTTTGCCCGCCACGCGCACGTAGGTGTCAAACAGCGGCGCAAGCTGGCGGGCAATTTCGCGCCTGGCATTGCATTTGAGCACGCTGTCGTCATCGGCCTTCAGCCAGACCGGCACACTGTCGTCCAGCCCCCTCACGCCGACCACGACACCGTCCAAAGTACCATTTTCAAGCACGATGGCTTCTTGTGCCAATGGTGTGCGGATGCCCGCGAAGTATGCGAGCGGCTTGCCGCCGCTCTTGCGGGTCAGCTTGGCGCTGCTGCCGTCGCGGCGCAGGTAGCGGTTGATGTTCGTCCAGTGTGCAGCCATGTCCGCAGGCATGTCGGGGATGCCGAGAAGGTGCAGACGCTTTTCGATGCGTGGTACGGCCTCTCCCTTGGCGGCAAACTCCAGCACGGCGCTTCCTTTGCGTACCTGATGGAAATACACGTCCTCCGTTACACCGAAAATGCCGCGTAAAGCATCCACGTAATCCACGAAACGGGCCAGGCGCAGGGTATCAGGCGTCAAGCGATCAATGCAGAAATCGTAGTGGACGGTGTTCGGCTTCATGTTTTCGTTATGGGCCGCAGTTCAAGCTGCTGACCACACTTTGAGGGTTTTTCCTTTCTGGAATGATACCTTGCAACGACTCCTACTACCAGCCTCGCGTTTGCTTATCGTTCCAGTGTAACCTAGCAATTAAGCTGAATGTAAATAGCCCATGAATCCCTTTTTACCTTCGTCCAGAAAGTCTGGAAGCTGCTCCCGGTAGCGAAGCTCCAGATTCGAGTTTATTATCCGATGGTTTGGATAATAAACTGAAAGAACAGAAATAATCTTTTATTATCATCATGTTGTAAGGTTTGTTGTTTTCCGGAATATCTTATATGAATACCTCCTCCCTCATCCAGAAAGTCTGGAATTTCTGCCATACCCTGCGCGATGACGGGGTGAGCTATGGCGACTATCTGGAACAACTGACCTACCTGTTGTTTTTGAAATTTGCCCACGAGTACGCAGAAGCGCCTTACAACCGCGAGACCCGTATCCCCAAGGACTACGATTGGCCGAGCCTGCGCAGCAAGACGGGGGAACCGCTGGAGTCGCACTATCTGGCGACATTGCACGCGCTGGGTAATGAGCCGGGGATGCTTGGAGCCATTTTTTTCAAGGCGCAGAACAAGATCCAGGATCCGGCCAAACTGGCGCGTCTGGTGCAGATGATCGACGCCGAAAACTGGATCAGCCTTGAGGCCGACACGAAGGGCGACCTCTACGAAGGGCTGTTGCAGAAAAACGCCGAAGATACCAAGAGCGGGGCGGGCCAGTATTTCACCCCGCGCGCCGTCATCAAGGCAATGGTGGCCTGTGTGCGGCCCGATCCGATGAAGACGATTTGCGACCCGGCCTGCGGAACGGGCGGTTTTTTTCTCGGAGTCTACGACTGGCTGACCCGCCCGGAGGCCCGGCTGGACAAGCGGCAAAAGGAGTTTTTGCGCAACCACGCTTTTCACGGGAATGAAATCGTGCCCAACACGCGGCGTTTGTGCCTGATGAATCTGTTTCTGCACAACATCGGCGAGTTGGACGGGGAGCCTTCGGTGGATCGTTCTGACGCCTTGATTGCCGAACCCAGGGTCAAGGCGGATTACGTGCTGGCCAATCCGCCTTTCGGCAAGAAGAGCAGCATGACCATCACCAACGAAGAGGGCGAGGAAGACCGCGATGCGCTGACCTACGAGCGCCAGGATTTTTGGGAAACCACGTCGAACAAGCAGCTCAATTTCTTGCAGCACATCGTCAACATGCTCAAGCTGAGTGGCAAGGCCGCAGTGGTGTTGCCCGATAACGTTCTTTTCGAGGGAGGCGCGGGCGAGAAAATCCGCCGCAAGTTGTTGGAAACATGCGATGTGCACACCATCCTGCGTCTGCCCACCGGCATCTTTTACGCCCAGGGGGTCAAGGCCAATGTGGTGTTCTTCGATAACGCGCCCAAGGATGGCCGGGTTCATACCCAGGGCGTGTGGTTCTACGATTTGCGCACCAACAGGCACTTCACCCTGAAGACCCGCACGTTGAAGCTGGACGACCTGCAAGACTTCATCAACTGCTATCACCCGGAAAACCGGCACGAGCGGCAGGAAACCGAGCGTTTCAGGTATTACCGCTACGAAGACCTGATCGCCCGCGACAAGGCCAGCCTGGATATTTTCTGGCTGAAGGACGAGAGCCTGGACAATCTGGACGATCTACCCGCGCCGGATGTGCTGCAACAGGAAATCATCGAGCATCTGGAAGCGGCGTTGTCATCCTTCCGCGATGTGGCGGCTGCGCTGCCGGAATCATGAGAGGCAAGCCCCTTCTCCGGGAAGTACGCCTACGCCGCCAACAGAGAGAGGGAAAAGCAGGCTGTTCTGAATCGAGAGCGCTTTGTTATTTTCTAAATTAGACTTAAAAATTCACAGATCAACACCACCACAGTAGCGGAACATTATTTAAGTAATTTAGAAAATTGAAGCGATTGCAAAGCCGCTTCAAACAAACTCAGTCTTTCGGCAAGTCGTGGATTTTGTGCCAGAGGATGCCGCAGATGAAGAGCGCCGCAGCGACGAGGCTGACGACGATTCCGATCCAGAAACCGGCGACGCCCATCGGCGGGGTGGCGGCAAAGCACAGCCACCAGCCTCCCCCCAGGCCGATCCCCCAGAAACAGACGATGTGCGCGAGCATCGGGAGGAAGGTGATCTTGTAGCCGCGCAGCGCATGCGCGGCGACGGTCTGCGCCGAGTCGAAAAACTGATAGACCGCAACGTAGCCGATCAGTCCGAGCGCAACGGCGCGCACTGCCGGGTCGTCGCTGCCCAGCGCCGCCAGCGATTGGCCGGAGAACCACAGCAGGACGCCAAGCAGGGTGGAGAGCACCGCCGCCAGCGTCATTCCTGCCGCGACGACGACACGCGAACGATGCCATTCCCGCGCGCCGGCGGCCTGCCCGACTTCGGCCAGCGTCGCCAGCGCCAGCGCGAGCGGCAGCATGTAGCAGACGGCGGCGATGTTGGCGACGACGCGATGCCCGGCAACGACGGTGGCGCCAAGCGGGGTGAGGAAGAGCGCGATCAGCGTAAAGGAAGTGATTTCGACGAAGGCCGACAGCCCCATCGGCAGCCCCAGGCGCAGCATTTCGCGCTGCGCGGCAAGACGCGGCGCCTGCCAGTCCGAAAATGGCCGGTAGCGCGCGAAGCTGCGGGCGAGGAAGAGCGCCGCGCATCCCAGTTCAAAAAAATTGACCACGACGTTGGAGACGGCGCAGCCCAATGCGCCCAACGCGCCCCAAGGCAACCCGGGAGCGCCGTGGGCCAGTGTCCACGCGAGCAGGGCGTGAATGAAGGTGCCGACGAAACTGATCACCATCAGCGGACGCGGACGTCCAAGCGCGCTGCAAAAATAATAGAAGACGCGGTAGAAGAGCGCCGCTGGCATTCCCCAGGCGAGAATCCATAAATAGGCGCGCAATTTTTCTTCCACCTCCGGCTCGATGCTGGCCAAGGCCAGGATCGGATCGGGATGGATGAGGAGCAGGACTCCCGGCACGCAGAGCGCGAGCGCCAGCCAGAACGACTGTTGCAGGGCGCCCGCGACGCGGTGATCTTCCTTCGCTCCCACGAGATGGGCGACGATCGGGGCCACCGCCTGCAAGATGCCGACCAGCGCAAACAGGATCGCGACATAGACCCCGCTGCCGACGGCGACGGCGGCGAGATCCTTGGTGGCGTAATGGCCCAGGACGACGGTGTCGACGATCATCATCCCGATCGCGGCGATCTGGGCTACCAGGATCGGCCAGGCGAGCGCGGCGATGCGTTGGGTTTCGCGGCGGAACATGGAATGGAGTTTTTTCAAAGGGGCGGAAAGTATCTCATGCCGCGCCAAAAGCGCCGCAACAGGCCGCTTGGAGGCACTCCGGTTTTCATGAAAATAGTTTTTGAAATTCCATTCCGGATCGCTTACCATTTCGGGCTTGTGAGTTCCCTTGGCCCGAAGCCCGGGGGAACTCACTTTTCGTATTATCGAAACCCGGATTTTGCCCAAGAGCATATTACCCAAGAGCAGATTTTTCGATGTCGAACCTTCTTGACCCGATCGAAACCGCCAGCCGCGACGAATTGGCGGCCGTGCAACTGCAGCGCATGCGCTGGTCGCTCGCGCACGCCTACGCGAATGTTCCGCATTACCGGAGAAAATTCGACGCGGCCGGCGTTCATCCGGGCGATCTGAAACGTCTGGAAGACCTCGCCAAATTTCCATTCACGACCAAGCAGGATTTGCGCGAAAACTATCCATTCGGGATGTTTGCGGTGCCGCGCGACGAAGTGGTGCGGGTGCACGCTTCCTCCGGAACGACCGGCAAGCCTACCGTCGTCGGCTACACGCGCGAGGATATCGAGGTCTGGGCCGAAGTCGTGGCGCGCTCGATTCGCGCCGCCGGGGGCAGGCCGGGCGACCTCGTCCACATCGCCTACGGTTATGGCCTCTTCACCGGCGGGCTGGGGGCGCATTACGGCGCGGAGCGTCTCGGCTGCACGGTGATTCCGATGTCGGGCGGGCAGACCGAAAAGCAGGTGCAGTTGATCAACGATTTCCGGCCCGACATCCTGATGATGACGCCATCGTACATGCTCAATCTGGCCGACGAATTCAAGCGCCAGGGCCTGAACCCGAAAGGCGCAGGCGTGCGCATCGGCATCTTCGGCGCGGAACCCTGGACGGGCGCAATGCGCGGCGAAATCGAAGGCACTTTCGGCATCGACGCAATCGACATTTATGGCCTTTCCGAAGTCATGGGCCCGGGCGTGGCGACGGAGTGCGCCGAAACCAAGGATGGCCCGGTCATTTGGGAAGACCATTTCTACCCGGAAATCATCGACCCTGAAACCGGCGCGGTGCTGCCGGAGGGAGAACCCGGCGAGCTGGTCTTCACTTCGCTCACCAAGCGCGCGCTGCCGGTGATCCGCTATCGCACCCGCGACCTGACCCGGCTCCTGCCGCCGACGGCGCGCTCGATGCGGCGCATGGATCGCATCGCGGGACGTTCCGACGACATGCTGATCATTCGCGGCGTCAATGTTTTCCCGTCGCAGATCGAGGAGCTGATCCTCAAGCGCGAAAAACTTTCGCCGCACTACGTCATCGAAGTCTGGCGCGACGGCCATATGGATGCGCTGACGGTCAACGTCGAAATGAAACCGGAATATGAATACGCTTCGATCGTCGACAAGGAATATGCCGCTCGCGATTTGCAGCATCACATCAAATCCTATATCGGCATTTCCACGGAGGTGCGCGTCGTCGATGTCGGCGGAATCGCGCGCTCGATAGGCAAGGCCACGCGCGTCATCGACAAGCGCAATGCCTTCCGGTAGCGGCTTTCTTCTTCAGGGGATAACGGGGAATGCTGATCTGGTTCGTTGCGTTGTATCTGATCGCCTCGATCGGCATCGGGCTTTTTGTCGCCACCCGCGTTCATAACACCAAGGATTTCGCGGTTGCCGGGCGTCATTTGCCGCTGCCGGTCGTCACCGCAACGGTCTTCGCCACCTGGTTCGGTTCCGAGGCGATCTTTGGCGTCTCGGCCACCTTTGTCCGCGAAGGGCTGGGCGGCGTCGTCGCCGATCCGTTCGGCGCGTCGATGTGCCTGATCATCGCCGGTTTCTTTTTCTCCACCAAGCTCTACAAGCTCAACATCCTCACGCTCGGGGATTATTTTCGCGGACGCTTCAATCGCACGGTCGAAGTCCTGACGACGATCTGCATCATCGCCGCCTACCTGGGCTGGGTGTCGGCGCAAATCAAGGCGCTTGGCCTGGTCTTCAACGTGCTCACCGACGGCTATATCAGCCAGCCTGCCGGCATGATGCTCGGCGCGGCGATCGTGCTCACCTATACCACCGTCGGCGGAATGCTCTCGGTCGCCATTCTCGATTTCGTGCAGATGACCGTGATCATGGGCGGGATGCTCTACATCGCCTGGCTCGTTTCGGGCATGACCGGCGGCGCAAGCGCAGTCATCGCGCATGCGAATGACGCCGGCAAGCTCGATTTCTTCCCCAGGGGAGACTGGAAACTTTGGGTGAGTTTCATCGGCACCTGGATGACGATGATGCTCGGCTCGATACCGCAGCAGGATGTCTTCCAGCGCATTACCTCGGCCAAGAGCGCGAAAGTGGCGGTTGGCGGCTCCGTGCTGGGTGGTTCGATCTATTTCGTTTTCTGTTTCGTGCCGATGTTCATCGCCTACTCGGCGACGCTGATCGACCCCGAGCTCTTCAACAAATTGCTCGAAACCGACCCGCAACTGGTCTTGCCGACCCTCGTGTTGCAGCATACGCCCGTCTTTGCGCAGGCGGTCTTTTTCGGCGCGGTGCTCGCGGCGATCATGAGCTGCTCCTCGGCGACGCTGCTTGCCCCTTCGGTGGCCTTTTCCGAAAACATCGTGCGCGGCTTCCTTCCCGACATGGACGACCGGGCCTTCCTGCGCGTGATGCGCATCTGCATCGTCTGCTTCACCCTCATCGTCCTCAATTTCGCGTTGTACACCTCCGCCTCGATTTTCCAGATGGTCGAGAGCGCCTACAAGGTCACGCTGGCCGGCGCCTTCGTGCCGCTTTTCTTCGGTGCGTTCTGGAAGCGCGCCACGACGCAGGGCGCGCTCGCCTCGATCATCGGCGGCGTCGCGGCGTGGCTGCTCATCGAATTCCTGTTTGGCGAGAAAAGCGCGATTCCGCCGCAACTGATCGGGCTTGGAATCTCCGCCCTCTGCATGATCGTCGGTTCGCTCCTGCCGCAATGGGTCGGCAAACCGCCTTCGCTGCATCACGAGGATGCGCAATCCGAAATCGCCTCCCGTCTCCACGGCGAACCCTGAGCCCAGGCCCCTTTCTCATGCGGGAACAGGAAAAATGAAGGAATCCCCCGCAAGGCCCGTTTCCCCTTCTTCCCCGCTGCTGCGCTATTTGACGCTGGCGTATTTTGCGCTGATCGTCTACGCCAGCCTGCACCCTTTTTCCGGCTGGCGCGACAAGGGCATCCCCTTCTTCGCCTTTCTGACGAACACCCACTGGCCGCGCTGGTGGACCGGCTTCGATTTCGGCATCAACATCGCCGCCTACCTGCCGCTCGGATTCCTGTGCGCCCTGTGGTTCAGGGAGCGGCTGGGGCGCGGGTTCGGCGCGCTTGCCGCCGTGGCCTTCTGCGTGCTCCTGAGCATGAGCATGGAAGCGACGCAAACCCTGCTGCCGACCCGCGTATCGTCGAACCTCGATTTCTGGACCAATGCGCTCGGCGGCCTCATCGGCGCCGTGCTCGCGCTTTTTTTCGGCGCATGGCTGTTTGAAAAAACGATCCAGTGGCAACGCCGCCTGATCGCGCCGCTGCCCAACGTCGAATTCGGCCTGACCCTGCTCGGCCTGTGGCTGCTGGCGCAGTTGTCGCCGGAAATCCTGCTTTTCGGCACCGGCGACGTGCAGCCACTGTTCTCCGCTTCGCCGTTGCTGCAGGACGCGGAAGCAGATCTTGCCGCCGCCGCTTCGCCGCTGATCCCTTTCGCGGCGCACCGCTTCTTCATGCTCGAAACCGCGATTACCGCCCTCAACACGATCGCCATCGGACTTTTCGTGCGGACGCTCCTGAGCGAGCGGATCGGGGCGAAAACGCTTTTCCCGGTGATGTTCTTCTTCTTTCTCGCCGCGCTCCTCATCCGCACCCTCGCTGCGGCGGTGCTGGTCGGACCGGCGGAATCGCTCGCCTGGCTGACTCCGGGCGCCATCTGCGGCCTGATCGCCGGACTCCTGCCGCTGTTCGCCCTCCTGCGCCTCTCCGTGCCGTGGAGCCTGATTGTCGCGGGTCTGGCGCTCATCCTGGCGACGGCGCTAGTCAACCTGATCCCGGAAAATCCCTATTCCGCCGCCGCTCTCCTCACCTGGCGACAGGGGCATTTTCTCAACTTCAACGGACTGACCCGCTTCGTCGCCCGTTTCTGGCCCTTCTTCGCCTTGCCCTGTTTTGCGCTCCTGTGCTGGCGGCGGAGGAGCTGATTTCTGGCGCTATACTTGCGAAAAGGAGCGCGAAGCACCGTAGATTTTCTAAATTTACTTAAATAATGTTTCGCTACTGTAGTGATTTCTATCCACAAATTATTCATTTTAAATTAGAAAATGTCATACTATCGCCACCACGTTTTTTTCTGTTGCAACCAGCGTCCCGAGGGCGAAACCTGCTGCGCGGGGCAAGGCGCCATCGCGGCGCAGACCTACGCCAAGGATCGCATCCGCGCGCTCGGCCTCAAGGGCCCCGGCAAGGTGCGCATCAACAAGGCCGGTTGCCTCGACCGCTGCGACGACGGTCCGATCCTCGTCATCTACCCGGAAGGCGTCTGGTACACCTACGCCTGCGACGAAGACATCGAGGAAATCATCCAGGAGCACATCCTCAACGGGCGCGTCGTCGAGCGCCTGAAGCGCTGAAGCCATGCAGACGAAAATCCGCATCCCCGGCCTGGCGGGCACGATCGAAACCCTGGTCGATACCCCGGACGCTGAAAAATTCCCGGAAGGCGCGCGCGGCATCGCGCTCGTCTGCCATCCCCACCCGCTCTTCGGCGGGACCAACACGAACAAGGTGGTGCAAACCCTGGCGCGCACTTTTGCCGGATTTGGCTGCCACGCGCTGCGTCCGAACTTTCGCGGCGTCGGCGGCTCTGACGGCGCGCATGATCAGGGCCGAGGCGAAATCGAAGACATGCTGGTCGTCCTCGACGAAGCGCGCCGCGTGTTCGGAACTGGCCTGCCCATCGTGCTGGCCGGCTTTTCCTTCGGCGCCTTCGTGCAGACCCACGTCGCCACGCGCCTCGCCGCCGCCGGCACCCCGGCGAAGCGCCTGGTGCTGGTCGGCGCCGCCGCCGGTCACGTCGAAACCGAACGTCATTACCCGATCGCGCCCGTCCCGGCGGACACCATCCTCATCCACGGCGCAAGGGATGAAACCGTCCCGCTCGCCAACGTGCTGGCCTGGGCCGAGCCGCAGGAATTGCCGATCATCGTCGTCCCCGGCGCCGACCATTTCTTCCACCGCCGCCTGCACCTCCTCCGCGACATCATCACCAACGCCTGGCGCGATTGACGAAACCAGAAAGGAGGCGGCGGCCAATGACGGAAAAATCTGCACTCCACCGCCACGAATACCTCGACGCGCGCAGTCTGGCAATGCACCGCCTGATTGCCGGGAAAACCCACGCCAATCCCGAACTCTTCGACCGGGTTCTTCCAACGATCCAGCGCTGGAAAACCATGGTGAGTAAAAGAACGCTTCCGCACCTTGAAGCATGGGAGGAACTGGTCAAACAAGGAATGGAACCGTGTCTGATCTTTGCGACCGAAGATTCCGAACGGGCGAGAGAGCTTCGACAATCCGCGCCGTTTTCCGCGATTCTCACCACGGAAGAACGCAACGCCTTTATGGCAGCGTGGAGAAGGGACTATGGAAAGAGAGCAGCTTGAACATTTGATTCGTGCCGCTTCTGCCATTACGAACTGATCATCATTGGCAGCCAGTCCATTCTTGGCGCATATCCGGATGCGCCCGCTGAACTTCTGGCATCTTCCTCTGGATCCTGCGACTCCGCTTCGCTGCGCTGATCCTGCGACTACGCTTCGCTGCGCGCAGGATGACGGGGCCGGGCCCGGGCCCGCCGGCACTCGCACTCCGTCATCCTGCGCGAAGTCGCAGGATCCAGTTTGCGAGTCGAGGCGCATGTGGCAAGTGCGTAGGATGGGTAGAGCGTAAGCGAAACCCATCGGAGTTCCAGAGGGAGAAATGATGGGTTTCGCTTCGCTCTACCCATCCTACGTACTAATTTAGAAAATATCCCAAAAAAATTCCCGCCACGAATGGCGGGAATTCCACTTTGACAGAGGATCAATAGCCCGCGCGCTGCACCTGCGGCCACAACTGGTCCATCGTTCCGACGGGAGAGATCGATCCGCCCGGGAACAGCACATAGAAGGTCCCATCCTGCTCGCCGGTGAAGGCGTCGCCCTGGGGGTAATAGCGATAGTTGAAGCCGCCGGCATTCTGGGTCGTCTGCCCGGCGGGGCCGATGCCGCCCGGCTTCAGGATTGCATCGCCCCAGTTCAGGACACGGTTCACCTTGCTGTTCGGCGAGGCACCGTAAACCGAAACACATCCTTCCACATCGTCGCGGCGCAATACGAGGCGGTCAGGGTCGGTACTCGGGAATTTTTGATCCGGATGATACATGACCGCATCCGGGTCGTAGGATGAGCTCACTCCAATTGAATATCCGAAGACCCGCGTCAATTCGTTCTTGATGAGGCCCCAGTTGGGGTTTACATTCTCCGGATGCTCGATATAGAAGGTCGTATCCGTGTCGGTGTAAATGCCGGTACTTGTACGCTGGTGGTTGGTTACCGAGAGATTCCCGTCAATGGGAGAGCCTATCTTGTCATTGTACGGCAGCGACGAATACAGCGACCACCCGATGACGTTGGTGCTGTCGTTGACCCCCGGGGCCTTGTTCGTCAATCCCTTATAGACGATCTCGACGTTGCACACATCCGCCCAGCGCTGCGCCGCCTCTTGCGCGGCGGCGAGGAAATCCGCCGTGTGAATCGCCGCCGGCGCGCCCGAAGGGTTGTAATACCACTCGTAGGTTCCCATCGGCAGCTTCCCGTTGATTACGAACGCGAATCCTCCCTGCGCGGAATCCGCGTCTGCGGCAGCGGGTGCGCAGAGGGCGGGCGTGGAGAGGAGAAAAGTACATGCCGCGCCGGCCAGGGCACGAGAAAGAAATTTATTCATCATAAAACTCCTGAAGTTTGGTTCGTGATGGAGCTCCCTGAATTTCCCCTGGAATTTCGTTTTCCGAAGGGAGCGAAAGCATCCAGACGGCACGCAAGGGAAATCAGTCATTTATTGTAATCCCAAACACAAGCGCCTAGGATCCTGCGACTCCGCTACGCTACGCGCAGGATGACGGAGCCGGGGCCGCCGGTATGCGCACTCCGTCATCCCGGTTTTCCGGATCAATCCCTGCCGGTGAAGGGTCAGGGGTCGCCGGTACGCGCACTCCGTCATCCTGCGCGAAGTCGCAGGATCCAGAGTTCCAGAAGGAGAAATGATGGGTTTCGCTTCGCTCACCCCATCCTACATAATGAGAGTATTGAGTCACCCCAACCTGAAGGTTGGGGATTCCTCGACACAGTGTGGGGCGCCTTTGGCGCCTCTCACGCTATGTCTCGCTGACCCCGCCATGAATGGCGGGGATTGCGCTCGACAGGTGTTCAAGGGCCAGATCAATAACTCGCAGGCCCGGGAGGAAGCGTAGAAAGCACAAGCCCCGCCTTGACTGGCGGGGCTTGTTCATGAAACGGCGGAAACAGGATTCAGCGGTGCTTGAAATCCGGCTTGCGCTTTTCGGCGAACGCGGCCATTCCTTCCTTCTGGTCTTCGAGCGCGAAGGAGGAGTGGAAGACGCGGCGTTCAAACAGGATGCCTTCGTTCAGGCTGCTCTCGAAGGAACGATTGACCGATTCCTTGATCATCATCGCCACCGGCAGCGAGAAGGAGGCGATCTTTTCAGCCGCTGCCAGGGCTTCGTCGAGCAATTTGTCGGTCGGCACGATGCGGGCGACCAGGCCGGCGCGTTCCGCTTCGACGGCATCCATCATGCGTCCGGTGAGGCATAGCTCCATCGCCTTGGCCTTGCCGATCGCGCGCGGCAGGCGTTGGGTGCCGCCCGCGCCGGGCAGGGTGCCGATGCTGATTTCCGGCTGGCCGAATTTGGCGTTTTCGGCGGCGAGGATGAAATCGCACATCATCGCCATTTCGCAACCGCCGCCGAGCGCATAGCCGGCGACTGCGGCAATGACAGGCTTGCGGCAGGTTTTCAGGCGTTCCCAGTTGCGGGTGATGTAGTCGCCCTTGTAGACGTCCATATAGGTGAACTCGCGCATTGCGGTGATGTCCGCGCCGGCGGCGAAGGCTTTTTCCGATCCGGTGACGATAATCGCGCCGATGCCTTCGTCCTTTTCAAATTCGTCGAGGGCGCGCGACATTTCGTCGACCAGCGCGTCGCACAAGGCGTTCAACTGTTTGGGGCGATTCAGGGTGATGATGCCAACACGGCCCTGCTTTTGTACGATGATGAATTCATAAGTCATGATTTGCAGCTCCTTTGTGGTCGAAAAAAATCAGGGCGTCTCCGGGGAGGACGGGGAAGTTCCGGGAACGGCGGCAGGCGGCGCGAGGGGGAAGGGAATCCGGGGAAGCTTCGCAGGCGCGGCAGGCGCGGGGGCGGGAGAAGGCGGAGGATTTGTCTTTCCCTTGTTCGCGCCGGGACGGATGGTCGCGGAGACGCGCTCGCCCGGCGCGGAGACAGGCGTCCTGCCATCAGCCGCCAGCCCGGAGGAAACAAGATATTTTTCGGTCAGCCCGTCGTAGGAAATGTAGCTTCCTTCCACTTCGTCCTGGCCGTTCTTGATCCATGCGCGCTTGAAGAATTCCGTCTTTTCCTCGCGCATGTCGTGCTCGATCCGTTCGGCATGGCCTTCCATGTAATCGTCGGCATCGTCGCGCTTTTGCCGGAATTGCGACAATCCGTCCGGTCCGCCGGTGGCGACTCCCTTGTGGAAGCCATCGGCATCCTGGATGACGACGATCCTGTCGGCCTTGATCAGCAGGGTGCCCTGGCTGAGAACGACATGGCCCTCATAGACTTGTACCCGCTTGATGTCATCGACGGAAACGCGATCCGCTTCGAGCTGGATCGGCTTGTCGCGGTCGGCGCGTTCGGCATGGGCCGTGTGGCTGAACGGAAGGAGCATCGGCGCGAGAAGCAGGATGGCGCGAAGAAGGTTTTTTTTCATGGTGTTTTAGCCTTTTTTCTGGCGATGGGTTTTCCGGGTTTCGGCTTTGGCCGGGATTTGGATGCTGGGGGAGGAGCGGATTTCGTCGCAGGGGGTTTCCGCGTTTCGGGGAGCAGGTACTCGCCCCGCGCTTGCGATTCGATCGTGTAGGTCTGCTCCTTGTGGTCGACCTTCATGCCGACGCCGCGCAGATAGGACCGGCCCTGGGTGATCAGCACCGGACTGTTGGTGACGGCAAGCTCATCTTCGGTGAGCACGGTGAGGTCGGGCATTTCGCCGACGATCGGCATTTCCCCGGCGTTGCGCGGGTCGCGCTTGAGGCGCACTTCGTCCTTCAGGTAAATCGCCTCGCCGTTGGCGCTGATTTCCGCGCTCTGCGCCTGCAAGGTGATATCGGGTTTGTCCGGAGCGGTGAAGACGACAACGGGGGTTTCCACTTCGGTACTGTCGTCGTCCGGATAATGCGTCAGGCGCGCAGCGGTGAGCGACTGGCGCAAACGGCCTTCGTGATCGAGCTTGCGCAACCGCAACGCCTCGACGATGTAATCCGGATCGTGCCGCAAATGGCGGTCTTCCGGATTTTCCGGATTCTCGACGACGCGCATCAGCCAGAAGGTCAAGCCGGTGAGCGCCAGCAGCAGTCCGAGCGGAAAGAGCGTGCTGAAGAGGGAGGAAGTCCTTTGGCTCATGGATCGCGGCCCGCCTGGGTAATGAACTTCGCCGGCTTCGTTTTGCCGCGTCAGCCGCGCTGCCCGCTCTTCGCATCCGGATGCTCGCGCGAAGCGCCAGACGGAGGGTTTGCGATCCAGGGCGAGAGCGCAGCGGAAAGACGCCCCTGCGCCTCAAGGATGAATTCGCAGACATCGCGCACCGCACCGCGTCCGCCCTCGTGCGGCGTAACCCAAAGCGCCTGCTGCCGCGCCAGCGGCGCGGCGTCCGCCGGCGCGGCGGAAAATCCGCACAGGCGCATCACCGGCAGGTCGATCAGGTCGTCGCCCATGAAGCCCGCTTCTTCCGGCTTCAGTCCGAGTTCGCGCAACAGCGCTTCCATGCAGGATCGTTTGTTTTCGATCCCCTGATGCAACTGCTCGATCCCCAGATCGCGCATCCGGTGCTCGACGCAACGCGCCCGGCGCCCGGTAATCACGGCAAGCACGATCCCGGCCTCGCGCAGCATTTTCAGGCCGGAACCGTCCCGCACATGAAAAGCCTTGCTTTCAACGCCCTCATCGCTGTAATACAGGCGCCCGTCCGTCAGAACGCCATCGACATCGAAGGCCATCAGGCGCAGGCGGCGCGCAGCGACGGTCGCCTGGCCGGGCACGGCGGATTTGGGGGCGGCGTCCATTACAACACCTTGGCCTGGAAAAGATCGTGCATATTCAGCGCGCCGACCAGCCGTCCCGCTTCATCGGCCACCGGAAGTTGCGTGATCTTGTAGCGCTCCATCAATTCCACCGCTTCCGCCGCGAGTTTTTCCGGCGCAATCGTGCGCGGGTTTTGCGTCATCACCGCGCGGATTTCGCCCGAAAGCGATTGCAACCCCTTTTCAAAGGTACGGCGCAGGTCGCCATCGGTGAAGACGCCGAGAATCCTGCCTTCGGAATCAGCGACGACCGTCATGCCGATCCCGCCGCGCGTGATTTCCAGAATCGCGTCGGTAACGCTGGCTTCCGGCAGGACGCAGGGCAGCGCCTCGCCCTGGCGCATCACGTCGCGCACATGCGTCAGCAGGCGGCGTCCGAGTGAACCGCCGGGATGCGAGCGGGCGAAATCTTCCGGGCCGAAACCGCGCGCATCCAGAAGCGCCACCGCCAGCGCGTCGCCCAGCGCCAGCGCGGCAGTCGTGCTCGCAGTCGGCGCAAGATTCAGCGGACAGGCCTCCTGCGTCACGGCGGCGTCGAGATGGACATCCGCCTCCCGCGCCAGCGACGAGGCTGCATTGCCGGTAATCGCCAGCACCCTTGCGCCCTGTCGGCGCAGGATCGGCACGATCGTCAGCAGTTCCGCGCTCTCGCCGGAATTGGAGAGCGCGATCAGCACATCGTCGCGGGTAATCATGCCGAGGTCGCCGTGGCTCGCTTCGGCGGGGTGGACAAAATAGGCCGGGGTTCCGGTCGAGGCAAAAGTCGCGGCGATCTTGCGCGCGATATGGCCGGATTTTCCGATGCCGCTGACAATGACACGGCCATGGCAATTGAGAATCAGCTCCAGCGCCGCAAGAAAGTCGTCACCGAGACGCTTCTCCAGCGCGGCCACCGCCTGGGCTTCGATACGCAACACCTGGCGGGCCAGTTCAAGCGCCTTTGGCGACGGGGAGATTTTATCCATGGGAATGGTGCGGTTATGATCCCTGAAAGTATACCAGACAGGGCTTTTTCCCCATTTCCACTGTGCCGTGGAAAATCCCGGGATCATGAGGAACGCGGACCTTCCACCCGCAGGGCAGGTAGGGCGAAACGAAACCCATCCCACATGCCGGGAGAAATTCCGGGGCGCAGATGCCCTGCTTGCCTTCCGCCTTGCTTTTGCGTTAGTTTCCAGCGTCTCCTACTACCCTCTTGCCGCCGATGAACTCATCCCCTTCCTCCTCCTTTCCGTTCGAGTTTCCGTCATCGCGCCCCTTGATCATGGGGATCGTCAACCTCACGCCCGATTCCTTTTCCGGGGACGGGATTTTGGCAAAATCTCCGCAGGAGACGCTGGAGCGGGCTGTGGCTCGGGCCTGGGAGCAGATTGAGGCCGGGGCCGATATTCTCGATTTCGGCGCCGAGTCGACGCGACCGGGATCTGTGCCTACGCCGGAGGACGAGGAACTGCGCCGGATACTGCCCGCGCTCGAAGCGCTTTCCGGCTGCGGCGTGCCGCTGTCGGTCGATACCTGCAAGCCGGCAGTGATGAAGGCCGCGCTTGCCGCAGGCGCGGCGATGATCAACGACATCTGCGCCCTTCAGGCGCCCGGCGCGGTCGAAGCGGTGGCCGGCAGCGGCTGCGCGCTGTGCCTGATGCACATGCAGGGCACGCCGCAAACGATGCAGGAAGCGCCGCATTATCACGACATCGTTTCCGAAGTGCGGGATTTTTTCGCGGCGCGGGTTGCAGCGCTGACTTCCGCCGGAATCGCGCGCGAACGCCTGATTCTCGATCCCGGATTCGGTTTCGGGAAAACGCAGGAGCACAATCTGAGGCTCCTGGCGCGGCTCGATTCGCTGCGCGTGGAAGGATTGCCGCTTCTGGCGGGTCTTTCGCGCAAATCGCTGCTCGGGGCGCTGACCGGGCGTCCGGTTTCGGAACGGGGCGCGGCGAGCCTTGCCGCCGCAATGCTGGCGGTCGAGCGCGGCGCGGCGATCGTGCGCGTCCACGACGTTGCCGCGACACGCGATGCGCTGGCTGTTCATGCGGCGCTAAAAGAGATGGAACGCAAACAATAAGTGCCTTGATTCCGGCGATTTGACGCCGCCGCCGTGATTGAGTAATCTTCCCGGCTGCCACAGGTGTCCCAACGGCGATCCGCCGGAAGGATTAAACGGGAAGCCGGTGCGCGTTTTGAGGGTTTCATGCGGGCCGCTTGTCCGTCCCCCCGAAAAACGCCATTCCGGCGCTGCCCCCGCAACGGTAAGCGAGTCGAAAAGCGGCAACACGTCACTGCGCGCATTCATGCGCACGGGAAGACGCCGCCCTCCGGAGTTGGATTTTCCATACCCCGCCTCGCAAGCCCGGAGACCGGCCTGTGCGTCCAGTTGGCGCTGCGGAGGGCTGCGCGACGGGGCAGAGGCGGCGCAGCAAATCCTGTTCCCTGAAAACGCGCCCGTTTGATCCGTCTGCGCCGTTTCTTCTTTCCTCCCTGAGCCTTTTTACAACATCGTTCTGTTTCCGCGCGGGGCGCGCGGAAAAGGGAGGAATCTCCATGCCCTCAAAAAGATTTCCAGCGGCTTCTGCCGCCCAATGGCTGCGCTCGCGTCCAGTACCTCTCCACTCCGCTTCACTTGAAAAAACCCCTGCGCTTCTGGCGGCATTGCTGCTCCCCTGTCTCCCCCTGGGCAATGCCCACGCCGCCGAGCCGGAACTGGATCCCGTCATCGTGACCGCAACGCGCACAGCGCAAACGGCGGATGAAACGCTGGCGGCAGTCACCGTCGTCACGCGCGAGGAAATCGACCGCCTCCAGGCGCGTTCGGTCACCGACCTGCTTTCCGGCATGTCCGGCATCAGCCTCGCCAACAGCGGCGGACGCGGCCAGCAAACCTCGTTCTTCCTGCGAGGCACCAATTCCAGCCACACCGTCTTCATGATCGACGGCATCCAGGTCGACTCGCCGACCACCGGCATGACGGCCATCGAAAACATCCCGCTCGACCAGATCGACCGGATCGAAATCGTTCGGGGCCCGCGTTCCAGCCTGTACGGATCGGAGGCCATCGGCGGCGTCGTGCAGATATTCACCCGCAAGGCCCAATCCGGGGATGGCGTCTTCAAGCCTGTGTTTTCGATCGGTGCGGGCCGCTACAGTACCTTCGAGGGGCATGCCGGCGCTTCCGGCGTCTTCGGTGAAAACGGGCGCGGCTGGTACAACGTTGGCATTGGAGGCATGTCGACCAACGGCTTCAATTCCTGCCGGGGCTCCATGACGGCGGGTTGCTTTACCGTCGAACCGGACGACGACGGCTACCGCAATCAATCGGTTTCGCTTTCCACCGGCTACCGCTTCGACAAGCTGGAGGCGCAGATCCAATGGCTGCGCACCGAATCGCGTCTCGAATACGACGGCAGCTACGGCAATGAAACGAAGTCGATGAACCAGGTGCTCGGCGGCAAGCTGCGCTTTTCTCCCGCCGACAATTTCCAGGCCACCCTTTCGGTCGGGCGCAGTTGGGACAACGCCCACGATTATCTCAACGGGGTTTACCAGGATTTTTTCAACACCCACCGCAACACGGCATCTCTGCAAGCAGACTGGACCTTCCTGCCGCAGCACACGCTGAGTCTCGGCGTCGATTACCAGAACGAAAAGGTCGACGCGGATTTGCCCTACGACCGCGACAGCCGTTCCAATACCGGCGTTTTCGCACAGTATCAGGGACGCTTCGGACAATTCGACACCCAGGCCGCGCTGCGTTCGGACGACAACCAGCAATTCGGACAGAAGACGACGGGCAACCTCTCGCTGGGCTTCAATTTCGAGAACAGGATGCGCCTGTGGGCCTCATACGGCACCGCATTCAAGGCCCCCTCGTTCAACGATCTCTACTATCCGTATTACGGCAACCCGAATCTGAGGCCGGAAACTTCGAAGAGTTGGGAGCTCGGATTCAGTACGCCGCTCGCCTTGGGAGAAGGAACGAAGGGCTCGAAATTCTCGCTCAATGCCTTTTACACCGACATCGACGACCTGATCGCCTACGACTCGAACACCTTTGCTCCCGCCAACATCAACACGGCGCGCATTCTCGGCGTCGAAGCGAATCTGCGGCTGCGCCTGTCCGCGTGGAGCATCAATGCCAGCGCAACCTGGCTCGATCCGAAAAATCGCACCGATGGCGCCATGAACGGCAACCTGCTTCCGCGCCGGGCACGCGAATCCTTCCGCATCGACGCCGACTACAACTTCGGCTCCTGGCGCCTGGGCGCAACGCTGCGCGGCGAGGGAAATCGCTACGATGACCTCGCCAACACCGAGCGAATGGGCGGCTACGCGCTGACCGATCTGCGCGCCGAAGTCGCGCTCGACAAGAAGTGGAGCCTGCAAGGGCGCTTCTCGAACATCTTCGACAAGAAATACGAAACCGCCGCCTGGTACAACCAGCCGGGCCGTGCGTTGTTCGTGACCCTGCGCTATCAGTGATCGAGACCCAAAGGAGGAAATCTGGCGGCGCTTTCGAGCGCCGTTTTTTTGGGAATTATCCGCTTGACTCCCCCGGAGGTTTCGTAGGGGCGACCACAGGTCGCCCCTACAGGGCATCTTGCGCCATTCCCGTTTCCAGGGAGTTAAATAAATAATTCCCTTTTTTTGACTATATTTTTCTAAATTTGTTTAAATAATTTTTAAGTGAAATTCACTACTGTAGCCAAACATTATTTAACTAAATTTAGAAAATTTTGGGGATTTTCCGAAGCTTTCCCTTACACCGGATTTTCGATTTCGACGAATTCGCAGCGGATTCCGAAGCGCTGGGCCAGATGTTCGGCCAGCGCGATGATGCCGTAGCGTTCGGTGGCGTGGTGGCCGGCGGAAAGGTAAGCGACGCCGGTTTCGCGGGCGAGGTGGACGGTCGGCTCGGAGATTTCGCCACTGACGAAAATGTCGGCGCCAGCGGCAATCGAGGCTTCGAAGAATCCTTGCGCTCCGCCGGTACACCAGGCAATGCGACGCACAGGGCGCGATGGCTCGCCGATCAATTGTGGAGCGCGCTTGAGGCTCTCCGAAATTCGCGCGGCGATGTCGCCGACGGTGGATTCCGTTTCCGGGCGGCCCAGCCAGACGAAATCTTCCTCGCCGCAACGGCCTTCCGCGATCCAGCCCAGACGGCGGGCAAGTTGGGCGTTGTTGCCGAGTTCGGGGTGCGCGTCGAGCGGCAGATGATAGGCAAACAGGTTGATGTCCTGCGCGAGCAAGGCGCCGAGCCGACAGCGGCGAATGCCGGTGACGCGAACCTCGTCGCCGCGCCAGAACCAGCCGTGATGCACAAGCAGCGTATCGGCGCCGCGCGCCACGGCGGCTTCGATCAGCGCCTGGCTCGCGCTGACGCCGGCGACGATGTGGCGGATCGGGGATCGTCCTTCCACTTGCAGTCCGTTTGGGCAATAATCGCGGAATCTCGCGGGTTCCAGCAGTGCGTCGAGATATTCGCCCAGCTCTTCCCGCGTCACGGAGGCGGCAGCAGCGGCAGTCGTGGCATCTTTCATCGGATTCATCAGGGTTTTCTCCATGCGCAGTTTATGGCTGATTTTTGCACAAACGGTAACGGTGTTGCTCGCCGCGTATTTCACCGTCGCCACCTTGAAGCCGGAATGGCTGCCGGCTCCGGAGACGCCGCGTCGCGAGGCGGGGGCGTCGAACTTGAACGCGCCGCCGGCTGCGATCCTGCCGCAGAATACCGCGTCGCCGCCTCCGGCGTCCTCATCGTACCGCGCTGCGGCAAACAAGGCGCTGCCAAGTGTAGTGCACGTTTTCACGACGCAAAAGATCCGCCGCCGCGCGCATCCCTTTTTCAACGATCCGATTTTCCGCCACTTCTTCGGCACCCCGGACAGTGAAGGCCGGGAAGGCGACGATCCCTTCGATGCGCCTTCCGGCCTTGGTTCCGGCGTCATCGTCCGCTCCGATGGCTATATCCTGACCAACAATCACGTCATCGATTCCGCCGACTCGATCGAGGTCGCCCTGAACGATGGGCGCAAACTGAAGGCCCGGGTCATCGGCTCCGATCCGGAATCGGATCTCGCGGTGCTCAAGGTCGATCCGGAAAGCGATTCCAGCCCGCCCTTGCCGGCGATTGGCTTCGCGTCGATGGAGGGCGTCGGCGTCGGCGATGTGGTGCTCGCGATCGGCAATCCCTTCGGCGTCGGACAAACGGTGACGATGGGCATCGTCTCCGCGCTCGGACGCTCGCAGCTCGGGATCAACACCTTCGAGAATTTCATCCAGACCGATGCCGCGATCAATCCCGGCAATTCGGGCGGCGCGCTGACCGATGCGCAAGGGAACCTGATCGGCATCAACACCGCGATCTTTTCCCGTTCCGGCGGCTCGCTCGGAATCGGTTTCGCCATCCCGGTCACGACGGCGCGCGACGTGATGGAGCAGATCATCCGCACCGGCTCGGTCACGCGCGGCTGGATCGGCGTCGAAGTGCAGGAACTGACCCCGGAACTGGTCGAATCCTTCCATCTGCCGCAGACGCATGGCGCCTTGATCGCGGGCGTGCAGCGCGGCAGCCCTGCCTCCAGCGCAGGAATCAAACCGGGCGATGTCCTGTTTGCCATCGACGGGCAACCGGTCGATAACCCGCAGGAACTGCGCAATTTGATTGCCGCGCAAAAACCCGGGAACCAGATGCTTTTCAGGCTCCGGCGCAATAAGGAAGAAATCGAAGTCAGAATCGACATCGGCAAGCGCCCGGTGAGCCTCAAGTGAGCGCCTGCTTTCTTTGGCATAGCCCGCAATGAACGACTTTTTCGGTTCTTCGTCGATGGGTGCGCACGGCTGGATCGTTGTCGGCCTGCTGGCGCTGATCAGTTTCGCTTTTTTTCTGCGCTTCGTCGTCCCGGCCTTCATCGTCGGTCACGAACTCCGCCGCACGTTGCGGCGGCTGGCTTCGCTGCAAAAGGAATTCACGCCGGAACCCGGCGTGCAACCCGTCGCCGGTGTTGCTCGCGTGCCGGTCTTCGACCCGGCGCGGATCGGACGTGAAGCGATGCAAACGCCGCGTCTCGCTCAACTCTGGCGCGAATACGCGCAAACGCTGCACGCCGAAATGTCCGAGCAGGGCAGCCTCTACCGCTGGCGCGCGACCGTGCTCGCGGAAAGCTTCTTCACCGAGCACGCGCTCGTCGATACGCCGCTGAAAACCGAGTTCTACAAGCATCTGCCCGGCATCCTGACCGGCATCGGCATCCTCGGCACTTTTTCCGGGCTGATCTTCGGGCTTGCCGACTTCAGCGTCGGCAGCGACGCCGCCGCCGTGCGCGGCAGCCTCAACACGCTGATCCAGAGCGTCGGCAACGCTTTCCGGATTTCGGCGGCGGCCATCGGCCTGGCGATGCTGTTCACCTGGATCGAAAAATCGCTGGTCAGCGCCCGCTATCGCCAGGTCGCCGAACTGACGCAGCGGATCGACAGTTGCTTTGAATTCGGCGCGGGAGAGGATTATCTGGCCCGCCTCGTGCGCGTCGGCGAACGCGGCACGCAGCAGGCGGCCCAACAGGCCGCGCGGCTGGAGCAGGCGCTTGCCGGCGCTTTGCGCCAGGCGTTTTCTGAAATCTTCGAGCAGCAACACGAGGCGCGGCTGAAGGAAACCCGCGACAGCGCCGGAGCCATGGCCGCAACGCTTACGCAGGCCGTCAGCGAAGGTTTGCGCGCCCCGCTCGCCCAAATCGCCGCGACGCTCGAACGCGCCGGCAGCGCGCCCGGAGAGGCGCTTGCCGGCACGCTGGGCGAGCGTTTCGCGCATCTCGACCAATCCCTGAGCCGCCACACCGACGACGCACAGTCCCGCTGGAGCGCCGAAATCGACGCGCTGCGGCGCGAACAGCGCGAAAGCCTGGCGCAGCAGGGCGCCGCCCTGACGCAGGCCGTCGCGCGTCTCCACGACATCGGCGGACACATCCACGCGCTCTCCGAAGAAATCCGCAACAGCGGAGGACGCGATGCCCAACGCGCCGAAAATATGGCGCAGTCCCTCAGCGTCGACACCTCGGCGTTTCGCGCCCTGTGCGGCGATCTGGCGCAAGTGGGCAGTCACATTGCGGCCCCGGTCGGGCAACTCGCGCAGAGCAGCGAAAGGATCGGGCAAGCCGCCGCGCAGCTTGCCACCGCCGCCGCTGATTGCGCCGCCAGCGTGCGCGAACACAACCAGTTGCGCGGCGAATTTTCCGCGCTGCTCGGCGAAGTCCGCGCCACCCTCGACCGGGCGCGGCACGAGGCGGGGCTGGCCCCGCAACTCGCCGAACGCCTCGAATCCGGCGCGAAGGCGCTCGGCGCGGCGCAGAAAAGCGCCGAACAATACCTGCAAGGCGTCAGCGAAGTCCTGACCGCCGCGCACGAAGCCTTCGCCAGGAATGTCGAGCGCACGCTGCGCGAGGGCAACGGCCAGTTTCACCGCGAAGTCGCCGAAGCCGTCGGCCACCTGCGCGCCGCGATCGACGAATTGGGCGACACCCTCGACGCGGCGCTCTCCCGCTGATCCCTTCCCTCCGCCGCCATGTTCGCCCTGAAAGCCTCCGTTCCGAAAAAAGCGCGCGACGAGGCCGAAAAGCCCTTCTGGATTTCGTTCTCGGACCTGATGTCGGCGCTGATGGTCCTCTTCCTGCTGGCGATGACCGTCGCGCTTCTGGCGGTCACGCATGAAATTTCCGAGAGCGAGCGCCAGAAGGGAATCCGCGCGCACGAAATCGAGTTGTTGCTGAATCGGCTCGACGATGTCATCCGCGATTTTCCCGGCGTGCGGCGGCATGGACATTCGATTGACTTCGGCGACCGCGCCCGCTTCGCTACCGACAGCCACCGCATCGACTCCGAACAGGCACATCTTCTGCGCGCCTTCACCCCGCACATCCTCGCACTGGCCCGCGATCCGCTGGGCCAGCGCTGGCTCAAACGCGTCGTCGTCGAAGGTTTTGCCGACGCGCGCGGCACCTACCTGCACAACCTGAACCTGAGCCTGCAACGCTCCGAGCGCGTCCTCTGCGTCCTTCTGGCGCCGCCCTCGCCCGCCGCCTCCGAAACCCCCGAAACCCTCTCCGAAGCCGACCGCCTCATGATCCGCCAACTTTTCTTCGTCGGCGGCGCATCCTTCAACACCCTCAGGGAAAGCCCGGAAGAAAGCCGCCGCATCGAACTGCGCCTCGAATTCCTCGAACCCGACGAATCCCGCACCCCGCTGCCGCTCCCCCCTCTCGACAACGATCCCCGTTGCCCGCTGGATCGTTGATCTCGCAGGATGCAATCGTCCTATGCAATTTTCTAAATTTACTTAAATAATGTTTCGCTACTGTAGTGTGATTTAACAAATAATTCTTTAAGTAATTTAGAAAATCAGGGCGCATAAAATCCCGTATTCGGCAAAAGCTTTCAGGGAGTCTTCCTGCGCCCGATAAAACGCAGCAGGGCGAAGAAGTAGCCCGAGAGCGCGTAAATGACGAAGAGGGCGAAGAGGACGCCGGCGGGATAGGAGGAAACCAGCGCGAAGAGAAGCACGATCGAGGCGGCGGCGACGAAGGGGACGCTCTTCTTGAGGTTGAAATCCTTGAAGCTGTAGAAGCGGACGTTGCTGACCATCGAGAGGCCGGCGAAGGCGGTCAGCCCAAGGGAAATCCAGCCGGTAAGGACATCGCCGCCGTAGACGCCTCCGTCGCGGCAAACCCAGACGAAGCCCGCGACCAGCGCCGCCGCCGCAGGGCTGGGAAGACCCTGGAAGTAGCGCTTGTCGATCACCTGCAGCGTGGTGTTGAAACGCGCCAGCCGCAAGGCTGCGCCTGCGCAGAAGATGAAGGCGACGATCCACCCGGCCCGGCCCAGGTCCTTGAGCGCCCATTGATACATCAGCAGCGCCGGGGCGACTCCGAAGGAAACCATGTCGGCAAGCGAATCGTATTCCGCGCCGAAGGCCGATTGGGTGCGGGTCAGGCGCGCGATGCGGCCATCGAGGCTGTCGAGCACCATCGCGATAAAAATGGCGACAGCAGCCTGCTCGAAGTTTTCACGCATCGCCTGCACGATCGAGAAAAAACCGCAGAAGAGCGCAGCGGTGGTAAACAAATTGGGCAGGATATAAATGCCGCGCCGCCGCAACTCGGGGTTGAAGACAGTTTTTCGGGGTTGGAGATCGTTGGGCATGGGGAAAGGGCGGCGGGGGGTGTCGATCAATTCGGCAGTTTAGGGCAATTCGGCAAGGATGCTGGTTGCGGCATGAACCTTGTCGCCGATCGCGACGCGCGCCTTCGTGTCGAGCGGCAGATAAAGGTCGACCCGGGAACCGAAACGGATGAATCCGAAGCGTTGGCCGCGCGTGAGCGCCATGCCGTCCTGGGTGTAATTCAGGATGCGCCGCGCAACCAGTCCGGCGATCTGCACGCAGGTGATTTCCTGATTCCCGGAGGTGGAAAGTCGAATCGCGCAGCGCTCGTTCTCAAGGGAGGCCTTGGAGAGTGCGGCATTGAAGAAGGAACCGGGATGGTACCAGCGCTCCTTGACCGTGCCGTCGACCGGGCTGCGGTTGGAATGTACGTTGAATACGTTCATGAAGACGCTGATTTTGAGCGCGCGCCGCTTCAGGTAGGGGTCTTCGGCTTCCTCGACGACGATGACACGCCCGTCCGCCGGAGCGAGAACGGATTTTTCGCCGCCTGCGGGCTGGCGCTCCGGGTCACGGAAGAATTGCAGGCAGAAAATGAAAAGCAACCAGAAGGGGAGCGACCACCACCCCCAAAAGAATGGCGCCAGCACGGCAAAGAGAAAGGAGATGCCGATGAACGGCCAGCCTTCACGGGCAATCAGCGGATATGAAGTACGCATGAGATTCCTGTAAAAAAAACCGGCCAGAAAACCTGGCCGGAAAGGAAGAGACGAAAGAATCCAGCCTTTCAGTTTTTCGACTGATCAACGAGTTTGTTTTTCTTGATCCACGGCATCATGTCGCGCAACCTTGCGCCGACCTGCTCGATCTGGTGCTCGGCATTCAAGCGGCGGCGCGCGGTCATTTCCGGGTAGCCGGTACGCCCTTCGAGGATGAATTTCCTGGCGTAGACACCTTCCTGGATATCCTTCAGGCACTCGCGCATCGCCTCGCGCGCCTCCCAGCCGACGACCTTCGGGCCGGTGACGTACTCGCCGTATTCGGCGTTGTTCGAGACGGAATAATTCATGTTGGCGATCCCGCCTTCGTACATCAGGTCGACGATCAGTTTCAGTTCGTGCAGGCACTCGAAGTAGGCCATTTCCGGCGCGTATCCGGCATCGACCAGCGTCTCGAATCCGGCCTTGACCAGTTCGACCGCGCCGCCGCAAAGGACGGCCTGCTCGCCGAAGAGATCGGTTTCGGTTTCTTCGCGGAAGGTGGTTTCGATCACGCCGCCCTTGGCGCCGCCATTGGCCGCAGCGTAGGAAAGCGCAACGTCGCGCGCCTTGCCCGAGCGATCCTGATAGACGGCGATCAGGCTCGGCACGCCGCCGCCCTTGAGATATTCGGAGCGCACGGTATGGCCAGGGCCTTTGGGCGCGATCATGATCACGTCGATGTCGTCGCGCGGAATCACCTGGTTGTAATGGATGTTGAAGCCGTGCGCGAAGGCCAGCGCCGCACCTTTCTTGAGATTGGCGGCAACGTCGTTCTTGTAGACATCGGGAATGTTCTCGTCCGGCAGCAGGATCATGATCACGTCGGCATCCCGGACGGCTTCCGCAATCGGGGCGACCTTCAGCCCCGCCTTTTCCGCCTTGCCCCACGAAGCGCCTTCGCGGCGCAGGCCGACGATCACATCGACGCCGGAGTCCTTGAGATTCTGCGCGTGCGCGTGGCCCTGCGAGCCGTAACCGACGATGCAGACTTTCTTGCCCTTGATGAGGGAAAGATCGGCGTCCTTGTCATAATAAACTTTCATTTTTCATCATCCTTTCAAAACGGAAAAATGGTTAAGGAAAATGGTGGCGCAGATGGGGGCGCGTAAGTGACCCTCATCCTGCACGCTGCTCTGGTTCAGGCTTTGAGTATCCTGCCGCCGCGTCCGAGCCCGCAGGCGCCGGTGCGCACGGTTTCGAGAATCGAGGAGGCATCGAGCGCCTCGATGAAAGCGTCGAGTTTGGCGCTGCTGCCGGCCAACTGGATGACATAGGCCGAATCGGAAACGTCGATGATGCTGCCGCGAAAGATGTCGGTCAGGCGCTTGGCTTCCTCGCGCTGTTCGCCTTCCGCGCGCACCTTGACCAGCATCAGTTCGCGTTCCAGGGAGGGGCCCTCCGCAAGGTCGACGACGCGCAGCACATCGACCAGTTTGTTCAACTGCTTCGTGATTTGCTCCAGCACATCGTCCGAGCCGCGTGTGACGATCGAAATGCGCGAGAGCGAAGGATCCTCGGTCGGCGCGACGTTCAGCGATTCGATGTTGTAGGCGCGCGCCGAGAACAGGCCACAGACGCGCGAGAGCGCGCCGGCTTCGTTTTCCAGCAGGATCGAGATGATATGACGCATATTTTCGCTCCCTCGCTTACAGGTCTTCGGCCAGGATCATTTCAGTCAATCCCTTGCCCGCCGCGACCATCGGGAATACATTCGCCTCCCGGTTGGTGATGAAGTCCATGAACACGAGATCGTCCTTGTGCTCGCCAAATGCCTTTTTCAATGCCGGTTCGACGTCTTCCGGACGTTCGATGCGCATTCCGACATGGCCATACGCCTCCGCGAGCTTCACGAAATCGGGCAGGGAATCCATATAGGTTTCGGAATAACGGCTGCCGTAGAACATTTCCTGCCACTGCCGCACCATGCCGAGATAGCGGTTGTTCAGGCAGACGATCTTGACCGGCAGCCGGAACTGCCTGGCGGTCGACAATTCCTGGATGCACATCTGGATCGAGGCTTCGCCGGTGATGCACACGACCGTTTCGCCGGGATTGGCGAAGGCCGCACCCATGGCATACGGCAGGCCGACACCCATCGTGCCCAGGCCGCCGGAAGTGAGCCAGCGGCGCGGGCGCTCAAAGCCGTAATACTGCGCCGCCCACATCTGATGCTGGCCGACATCGGTCGTGACGATGGCATTGCCGCCGGTAATCTCGTGCAATTTCTGGACGACATACTGCGGCATGATCAGGTCGGAAGGCTGCTTGTATTTCAGGGATTTCTTGTTCCGCCATTCGCCGATTTTCTTCCACCACTCGGCTGTTTGCGCCTCCGGCGGCCTGCTCTCGCCGAGTTGCACGCACAGCTCTTCGAGCACGTCGCGCACATTGCCGACAATCGGCACATCGACCTTGACGCGCTTTGAAATCGACGAAGGGTCGATGTCGATATGAATCACCTTGCGCGGCTCGCCGGAAAAATGGGCCGGATTGCCGATCACGCGATCGCCGAAACGGGTGCCGACGGCAAGCAGCACATCGCAATGGTGGATCGCCATGTTCGACTCGACGGTGCCGTGCATCCCGGGCATTCCCAGATTGAGCGGATCGTTTGCCGGAAACGCGCCGATCCCCATCAGGGTATTGGACATCGGATAGCCCAGATGGCGCACGAGCCTCCCCAACGCCTCGGAGGCATCGGAGAGCACCGCCCCGCCGCCGACGAGAATCATCGGCTGCTTCGCCTTGGCAAGCAGGGCTGCCGCTTTCTTGATCTGGCCGGTATGCCCCTTCATGATGGGGTTGTACGAGCGCATCGAGAATTTTTGCGGATATTCAAAGGCGCATTTCTCCGCCGTCACATCCTTCGGAATGTCGATCACGACCGGGCCGGGGCGGCCTGTTTTGGCGATATGAAAAGCCTTTTTTACCGTCGGCGCGATTTCGCGCACATCCTTGACCAGGAAATTATGCTTCACGCACGGGCGCGTGATGCCGACCATATCGACTTCCTGGAACGCATCCATGCCGATTGCCTGTGTCGGCACCTGGCCGGAGATCACGACGATCGGGATCGAATCCATGTAGGCCGTGGCAATCCCGGTCACCGCATTGGTCGCGCCGGGGCCGGAAGTCACCAGCGCGACGCCGACCTGCTGCGAGGAGCGCGCGTAGCCGTCGGCCGCATGGACGGCAGCCTGTTCATGCCGGACAAGCACATGCTTGATCTCCTGCTGCTTGAACAATTCATCGTAAATATGCAAAACCGCGCCGCCCGGGTAGCCGAAAATATGCTCGACCTTTTCTTCCTGCAAGCACCTGATTAAAATCTCTGCACCGGTCATCATTTCGTTTTCACCTGCCTGTCCTGCCTGATTAAGAAACCATCGAAAAGTTTGCTACCTTATCGGTTTCCATACCGGTTGGTCAAGCCAGAGAAAGCGGATAAGGCAACCTGCGTTGCGCCGCCGGTCTTTCAGGCGCCCGGAATTCGCGGCGAACAGGCATCGACGCCCGGACAGAGGCAAACCCAAAAGACTTTCATCGGATCCCGCATTCACTCCAAGAGGATTACTTCTGGCCACGCACCGCGAACTCTCGGAATTCCTTGCATCGGTAGAACGGCGTGCCTTCAAGCAGGCAGCCTATGCCGTGCGCGACAGCGAATCCGCGCTCGACATCGTTCAGGAAGCCATGATGCGCCTCTCCGAAAAATACGGCGACCGCCCGATGGAGGAATTTCCGCCCCTCTTCCAGCGCATCCTGCAAAACGCGATCCGGGATCATTTCCGCCGCAGCAAGGCGCGTTCGTTCTGGACGACGTTTTTCTCGGCGCTGCTCCCCTCGTCGCGCGACCCCGGCGAGGAAGACACCGACCCGCTGGATCTCCTGGAAGCTCCCCGCACCGGAAAGCTCGCCGAAACGCCCCACGAGGCCCTTGAGCAGGCAGAAATCCTTGCTATCATCGAAGAGGAAGTCGCGCGTCTTCCCCTGCGTCAACGCGAGGCTTTTCTGCTGCGTTATTGGGAAGACATGGATGTCGCCGAAACGGCAACCGTGATGGGATGTTCGGAAGGTAGCGTAAAAACCCATTGTTCGCGCGCCACCCATACGTTGGCAGCGGCGCTGAAAGGCAAAGGCATCACACTATGAACGAAACACACTTCGGTTTCAGGATCAAAAAGTTCCTGAACCGGGGAACGCGCGATCTCGGCCCGGCAGTCATGGAAAGACTGCGGGTGGCTCGGGAGTGTGCGCTCGCTCGCCAAAAAATCCCGGTAGTTGTGCCCATGCCCGCCTGCGCAGGAGGCGCCCCGGCATTCCTGCGCGTTCCGCACTTCTCCCTCTTTCCCCATTTCCCGATGACGCCCCTGCAACGGCATGTGCTGGCGGCACTCCTTTTCTGCGCCGCCATCATCATGGGACTGTACGGTTACTCCGATTATCGCGTCCAGGCCATGGGAGAAATCGAAATCGCACTACTCTCCGACGACATGCCGGTGGAGGCTTTTGTAGACAAAGGCTTTGAGGAGTGGCTCAGCAACTCGCACTGACACTGGACAAGGCGCAAGCCTGGAGCCTGCCCCGGTTTCCGGCGCGGGCAATTTTTCGCATCCTTTGCATTGTCGGCATCCTTTTTGCTGTGGCCTTGGCATCGCCCCTTGCGCACGCGGAAGACGCCGCGATGGAGGCGATGACCCCGCCGCAGCCGAACTGGACGCAACTTCGCCCCGAACAACAATCCATCCTCGCGCCGTTGGCGAGCGAGTGGAATCAGATGGGAAGCCTGCAACGCAAAAAATGGCTCAACATCGCCACACGTTACCCCGAAATGACCCCCACCGCGCAGAAGCGGGTTCAGCAGCAGATGCGGGAATGGGCGCACCTTGCGCCGGAGCAGCGCGAGAACGCGCGAAAGAAATACCAGCAATTCAAAAAATTGCCGCCGCAGGAAAAACAGGCGATGCAGAAGAAATGGGAAGAATATCAAAAGCTCCAGAAAGCCAAGAACCGCAACCCCGGCAATGCTCCGCCCGTGATGCCGGAGACGGCGGAGATCCAGGAAAACCCGCCCACGCCCGCAGCGATACCTACTCCCGGCGGCATGGAAGCTGCCTCGCCGGGAACTGCGTTTTTCCCTGAAGATCCGGGCCATCCACTCGCGGGCAAATTCCCCGAACCGTCTTCCGGCACGTCTGCGGCTTCCTCTCTTCCCCCACCGCCTCCCGGAAATCCATGACGCCTGAACCAAGCGCCTCTCCTCCGTCCGTCCCTGCCGTTTTCGTTCCGCCCTCCCTGTTCCGCCGCCTCGCCAGCATGCTCTACGAATGGGTCATCCTGTTTGCGGTACTCGCGCTCGTCTTTCTGCTGCCGCACATCCTGCTCGGCGCCTTTGCCGAAACGAAAGCGCCGCACTGGCTCGTCAAGGCGCATTTCGTCCTCGTGCTGATGCTCTATTTCGTCTGGTTCTGGCGCCACGGCGGGCAGACCCTGGCCATGAAAACATGGCGCCTGCGCCTGACCGACGCCCACGGCGGGCCGCTCTCCACCGGCAAGGCTCTCCTGCGCTTCCTCCTCGCCTGGCCTTCTGCACTCCTCTTCGGCCTGGGTTTCTTCTGGGCGATTTTCGATTCCAGGCGCCAATTCCTGCACGACCGCCTCGCCGGAACGCGGATCGAGGCGCTGCCTTATTGATCCGGCCCTTAAACACTCTCATTACGCAAGATGGGGGGAACGAAGCAAAACCCATCATTTCTCCCTCTGGAACTCCGATGGGTTTCGCTGTGCTCAACCCATCCTACATACTATTTAAGGGCCGGAGCTTGACGGGGCGATTGCCATCGCCCCCTACGATGCCAGGGATGCGTTTGGAAGCCCCCCGGAAGATCAACCTGCCGGGTAAATAAGCAAGAAACGATAAGCCAAGCCCCAAAGTGAGCAAGAAACGAGATGCAGGCGCGGGCAGTTTTCGTTAATCTGTTCCCGTTAAGCGATAGGGGTGTAATTCATGTTCAATCCGTGGCGCAAAGACGCCCGATTTTCCTTTATGAATAAAATTCTGGGTGGGGCGTGTTTGCGCCGCCAGAATATTATTATATCATACCCCCCCCCCCCCCCCCCCCCACTTTTTTTTTTTTTTTTTTTTTTTTTT
>WQZF01000025.1 GCA_009780885.1 Betaproteobacteria bacterium | reverse complement strand
TGTTTCACCGTCAGCTTCGCCCACGTCCCCTTGATCGAGAGCGCAGACGGCGGGCAGGCGAGCTTTCCGTCGCCCACCATGAAGCTTCCCTGTTTCGGCGTCAGCGCGTCTTCCGGGCAGCCGGTCGAGGGCATCGGACTCGTGATCCATTCCGGCGCATCCACCTTGCCTTCGAGCACCGTGACCCGGGTGCTCGTGCAATTCGGATCAACCGTCGCGCGGATCGTCGCGTTGCCTTCATTCATCACCAGATCCCCATTCCTCGCTTCGAGCAGAGCCGCGTTGGGCATTGGAGTGCTGATGTCCGCCGTACCGCTGTCGAGAATCAACGCGCGTCCGGTTTCGGAGGCAAAGACCTCGAAGCAGGTGTTCTCGGCTTCCGGCACAATCGTATAGGGCACCTTGTCGATGATCACCGTGACCGGGGCGCTTCCTGAATTTCCGAGACAGAACGAAGAATTCCCGGCAGGCGCAGCGCTGCTGCTTCCCGGGGCCAGCGTGTCGCCGTCGGAGAAGGCGGGAGTGGGTGTGGGAGAAGGAGTGGGTTGCGGAGTCGGCGGTGTCGGAGGAGGAGGGGAGGCGATCGTCAGCGTAAACGTCGCATCGGCGACCGTATTGTTGTTCGTTGCGGCATTGCCCGTTGTGCCGGTTTGCGAAATCGTAAATGTATGCGCTCCCAGCCCGAGCTCGTCGATGTCGGCGGCAGACAAATCAAAGCTGATGTCGCCGTTCGCAGTCGCGGTTGCCGGGACGGAGATTGTTCCGCTGCTTGCGGTGAATATCATGCTGTCGCCGCTTGCCAGATACGCGCCTGCCAGCGTGGCGCTCAGGGTTTTTGCCTCGCCAGGCAGAGAGCTGTCGTCATTTGCGTTGATCGTGGGGTCGAAGATTCTTACGGTAATGACAACAGGCTTTTGTGTCGCGGCGAGATAGCTGCCTGTCGCGGCGGAGTCGATAAACACCGTGGTCGTGCCTTCTCCCTCGATCGTGACGAGGCCGGTTCCGTCGACTGTCGCGATTCCTGCCGTGCCGCCTGAATAAACCAGCGTAGGCGCGTCTGTCGAAGCTTGTGGAATTTCATCGCCGTTGCCGTTGTTCGCGGTTTGAGCAAGCTGCACGGTGCTGCCCACATCGCTCATCACCCTATCGATGTCGGACTGCGCGATGCTTTGCGGGCCTTCCGAGACGGTGATGCTGACGTCCTTGGTATGGCCAGGGTCAGCAGAATCCTCAAGCGTAACGAGGTAGTTGCCCACAGCCCCCGGCTCAGGCGTCCCAGTGAAATGCCAAAGGTTACCAGCTTGATGATCAAAACTGACTCCCGCCGGTAAGGCGCCTGATTGTACGGATAAGCTTCCTCCTCCTCCGCCAACCGAATACGAGTTAAGCGATGTGCTCTTGCCAATTTGAAAATTTTGCGTATTGTTTCCCACAGGGGCCGCGAACGCATCCGTGGGCGCGAGAACCAGTGCCAACGCGATTACGGCCAATGCCTTGGCAAGCTTTCGGAAAAACGGAAGAAAACCGCCCGAAGAAGAGGGCGGGGAAGAAGCGGAATTTTTATTGGGAGAATATGCAGTTACCCTAATGCGGGGGGGTGGTAACTTATTGAATGCAAAGGATTTTATGAGTGACATGGGGGCGGCTCCCGAAAAGGATTCGATCAAGGCGGCAAGGGATCGACAAAAGAAAAGAATGCGCCGTTCCGCAGGAAGCGTCAAGCGGGTTTGGAAATTTCGATGTCATATGTTGGTCTGGGCGAATCGAAGTTCGTAGGTTGAGGTGCGCGAAGCGAAGCCCAACGGAAGCACCTTCGCCCGTGTATTGGGCTTCGCTTCGCGCACCCCAGGCTATGCCCTACCGACGGCACGGGCGACCTGTGGTCGCCCGAAATCACCCGTTTGCAAGCATCGGGCGGCAACGTTCCCACCGGCGCTTTCGAGCTACCTCCCTCACTCCCACTACCCCCACTCGAAGAGAGGGGTTGGACGGGAGGCTTTGTCGCGTGCCGTTTCGCTATAATCCGGGTCTTTTCCTTCGACCCGCCTTTCCTGCCGGAATCCTTCATGTCCACGCTTGCCTGGATCATCGCGATGAGCGCCCTCGGTGGCGCGTTGAGTATTTGCGCCGCAGCGGCAGCGGTCTATAGCGCCGGTACGCATCGGGTGACGGCGCTGGTTTCCTATGCGATCGGGGCGATGCTCGGGGCGGTGTTCCTCGAAATCCTGCCGCATGCGCTGGAGCATGGCGATCCGGAGACGGTCGCGGTGGCGATCCTGTTCGGAATCCTGGCTTTTTTCATCCTGGAAAAGCTGGTGCTCTGGCGGCATTGCCACCAGGATCATTGCGAGGCGCACGAGGTGCAGGAAACGCAGCACGACCACGGGCGTTCCGGTTTGATGGTGCTGATCGGCGATACCTTCCACAATTTCGTCGACGGGATCCTGATTGCGACGGCCTTTCTGCAAAGCACGGAATTGGGGATCGTGACTGCGCTGGCGATCATCGCGCACGAAATCCCGCAGGAATTGGGCGATTTCGTGGTGCTGCTGCATTCGGGATTCAGCCGGGCAAAGGCATTCGCGTTCAATCTTCTTTCGAGCATGGCGACCGTGGTCGGCGGCACGATCGCCTATTTCGCGCTTTCGAAGCTGGAGGGCTGGTCGCCCTATATGCTCAGCATCGCCGTGGCGAGCATGCTCTATGTCGCCATCGCCGACCTGATTCCCAGCCTGCATAAGCGCGCGGAATTGCATGCGACGGTGCAGCAGGTTTCGCTGATCCTGCTCGGCATCCTCTCGATCTGGGGCGTTGGCCGGCTGCTCGGCGCGCACGGCTGATCCCGCGCCGGTTTCACGCAAAAAACACACGATCCTGCGTGCCAAGTGTTATCCTGTTCGTTTTTTCCCCAAGACATTTTCCAAGCAATGGAGGACAACATGCCAGATGAAAAGAGCTGGAGTACAACGATGGAGGCGCTTATCCCCACCATGCAACCATTCATGAAGGTCGGCCAGGCAATGGCCCAGCAGTTTTTCAATTACCTGAGTTCGCAGCAGGCGCATCACACCTTCGGTGGCTCGCCGATCTACGTCAAGCCGCTCGATCCGGCCAAGCTCGAAGACTTGCAGCGCCATTTTCTCTCGCAGCAAATGCTGCTGTGGCAGTCGTTCCTGACGCCGAAAACCGAAGGCGAAGAGTCTTTCAAGGTGAGCCCAAAACCGGGCGACAAGCGTTTTTCCGCCCCGGAGTGGCACGAAAGCGCCCCTTTCAGTTATCTGCAACAAAACTACCTGTTGCTTTCGGATTTCATCCGCGACCTGATTGAAATCGCCGATACCGAAACCGATGTCTGCAAGGAACGGCTGCGCTTTCTCGCCCGCCAATATATCGACGCGATTTCGCCGACCAATTTCGCGGCGACGAATCCGGAATTCATCCGCTACGCGGTCGAAACGAAGGGCAAGAGCATCACCGACGGGATCAACAACCTGATCGGCGACATGGCAAAGGGCAGCATCTCGATGACCGACGAGAGCGCCTTCGATGTCGGAACGAATATTGCCGTCGCGCCCGGTTCGGTGGTCTTTGAAAACGAGTTGATCCAGTTGATCCAGTACGATCCGATTACGCCGAAAGTGGCAAAGCGGCCCCTGGTCATCGTGCCGCCCTGCATCAACAAGTTCTACATCCTCGACTTGCAGCCGGAAAATTCCTTCGTGCGCTACGCGACGGAAACCGGGAACACCGTCTTTCTCGTCTCCTGGCGCAATCCGCATGAGGAACAGGGCAATCTCACCTGGGAGGATTACCTGATCCACGGTGCGGTGACTGCGCTGGCCGTGGCGCGCGAAATTTCGGGGGAAGAGAAAGTCAACGCGCTCGGCTTCTGCGTCGGCGGCACGATCCTTTCCAGCGCGCTGGGCGTGCTCGCCGCGCGCGGCGAGAAATGGGTCGAGAGCCTGACGCTCCTGACGACCTTCCTCGATTTCTCGATTCCCGGCGAGATCGGCCTCTTCATCGACGAATACGCCTGCCAGAAGCGCGAGGCCTCGATCGGCAATGGCGGCATCATGCCCGGCCACGAACTGGCGACGACCTTCTCGGCGCTGCGCGCCAACGACCTGATCTGGAACTATGTTTCCGGCAATTACCTGAAAGGCCAGAAACCGCCCGCCTTCGACCTGCTCTACTGGAACGGCGACGCGACCAACCTGCCCGGGCCGTTCGCGTGCTGGTACATGCGCAACCTGTACCTGGACAATGCGCTGCGCATTCCTCGCAAGCTCGAAATGTGCGGCGTCAAGGTCGATCTGGGCAAGATCGGCGTGCCGAACTATCTCTATGCCTCGCGTGAGGATCACATCGTGCCCTGGCTTTCGGCCTATCTGAGCACGCGCGTCCTGAAAGGCAAGACCCGTTTCGTGCTCGGGGCCAGCGGCCATATCGCCGGCGTCATCAACCCGGCCTCGAAAAACCGCCGCAGCTACTGGACGAACGACGATCTTTCCGGCGACGCAGAGACGTGGTTTTCCAGCGCGGCAGAACACAAGGGGAGCTGGTGGTCCGATTGGGCGCAATGGCTGGCGCAATTCTCCGGCGGCGAGAAACCTGCCCCGAAGACGCCCGGCAACGCGAAATACAAGCCGATCGAACCCGCGCCCGGACGCTACGTGAAGGAAAAAGCCTGAGTGTCATGATTCCGGATTCTCCGGAATCGCCCTTCAACCCGGCGGCATGTCACTGTGCCGCTTTCTTCAACGAATCATATGAAAGGAAAGTATATGGCTCAACGTGTTGCTCTCGTTACCGGCGCGATGGGAGGCATTGGAACGGCAATCTGCATTTCGCTGGCGAAAGCCGGCTATAAGGTCGTCGCTGCCTATCACCCCGAATTCGACAAGCCCGCCGAGTGGGAAAAGGAAATGGCCGCCGCTGGCGTCAAGGGCACTGCCGCCGTTGCCGGAGACGTGTCCGACTTCGCTTCCTGCCAGAAAATGGTCGCCGATGCCGAAGCCGCCGCCGGTCCGATCGACGTTCTGATCAACAACGCCGGAATCACCCGCGACCGCATGTTTGCCAAGATGGAAAAGGATCAGTGGGATGCCGTGATTTCCACGAACCTGTCCAGCCTGTTCAACATGACCAAGCAGGTTTCGGCGAAGATGGCCGAGCGCGGATGGGGACGCATCATCAACATTTCCTCGATCAACGGCGTCAAGGGGCAGGCGGGGCAGACCAACTACTCCGCAGCCAAGGCCGGCGTCATCGGCTTTTCCAAGGCGCTCGCCGCCGAACTGGCCGCGAAGAACGTCACCGTCAACGCCATCGCTCCCGGCTATGTCGCCACCAAGATGGTCATGGCGATCAAGCAGGAAATCCTGCAAGGGATCATCGACTCGGTGCCGATGAAGCGCCTGGGCAAGCCGGAAGAAATCGGCGCAGCCTGCGTCTATCTCGCATCCGAAGATGCAGGATTCATCACCGGCGCCACCCTCAACATCAACGGCGGACTGCACTATCAATAATCGCCCGGTCACGGAAAACGGCCCCACAGCGCAAGCCTTGGGGCCGTTTTCACAGGGATATCGAACAAAGGAGAGCACAACGATGCTGGAAGCTCCACGTCTCATCAAAAAATATCCGAATCGCCGTCTCTACGACACGAAAGCCAGCGCCTACATCACCCTGAACGACATCAAGGAGCTTGTCCTGGCCTTCGAGAGTTTCCAGGTCGTCGACGCCAAGACCAACGAGGATCTGACGCGCAGCATCCTCCTGCAAATCATCCTTGAGGAAGAAGCGGGCGGAATGCCGCTCTTTTCCACCGACCTCCTGGCGCAGATCATCCGCTTCTACGGCCACGCCATGCAGGGAATGCTCGGAAAATACCTGGAAACCAACATCAAGGGATTCGTCGATTTCCAGCACAAGATCCAGGAACAATCGCGCGGCCTTTATGGCGACAACAGCCAGATGCAATCCGATCTGTGGATGCAGTTCCTCAATTTCCAGGGGCCGGCGCTGCAGCACATGATGTCGGCCTACGTCGACCAGAGCAAGAAAATGTTCCAGACGATGCAGGAGCAGATGCAGACCCAGACGCGCAGCATGTTCTCCGGAATGCGCCCGAACTCCGAAGAAAAAACCGAGAAAAAGGCCCGCTGAAACTGCGGCATCGCCAGGTTTTCAAGAAACCCTGTTCCATCATCGCAACCCCGTGCTGCCTCCCGATCCTTCTCCCGCGTCTTCCACCGTCGGCTTTGTGACACTGGGCTGTCCCAAGGCCACGACCGACTCCGAACGCATCCTGACGCGCCTGCGCGCCGAAGGCTACCTCATCTCCGACAGCCACGAAGACGCCGATCTCGTCGTCGTCAACACCTGTGGCTTCATCGAAGCCGCTGTCGAAGAATCGCTCGCCGCAATCGGCGAGGCGCTGGCGGAAAACGGCAAGGTCATCGTCACCGGCTGCCTCGGCGCCAAAAGCGACGCGATCCTCGCCGCGCATCCTGCCGTCCTCGCCGTCACCGGGCCGCACGCCGACGAGGAAGTGATGCGGCACATCCACGCCCACCTGCCGCCGCCGCACGACCCCTTTTCCAGCCTCGTCCCGCCGCAGGGCGTGCGCCTGACTCCGCCGCACTACGCCTATCTCAAGATCTCGGAAGGCTGCAACCACCAATGCAGCTTCTGCGTCATCCCCTCGCTGCGCGGCCCGCTCGCCAGCCGACCCGTCGCCTCGATCCTCGAAGAAGCGCAGCATCTGGTAGCGGCTGGCGTGCGCGAATTGCTCATCGTCTCGCAGGACACCGGCGCCTACGGCCTCGACCTCAAATACCGCACCGCCTTCTTCGGCGGACGTCCGATCAGGACGCGGCTCGCGGAACTCTGCCAGGCGCTCGGAGAACTCGGCGTCTGGGTGCGCCTGCATTATCTCTACCCCTATCCCGCCCTCGACGACCTGATCCCGCTGATGGCCGAAGGCAAAATCCTCCCCTATCTCGACATTCCCTTCCAGCACGCCAACCCGCGCGTCCTCAAGGCCATGCGCCGCCCGGGCAACATCGAAAACACCCTTGAGCGCATTCACGCCTGGCGGGAACGCTGCCCCGGACTGACGATCCGCTCCACCTTCATCACCGGCTTTCCCGGCGAAACCGACGCCGAATTTGAAGAACTCCTCTCCTTCCTCGAAGCGGCGCAACTCGACCGTGTCGGCTGCTTCCCCTATTCCCCGGTCGAAGGCGCCGCCGCCAACGAGCTTCCCGGCGCGCTGCCCCGCGCCGTGCGCGAAGAACGCCGGCGGCAACTGATGGAAGTGCAGGAAGAAATCTCCGCGAAACGCCTGGAGGAAAAAATCGGACAGGAAATCACCGTGCTCGTCGACGAAATCGGCGACGAAGGCATCATCGCCCGCAGCATGGCCGACGCCCCGGAAATCGACGGCCTCGTCTACCTCGATCCCGAATTCCCCGCTTCTCCCGGCGACTTCCTGCGCGTGCTCGTCACCGACAGCGACACGCACGACCTCCACGCGGAAATCATCGGCTTTGGACAGGAATAGGGAATTCGGGGGTATTTTTTTATGCGGATTTTCTAAATTACTTAAATAATGTTCAGCTACAGTAGTGGTTTTTAATGGTGAATTCTTTAGTCTAATTTAGAAAATTGATTGAAAAAAGTGCCAGCTTTTCGCTCGAAAGCAGGGCGGCTATGGACAAACTATTCACCCGGCAATGAAGGGTTGAGAGAAATCGGATCATTGCCTGAGGATGCAGGCGGACAAGACAGAGGCCGCATTCGTAGCAGCAGACGCCTCGTAGGGGACGCCGCCCCCTACGAAGGCGTTGATTCCTACCCCGCATGTCTTGAACACCTGTCGAGCGCAATCCCTGCCATTCATGGCAGGGTCAGCGAGACATGGCCTAACAGGCCCCGAAGGCGCCCCGCATTGTGTAGGGGCGGGTGGTAGGGGCGGGTTTCAAACCCGCCCCTACGCCGCCCGTACAGGAATCCCCAACCTTCAGGTTGGGGTGACTCAAAATCAACCCTTGATTGCCGGGTGAATAATTCCCCGCAGTTCAAGCCTGCTGGTACATGCTGAGTTTGAGTCTCTCGCGCTCGATGACGCGCGCCACCGCCGGGACCTCGGCGGTGCGTCGCGCGTGGGCCCATAGCACTGGATAGTCCTCGGGATTGATGCCGGCGAGCGTGCCCCAGCGCAACAGGGCCAGCGCGTAGGTGTCCAGCGGGCCGCAGGACGCGCCGCCCAGCCAGTCATTGCCGGCGGCGCGCGCCTTTGCCGCCAGCGCCTGCAATTCCTCCAGCAACTTGCGGTACTGGCCGGTCGCGTGGCGCTTCATCGCCGCCTGCGCCGTTTCGTCGTCGCTGAATTTGTAGGGCCTGAAGATGTGAACGAAAGTGGGATGCACGGTGTTGTTCATCCACGCCAGCGTTTCGACGAAGCGGGTGCGCGCCAGCGGCTCCTTCGGGATGAAGCCTTTTTCGGGGAATCGGGCATCGATATGGAAAATGATCGCGATGATCTCCGTGATCACTTCATTGCCGTCGACCAGCGCCGGCACTTGCCCGCGCGGGTTGATCGCGAGATATTCGGGGCTTTCCTGCTCCCCCTTGTGCAGCCTGACATTGACCGGCTCGAAGTCTATCCCCGCCAGTTCCAGCAGGGTGTGGGGCACAAACGAGGATGCGCCGGCAGCGTAGTAGAGTTTTGTGCTCATGCTTGTCTCCGTGTTTGAAGGTGAGGGGCAAGGGATGTTGCCACCGAAAAAAGACCGCAGAAAATCGGGGGCAGACACGACAACAGTTTTCAGCGGATTCCCGGAAACGGGTTGATGAGCTCTACCTTCTCATCGAAAATCATCCCGTGCTGCAAATCTTCCGAGTACAGGATGCGGCAGCCGGACAGAATCGACGAGGCGACAATCAAGGCGTTGTAGAGGCCAATCCGGTATTGCGCGGCGATGCGCCGGCCCAGATTGTGCGTTTCGATCGTCAGGGGCACAACCGTGCACAGTGCGCGGATCAGCGCAAGGAAGCCGTCGATTTCCTCCCAGGACATGCCCGCCTTCTTCCGGGCGACATGTGCCGCCTCGTTCAACACTTGCACCGAAACGACGCATTGTTCTTGCAGCACGGCTTGCGCCCGATCCGCCTTGCGTTCGTCGGCAGAAAGCAGGTAAAGCAGCACATTCGAGTCGGCGAAAACTTCAGCCACGCTCGTTGGCCTCGTCGCGGTCGAAGCTGAAATCCTCGGGCAAACGCCCGCGATAGTGACGCAGTTTTTCTAAAAAGGCTTCCCGCCCGGGTTTTCTGGCAATCCCCAACACCCTTTCGTTCGCCGCGTGAATCTCGATCTCATCGCCTTCGCGCAGACTCAGCGCTTCGACCACGATGGCAGGCAAACGCACCGCCAGGCTGTTTCCCCATTTGGCAACCCGCATTGCAAGACTCCGATGATATACATTTATGAAAGTATATCATGCACCCCAAAAACTGCCGGGGATTACATCAAGGCGCGATACAAGCCCAAAAGGCGCGCGCTCATCGCTTCCGGGGAAAGGGATTCGACGGCGGCGCGGGCGCTTTTTTTCTGGGTTTCGGCGGGAAGGGCAAAGGCTTCCAGATGAGCGGCCAGGGCGGTGACATCGAAGGCGTCGCAGACCGCGCCGTTTTCTCCCGGAGTGATCAGTTCGGAAGCGCCGCAGGTCGCGCTGGCGATGACCGGCAAGCCGCAGGAAAGGGCTTCGAGGCAGGCATTGGCAAAAGGATCGTAGAGGGCCGGCAACGCGAAGAGATCGGCGGCGCCATACCAGGGGCGGGCGTCGTTCTGCGCGCCGGGAAAGCGGACGCGCGCGCCGACTCCGAGACGCGCTGCCAGACGCTGCATTGCCCCGGTATTCTTGTCGGCGCCGACGACTGCCAGGTGAATGTCGCGGCGGCGGCAGGCGGCGAGGGCGGCCAACAGGCGCGGCACTCCTTTCCGCTCGAAGCCGCTGCCGACGAACAGCGCCAGCGGCGCTTCAGCGGGAATGCCATGGGCAACGCGGATTTCGGCGCGGTAGCGTTCGGCCAGTCCGGGATGGAACAACGCGCCGTCTACGCTGTTGTAGATCAGGTGGAGTTTGTCTTCGGGCACGCCGTAATGACGGATCGCTTCCTCGCGCACCATTTTCGAGACGCAAATCACCGCGCGCAATGCCGGATGCGCGAACATCCTCCGTTCCGTTTCCAGCACGTAGCGATGGTACGAGTCCAGGCGCAAGCCCAACTTCCCCAAGGGCCCGCGCGCGCGGCGCAGGCGGGCGAACCAGGCGGCATGGATTCCGTCGCCGGCGCGGAAAACAGTGCAGCCGGGAATCCGTTCGTGCGCCTGCACGATGTCATAAGCGCCCTCGGCGATTTCCCGCTCGACCGCCTGGCAAAAACCACGATCGCGCGCCAGGCGCCCGCCGAAAAGGCGTGAATACGGCGGATCGCAGCGCTTCATCTTCCAGGCCGTGCCGTCGGGAATTTGCACCGTTTCCGGCCAGCTTCGCGCAATCAGGGTAATGTCGGCGCCGCCGGAACGCGACAGGGCTTCCAGCGTATGCGCGACAAAACGCTCCGCACCGCCGTAGGGGTTGTAGCGCTGACGGACGAGCGCCAGCTTCATTCCGCCAGCAAATCCTGCGCGGCAGCAAATACCTTGCCGGCCTCGATCGAGGAAACGCACTCGGCGTTTTTTCCGCCGCCGCAGCCGTCGATGCCGCAAGGGCGGCAGGGAAAGGCCTCGTTGCTGACGATGCGATGGGGCACTTGCCACGGCCCCCACTCCCGCTCGCTGGAAGGGCCGAACAGCGCAACGACCGGAGTTCCCACCGCAGCGGCAATGTGCATCGGCGCCGAATCGACGCCGACGAGAAGGCGCGCGCGCGCCGTCAGCGCGGCCAGTTCCTTCAGGCTCAATTGCCCGGCGAGGTTATGCACCGGGCCGGAATCCGCGCCGGGAACACTGAGCGGCGTGAGCGCCGACAAGGTGGTAATCGCCGCCACCATTGCCGTTTCCTCGACCGCAGGCCCGGAAACCAGCACCACCTGCCAGCCGGCATCGACGCAGCGCTGGATCAGGTCGACCCACCCGGCGGAGGTCCAGCACTTGAACGTCCAGCGCGAAGCCGGGTGCATCAGGATGAAGCGTTTCGCTTCCAGCCCGCGCCCGGCAAGCAATGTATCGACCCGCTCCTGGGCTTCTGCGCCCGGAACCAGCGCCAGCGGCGGCGGGCGGAAGAGCTTGTTTTCACGTTCTTCCCACGCGGTGACAATGCCGACCCGGCGCAGCGCGTCGAGGTTGCGCTCGACGGTGTGCCTGGGCCTGCCGCGCGGCTCGGCATACAGGTGGGTGAAGCTCTCGCGCCAGAAAAAACTGCGCCCGGGGACTTGCGGCGCCACCGCCCAACGCGCGCCGGTCAGGCGCGTCATCCACGCGCCGCGCGGATGCTCGCACAGATGAAGCACCAGGTCATAGCGGCGCTCGCGCAGGCGGCGCAGCAGGGCAAGCTCGGCGGAGCATTGCGCCATGAAGCCCTTGTGTTTCGTATGACGTTCGATCTTGTGCAACTCGCTGATCGCCGGGTGCAAGCTCAGCATTTCTGCTGTTTCGGCGTAAACCAGGGCGTCGATTTCGATCTGCGGCACGATCGCTTTCAAGGCGGAGAAAACCGGCGTCGTCAGCAACACATCGCCGTGGTGCCGCAATTTGATCACCAGTGCCCTGTGCAGGGCGGCAAGCGGGATGGGATCCTTCAGCATAAAAAGTCGCGATCCGGAAAAGGCGTGCCGCAGATTGTACCGGGCGAGCCGTCTCCATGCGCCCGCAGCCTCTGAAAATTTTCGGTGCGTTTCATGGCGTAGGCTGAAATTTTCTAAATTTACTTAAATAATGTTTGGCTACAGTAGTGTATTATATTAAATAATTATTATAGTAATTTAGAAAATACAGGGTGATCCTGCAGGGGACGATGGCAATCGTCCCGCTTCGTGCCTACGGGCGAATTGCCGCCGGTCTCTACATAAACCCGCTTTCCCAAAGGAGAGCTTCTTCAGGGCGGGGAAGGTGGAGCACTGCGCGAGCAAGAAAAAAAATGTACAGTCCTGAACCGGGAACGCCCCGATGTCCGGCGCAAGGACTGCATCCGGCGCCTTTAGGACACTCTGAACAAGTCACCGCGCCGCGTGCATCTGCGGAATTGGGCGGTCTGCGGCGTTGCAAATCCTCGCGATACCTTCAGGTATCGCTGTGGCGCAGTTGTCAAATTCGGCCTTGCATCCCATCCCAATCCGCAGCGCACGCTTACCGCTCGACTTGTTCAGAGTATCCTTTATTCCCTTTTGCCATGATCTCGTCGCAATGAAATCCCGCTCTCGCCACCCTCGCCGCTGGAGTCTTTCCCGGGGACTGCATCTTTGCTGGCTTTTTTTCCGCCATTTGCTGCGGCGTTTCAACGCCGAGCATTTCGGGCTCCTGAGCGCCAGCCTCAGTTTTACGACGATCCTCTCGCTGGTGCCCTTCATTACCCTTTTGGCGGCACTCCTGGGCGCGACGCCCGCCTTTTCCGGATTGATCGAACAAATCGACCGCTGGCTGATGCCCCACCTTCTGCCTACCGGCTCCGGCGGCGCCATCGCCGAAAGGATTTTTGAATTTTCCAGGCAGGCTGCGCAGGTGACGCTGTTCGGAACCCTGATGATGTTCGTTACTGCCTTCCTGCTGCTGCAAAGCATCGAACAGGCTTTCAACCATATCTGGGGGATCGGCGCACCGCGCCCGCTGTGGCGGCGCATCCTGCTCTATGCGCTGGCCCTGGTTTCCTGGCCGCCGGTCATCGGCATCCTGCTGGCCCTGACTTCCTACGCGGTGACGCTTTCCTTCGGCTTTCTCGCCCATTTGCCGAAGGTGCAGCTTTTCCTGCTGCGCGCGATTTCATTTGCGGTGCTGGCGCTTTTGCTGGCGCTGCTCTATCGGATCGTGCCGAACACCCGCGTGCACTGGAGATGCGCGTTGGGAGGAGGATTCTTCGCCGCAGCGGGTTTTGTGCTGATGCAGCGGCTCTTCGAAATCTACCTCGCCCATTTTCCTTTTTATACGGTGGTCTATGGCGCCTTTGCGGCGATTCCGATTTTTCTCGTCTGGCTTTACTGCTCGTGGGCCATCGTCCTTTTCGGCGCGCTGCTCACCGCAACCTTCGAGCATGTTGGAGCACAGGGCGCGCGGCAGTAGGGTCTTCTGTTTGAACACCTGTCGAGCGCAATCCCTGCCATTCATGGCGGGGTCAGCGAGACATGGCGTAACAGGCGCCGTCCGGCGGCGCACAGCCTGGGCTTCGCTTCGTTCCCCCCGACCTGTGCGGGCGTTGCACGGATTTTTCCGGACTTACTCCGGACTCTTCTCCTGCAATTCCTTCGGGTGAATCTCGACCTTGTAGCGTTTCCGCAGGCTCTCGATGAAGGCGACCAGTTCCTGTTGCCCCGTCTCTTCGGTGTAGCCCTTTTGCAGGAGCTTGGTCGCCGCCTCGTTGTTCCCTTCCGGCTGCGTGACCTGCATGATCTTGAAGAGCGCATAACCGCCATTGTTCGGATATTCGAGGCCGACATAAGCCGGCAGTTGCTGCACATTGGCCTTGAATATCGCCCGCAGTGCCGCCTGGGGAACCTGTTTTCCCTGAAGGCGCGAGAGATTCTTGACCAGCGCCCAATCGAGACTGTCCTTCTCGCCCTTCTGCAAACGGGCGAGCTTCTCCTCGCCATCCTTGCGCGCCAGCACTGCTGCTTCCTGAGCGCGCAGACGCGCTTCGATATCGGCCTTGACGCTCTCCAGGGGTTTCACCGAGGCCGGCGTATGTTCGAGTACTCGCGCAGCCACGAAGGTTTTCGGCGAGACTTCGACGGCTTTCGTGTTGAGTTTGTTTTCGAGCGCAGGAACCGAAAACAGCTCGGAGCGCAGTTGTTCGTTGGCAAACGGCCCCAACTGCGCCGCCGGTTGCAGGGGGGCGGCATTTCTGGCAATCGGGCGCGGCCATTTCTGGATCGCCAGCTTGAAACGGCTGGCGGCCGGTTCCAGGCTGTCGGGCTGCTCATAGACGATGTTCTGGAAATCCTCGGCGCTCTCCGCAAGCATTTTTTCGGCGGCCTGGCGCTTCAATTCGGCTTCGATGCGCGGGCGCACTTCGCTGAGCGGCGACTGCTTTTCATGCTGGATGCCGGTCAGGCGGATGACATGAAATCCGCTATCGGTTTCGACGAGCTGCGAAATCTCGCCTTCCTGCAACTGAAATACTGCGGTCTCGAACGACCCCGACTCCCTGCCGAGAAAGCCGAGATCGCCGCCCTTGGCGGCAGAAGCGGTGTCCTGGGAATATTCCCTTGCCAGATCGGCAAATTTCGATGGATCCTGTGCCGCCTTGGCGCGGATGCCCTCTGCCTTTTTCTTCGCTTCTTCCTTCTTCTGCGCGTCCATCCCGGCAGTGCCGATCATGATATGGCTGACGCGGCGCGTCTCCGGCGCGGAATAGACGCTCTTGTGCTGCTCGTACCAGTTCTGGACCGCCGCTTCCCCGACTTCCATTTTCGGGATCAGGCTGTCGACCGAAAGCACCACGTATTCGGCCCGGACTTCTTCGGGGACTTCAAATGCCTTGCGGTTTTCCTCGTAGTATTTCCGCACTGCATCCTCGGAGATCCTGACCGCATTATTGAATTGTTCCGGCAACAGGCGGATTTCCGCGACCCGGCGTTCCTCCGCCTGGATTCTTGCCATCATCCCCGCAGCGGAGGAAGAGACAACCGAAGTGTCGCCGACCAATTGCAGCAACATCTGGATCGTCATGCTCTCGCGTACCTGCTGCTCGAACTGCGGGATTGTCATATTCTGGTTGCGCAGCGCCGACTGGTAGCGCTCGGCGGAAAATTTGCCGTCATCGCCCTGGAACGCGGGAATCTGCATCACCGTTTGCCGCAGCAGCGCATCGCTGACCTGGAGGTGCCGCCTTTCCGCATCCATCATCATGGCCCGCTGGTTGATCAATCCGTTCAGATGCGCAAAGCGGTTCTCCAGGGTGTCGACCTCCTCGCGGCGGAAATTCTCGCCCATGCTTCTCTGCTTGTTCTGGACGAAATCCTTCCACGACTCCTGGAATTCCCGGTGCGTGATCTTGCTGCTGCCCACCGTAGCCACCGCGATATTGCGGTTGAAATTGCTGAAATAGGCATCGACCCCGAAAAAGGCAAAGGGGATGAAAAGCATCGCAAGAAGAAGCTGAACCAGTTTGCGATTGTTGCGAATGAGCTCAAGCATGGCGGCAACCGTTCAATAAATAGGGAGAAAAAAGCGGAAACATGGCGGAATAATAAAAAAGGCGAACCGATCGTTCACCCTTTTGCTCTGGGAAAACCTGTGCACCACCGCCCGTATTCGCGCACGCCGGAATATCTCCGGACAAACGGGGCAAGATAGCAGAAGACGCAGGAAAAAAAAAGTGAGGGGCAGCATCGAAAGGCGTGTCTCATTCACGGCCCGTGCCCCAAAACGCTGGATTTTGCACGATAATATACGTGCAAACGACTGAGTTGGCACGAATTCTTTAAAAGCATCCAAGCACCCTGAAAGGAGCGCCTGCCATGGCGGATACAACCAATTTGAGCATACGGCTCGACAAGAAGTTAAAGGACGAGGCGGACCAGATTCTTGGCGCAATGGGCATGAGCCTGACGACTGCGATCAGCGTATTCGTGCGCCAGGTCATCCGGCAGAAAAAAATCCCGTTTGAAATCTCCCTTACGGAGCGCGAAAGCAGTTCCATCGCCATGCAGGACGCAATCGCGGCTTCCAGGCGGATATGGAAAAATTCGGCGCAGAACGGCACGGACAAAATGAGTCCGGAAGAGATCGACGCGGAAATCGCAACGGCCCGCGCTGAACGGAAAGCGCGAAAAACCGGAACCCGGAATCGATGAGTGCGCTTCGGGTTGTTTTGGATACAAACATCCTCGTCTCTGCGTTGCTATCGCCATTGGGCAAGCCTGCGAAGATATACAAAATGTTTCTGGCAGGGACGCTGGATTTGGTGATCAGCGTGGAAATCTTCGCGGAGTATCAGGAAGTTCTGCGCAGGCCGCGCCTGAAAATTCCGGCAGCCGACCTGGAAACGGTGCTTGCCGCCATTGGGCAATACGGGGAAATGATTGCGCCTCTCCCAGGGTCTGACGCGATGATCGACGAGGACGACCGCATTTTTTATGACGCAGCAAAAAGTGCAGGCGCATATCTGGTTACCGGCAATACGAAACACTATCCAGGGGAAGCTTTCATTTTCACGCCGGCAGAGTTTCTGGCCCTGTGATTTTCTAAATTACTTAAATAATATTCCGCTACTGTACTTGTTGTAAGAACAGAATTGTTAATTCAAATTTAGAAAATCAATTTGAGTCACCCCAAGCTGAAGGTTGGGGATTCCTGTAGGGGCGGGTTTGAAACCCGCCCGTACCACCCGCCCCTACACAATGCGGGGCGCCTTTGGCGCCTGTTAGGCCATATCTCGCTGACCCCGCCATGAATGACAGGGATTGTGCTCGACAGGTGTTCAAAAAATGCGCCCTCACGAAGACAAGGAGACGCTTGAAACTCCGATGAGTTTCACTTGGCGCTATCCATCTGCAAATTTTTCACAACACCTTCCCCGGATTCATCAAGTTCAGGGGGTCGAGCGTTTTCTTGATTGCGCGCATCAATTCCATTTCCACCGGGGTTTTGTAGCGCAGGATTTCCGCTCGCTTGAGCTGGCCCAGGCCGTGCTCGGCGCTGATGCTGCCGTCGAGCGCGGCGACGAGGTCGTGCACCAGGCAGTGGACGCGCGGCTGCGCTTTCAGAAGGGCCGTGTTTGCTTCCCGGTCAGGAAGCGAAAGGTTGTAATGCAGGTTTCCATCGCCGATATGCCCGAAGGCGATGATGCGGACACCGGGAAAATGTTCTTCCAGCAACGCCTGCGCGCGCGCGAGGAACTCGGGGATGCGCGAAATCGGCAGCGCGATGTCATGCTTGATCGAGACGCCTTCGCGCTGCTGCGCTTCGGAGAGATTTTCCCGTAGATGCCACAGGCGCTCCGCCTGATCGAGGCTGCGCGCCAGGATGGCATCCCGGAGCGCGCAGGTTTCGAGCGCCGTGGCGAGGAATTCCTCGAAGGCTTCATCGAGCCGGCTGTCGCTCCCCGAAAGCTCGCAAAGCAGATACCAGGGCGTTTTTTCCGGCAGGGGCCGGATCGATTCGGGAAAATGGTGCAGTACAAGTTCCAGCGCGGCTTCGGAAACCAGCTCGCAAGCGGTGAGCATCGCGCCGAAGCGTTCCTGGAGGAGATTCAGGAGCGCAACGGCAGCGTCGGCATCCGGAACGGCGATCCACGCAGTCGTCATTGCAGCAGGCAGCGGAAAGAGCCGCATCGTCGCGGCGGTGATGATGCCAAGGGTCCCTTCCGCGCCGATGAACAGGTGCTTCAGGTCGTAGCCGGTATTGTCCTTGCGCAAGGCGCGCAGGCCGTTCCAGATTTCGCCGGAAGGCAGCACGACTTCGAGGCCGAGCGTCAACTCGCGGGTATTCCCGTAACGCAGCACTTGAATGCCGCCAGCATTTGTGGAGAGATTGCCGCCGAGGGTCGCGCTGCCTTCGGCGGCAAGCGAGAGCGGGAACAGGCGGCGCGCGGCGAGCGCCGCTTCCTGCACCGTCGCCAGCACGCAACCGGCTTCAGCGGTCATGGTGTTGTTCCGGGCGTCGAGCGAGCGCACACGGTTCATCCGCGTCAGCCCAACGAGAACGGCAGCCCCGCTTTCGTCCGGCGTCGCCCCGCCGCACAGCCCGGTATTGCCGCCCTGCGGCACGACCGGAGCGCCCGCCCCGGCGCAGGCGCGGACGACGGCAGAGACTTCTTCCGCCGTCTTCGGCAACGCCAGGCAACGCGCTCTGCCCTGATAACGCCCGCGCCAGTCGACCAGCCGTGGCGCCAGGATTTGCGCATCGGTGAAGAGGCCGCCGGGGCCGAGAATTTCGGCCAGATGCCGTATCAGGGGATCGGAAACTGAAGAAGCGGGATTCATTGGCGTATTTTTCAGGCAGTCCGCCGTGTTTTCAGCCAGTCCTTGAGCGCCTCGTTCATCCGCGTCTGCCAACCCGGGCCGTCGGCGCGGAAGGCGGCCAATACCTCCCGGTCAAAGCGGATTGCCACCTGTTCCTTGGCACCGCTGCCTGCCGGACGGCCCCGCTTTTTGGCGGCGGCGATTCCGGCGCGCATTTCCTCACGGGAGAGCGGACGATCATCTTCATCCACGCCGTCCCAGACAAAGAGCTTGTCCTCCGGGATTGCCCGCACGGCGGCAGCCACTTGCTGCCTGCTCATCTTATTCACTTTCAAGCCAGTCATTGTAAGCCTCACATTCCTCGCCACTTGCCGCGCGCCGGGAAGACGTTTCAGGGATGCGAATGACCGGAGTGGGGTTGCCGTTCCCTTCCCGCCAGGACGATCATTTCCGGGATTTTCTGCAAGGGGACGATGATCCTGACGCCGCCCAGTTCGATGGCGACCTTTGGCATTCCGAAGACGACGCAGGTCTTTTCGTCCTGGGCAATGGTGTAGGCTCCGGCGTCGAACATTTCCTTCATTCCGGCGGCGCCGTCGTCGCCCATGCCGGTCATGATGATTCCGGTGGCGGCCGCGCCGGCGTTTTGCGCGACCGAGCGGAACAGGACATCGACCGAAGGGCGGTGGCGGTTGACCGGCAGGCCGTCGACGATGTCGACATAGTAGTAGCCCACGGCGCGGTGCATGACCATATGCCGCCCGCCCGGAGCGATCAGCGCCAGTCCCGGTCTGACGCGGTCGCCGCTTTTGGCCTCGCGCACTTCAATCGCGCATTGGGTATTCAGGCGATCGGCGAATGGCGCGGTGAATTGGGCGGGCATATGTTGCACGATGACAATGCCGGGAGCATGCGCGGGCAGCGCGCACAATACCGTGCTCAACGCCTGCGTGCCGCCGGTGGAAGTGCCGATCGCGACGACGGGTTCGGTGGCTGGCGTCAGTGTTGGCCGTTTGGACGGCGGCAGGATGACATCGGCGGTGTACTTGGTGTTTTGCTCGTTGTTCGCCATGAATGATTCGCTGCTGAGGGCAGGGCGGGGCTTGAAAAAATTTACGGAAGACGCCAACCCGAAATTTTGCCGAAGGCGGTATCAAGACCTTCGGGCAGGATCGTCAAACACAGGAAGGTTCGTGAGCTGGGCATTTCATCTCACCAGAGTTTCCACCAGGGTTCCTTGCGTTCCAGGCCCCGCGCGTAATAGACGCTGTTGGGGAAATTCTTCCGCATGACGCGCTCGGCGTCGTCGCGCAGGTCGGTCATGCCAAGATTGTCGTATGCCTTGACCATGATGAACAGCGCCTCTTCGGTGGCAGGGGCATTGATGTAATTCTTGAGTACGAACTGTCCACGGTTGGCGGCGGCGAGATAGGCGCCGCGCCTCATGTAATAGCGGGCGACGTGGACTTCATGCGAGGCCAGCGCATTGACCAGATAGTTCATTCGCTCGACCGCGTCCGGCGTGTATTTGCTTTCCGGAAAGCGCTGCACCAGTTCCTTGAAGGCGTCGAAGGCTTCATTCGCCGATTTCGGGTCGCGTTCGGTTTGGTCCTGCATGCTGATATAGCCGAGGAAACCCAGGTCCTCGTTGAAGTTGATCAGGCCCTTGAGGTAATAGACGTAGTCGATGCTGGGATGATCCGGATGCAGCTTGATGAAGCGGTCGCAGGCGGCCAGCGCGTTTTCCGGTTCGTTGTACTTCCAGTAGGCGTAGGCGATGTCGATCTGCGCCTGTTGCGCATAGCGTCCATAGGGATAGCGCGCCTCAAGCCGCTCGTAGAGCTTGATGGCCTTGTCGAAAGTGTGTTCGTCCATTGCCGACTTGGCTTCGGAATACAATTTGTTTGCCGACCAACCGATGGTTTCGTCCTTCTGCTCGCTGAACAGGCCGCAACCCGAAAGCAAGAGCGCGCCGACAAGGCAGAGGAGAACCGCTACACTACGCATGATGAACATTCCACAAAAAAAATCGCGCCGACAGGATCGAAAGGCGCCAGGGAAGGATCGGCGCGACTCGGCGCCGCAAACTGCCGGAGAGGAAAGCAACGGCGATGACGAAGAGATGGATTGCCCGGAAGACGGGAGCATTCCCGGTTTCGGCGCCGCCAGTGGGCAAGAGCCTGTCGATGCTGCAATTCCGGGCCGCCCTTTCGGCGCCGATGATCATAGCACAGAGCACCGCTTGACCGTACCCGAAACCCTGGCCGGCTTTCGTCTGGATCAGGCGCTGGCAGCGCTGCTGCCGCGCTATTCGCGCAGTCGCCTGCAAGCCTGGATCCGCGCTGGCGCAGTCGCGCTCGATGGAAGCGAAATCAGGGAAACGAGGCATAAATTACGGGGCGGCGAGAGCATTGCCGTCGGCCCGCATCCCGATGCCGAACTGTCCGCGCGCGAGGGGGTTTTCGGTGCGGAAGAAATCCCCCTGGCGGTCGTCTTTGAAGATGAGGAATTGATCGTCATCGACAAGCCGGCGGGCCTTGTCGTGCATCCGGCAGCGGGAAACTGGAGCGGCACCCTGCTCAACGCGTTGTTGCACCACGCTCCACAACTTGCCGCGCTGCCGCGCGCCGGTATCGTGCACCGGCTGGACAAGGAAACGAGCGGGCTTCTGGTCGTCGCAAAAACGCTCACTGCGCAAACCGGACTCGTGCGCCAGCTTCAGGCGCGCACGGTCAGGCGCGAATATCTGGCGCTGGCCTATGGCGATATTCTTGCCGGCGCCGTCGTCGATGCCCCCATCGGGCGCGACCCGCGCGAACGCACCCGGATGGCCGTCGTCGCCAGCGGCAAGCCGGCGCGCACGCATTACCGCGTCCGGGAGCGCTTCATGGCCTGCACCTTGCTCGAATGCGCGCTGGAAACCGGGCGCACGCACCAGATTCGCGTCCACCTCGCCTCGATCGGCCACCCCCTCGTCGGCGATCCCCTGTATCTCAAGGGACGGGGAAGACAACGCATTTTGCGGGAGGCGGGCGCGGATCCCTTTCCGGCGCTCGCAGCCTTTCCGCGCCAGGCCTTGCATGCCGCCCGTCTTGGACTGCTCCACCCGGCCAATGGCGCCTCTCTTTCCTGGGAAGCCCCCTTGCCCCAGGACATGGCGCAGCTTCTGGAAAATCTGCGCGGGTAATCTGATGTCATTTTTGATTTAAGCTTGAAAGCGGGAAAAATACACTTTCTGCGCAAAGGGTTTTATGGTAAAACTGTTGCCGTTTTTTCCTTGCGGGAATTACCATTACTTGCGATCCAACAAGGATCGTTTGATGAAAGAAAACCATGGGCCAGAAGATTCGTATCATTTTCCGCGGTGAGATCGTTGCAGGAGAGGTGGAAAGCGTTGTCAAGCAGCGCGCCGCGCAGTTGTTCAAGGCTTCGCCCGAACAAGTCGCAAGGCTCTTTTCCGGCAAGTCGATTGTCGTGCGCAAGGATTTGCCCGAGGAAGAAGGCCCGCGTTACCAGGAGCGTCTGGAAAAGGCAGGAATGCGTGTCTACATTGAAAGGATGAGAGATAAGACAACCCCGCCGCCTCCACCCCCGCCTCCTGCCCGGCCCGTGCCTCCGAGGGTTCCGTTTCCGGAGATTGTGACAACGGAAGATCCAGGGCCTGCGGCCTCTCCCGAGATTCCACAAGCATTCCCGGCGGATCTGGAGTTTGTTGCCGCGCAGCAAAAAACCTCGGTTTATGGCGCCAGCAAGGCTTCCCTGCTCTTTCCCCCCCAGGAAGAACCCGCCGCGCCGGCCATTCCGCCGGGATTGTCGCTGATCGAGGAAGATACGGCCCAGCAAGAAATGGAATGTCCGAAATGCGGCGTAAGGCAAACCAGGCGCACCTTTTGCCATAAATGCGGAGTGGATATGCCGAGCATCCTGAAGGCGCGGGAAGCGGAAAAGGCGCTGCTCGCAGATCCGGGCCGGGTACTGGCGGAGCTGCATTCTGCAGGCGAGGTTGTGGAAGGAAAGGACTTCCGGATCTTCGACGAAGATGAGGCCCAAGGCGCCAAGGGAAAATCTCATAACAAATAACTTTCTAAATTACTTAAACAATTTCAGTTAAAAAATCACTACTGTAGCGAAACATTATTTAAGTAAATTTAGAAAACAGGGTATTTTCCCCTCCCTTTTCCGGCATTTCGAGAACCGCTTGCGGCTTCATTCGAAGCACATCCAACACCCATCGTCCAGGGATCGTTATTACTTTCGGCCCAATGAAGGCCGTTTTGTTTTTTTTGATGAAAGAGAGTCATGAGTCAGAAGTTTCGTATCGTTTTTCGCGGTGAAATCATTGCAGGGGAAGAAGAAAATATGGTCAGGCAGCGCGCCGCGCAACTGCTCAAGGCCAGGCCAGAACAGGTCGAACGGATTTTTTCCGGCAAGGCGATTGTGTTGCGCAAGGATTTGTCGGAAGAGCAAGTGCCGCGCTACCGGAAGTCCCTGGAGCAGATCGGGATGCGTATCTACCTCGAAAGAATGAAGGAAAGCAACGCGCCAAGCCTTCCGCCGCCTCCGCCTCCTGCGAGGCCCGTTGCTCCCAGAACGCCGTTTCCGCAAATCACGGTTTCGGAAGATTTCGAGCCGACGGTACCGCCCGTTCCTTCTTCTGGAATTCCGTTGTCATTTCCGCCGAATGCGGCGCGCTTCTCCAGGCAGGAGAAGGAAATCGACCCGTTTTACGGCGCCAGACCTTCGCTGATCTTCCCTTCGGAATTTCCCTCCTCGTTCTCGATCATGCCGAAGGATCTGTCGCTGATGGAAGATGCGTCCATGGGAGAAACGGAATGCCCAAGATGCGGCACGAAACAGCCAAAGCGCACGCTCTGCCGGAAATGCGGGGCGGATATACAGTATCTCCTGAACGAGCGGGAAGCAGGCAGGGGTCTGGCGGAGCAGGGCAAGGGGCTGGCGGCGCTGCAAGGCGTTGCCAAACGCACGGAAGGAAAGGATTTCCGGGTCATCCGCAGCGACGACAAGACCGTGCAGCACGGCAGCAGGGGAAACATGCGCTTGCTTCTGCTCGGCATCCTTCTCCTCTGCCTGCTGTACCTGTTCTGGTACGGATTCGGATCATCCGGAGCGCCGGAGAATGCGGAATCGCAGGAGGATGGGCAGAAAAACGCGCAGCAAAACCGGGAATAGGGAGTTTTCGGAGCCTTGCGGGGGCGGATGAAAATCCGCCTGCTGCAAACGAAGATTCCCACTGGCGCTTCGTGCCGCCTCCATACACACTTCCTCGAAGGGGGAGGCTGGCATCTCTCCTTTCCGAGGGCCGTAATCACTTGCGCTGGCAGTGCCCTTCCTCATGCGGGAATCGTTATACTTGCGATTCAATAAGGATTTTTCTCTTTTAATGGAAAGAAAGCCATGAGTCGGAAGGTTCGTATCGTTTTCCGTGGTGAAATCATCGCGGGAGAAGTCGAGGCGCAGGTCAAGCAGCGCGCCGCCCAATTGTTCAAGGTCTCGCCCGAACAGGTCGAGAAACTTTTTTCCGGAAAACCGATTGTCCTGCGCAAGGAGTTGCCGGAAGAAGAAGGGCCGCGCTACCGGAAGCGGCTCGAACAGGCCGGGATGCACGTCTACATCGAAGAAATCGAAGAGGCCTCCTCGTCTTCGTCGCCTTCTCCCATCGAAGCCCCGCGTTCCGATCCCCTTCCGGACACTCCCGGGCACGCGACGCCTGCTCCTGCGCCAGCAGGAAGCTCCGTTTACAAAGCCAAATCCTCGCTCTTCTTTTCCGCTTCGGAGCCAGCCGCAACGGCTGCCGCGCCGCAGGGGACGCCGCTTGCGCTGGAGCAGGAAGCGCCCGCCGAAGAAATGGAATGCCCGAAATGCGGCGCGAAGCAACCGATACGCACGCTCTGCTGGGAATGCGGTGTGGATATGCAGCGCATCCTGAAGGAACGGGAAGCGGAGCGGGGGCGGGAAAAAGCGGAAAAAGGGCTGCTCGCGGAACCGGGGCAGGCGCTGGCGGCGCTGCATGGCACTGCAGAGCACCTGGAAAGAAAGGATCCCCGGGATACCGACAATGCCGCTGAGAAGGGAGCGGATAACCTCTATCGCGCCCCGGCGGCAAGACTGGAGACGGCTTCCCTGGAAAACGACGAAACGGCCGGCTTGATGGATTACCTCAGTTTCGGGCCTTCCGGATGTATGAAGCGGAAGACCTATCTGACGGCGAATTTTTTTATTCTTTCAATCTATCTTTTCATCTACGGCAACATGATGCGGCAGTTGGCGCATCTGATGAGCAACGACCCCTCTCTTGAGCGCCTGGAGTCGGCATCTGGTCTGGGATTGCTCTGGATCGTGATTATTCCCCTCTCCGTTTATGGAATCAGGATTATGATACAGCGCTGCCGCGATATCGGCTGGTCGCCCTGGCTGGTTTTGCTGATGTTTGCTCCGCTCGTCAATGGCATTTTCGGACTCTGCCTTGTTTTCTGGCCGAGCGCTGGCGACGATGCGCCGCAAGGCAAGACGAGCGTGCTTCTGGTGAGTATTGGGCTCTGTGTGCTGTCGGGAATCTGGTTCTCGTCGGGCGTGTATAAAATGAGCAGGGAAGTGGCGCAACAGGTGCAGCAACAGGCGAAAACGCAGCACAGCCAGAACAAGAAAGACGACGAGGAAAAGGACGATGAGGCGCAGGAACAAGCGCCGCAGAACCGGAGATGAGAAAATTCCAGAACAGCCCGAGTGGAGACTGTCGGGTTTTTTGAAGAGAAGGAATCATGAGCCGAACCGTTCGTATCGTCTTCCGTGGCGAAATCGTCGAGGGGGAAACGGAAAGCGTGGTCAGGAATCGTGCCGCGCAATTGTTCAAAGCCTCGTCCGGACAGATCGGGAAACTCTTTTCCGGCAAGCCGGTCGTGTTGCGCAAGGACCTGCCGGAAGAAGAAGGGCTGCGCTATCGGAAGCAACTGGAGCAGGCCGGAATGCGCGTCTACATCGAAAGGATGAATGCGGCGCCCTCCTTTCCTTCCTCCGCGCCTCCTTCGAGGCCCGTTCCCGCAGAGTCGACGGATTTCGGATTTGCTCCCGAACTTCCTTCTTCCGAGGCCACATCGGATCCGGATCCGGTTTCGGATGCAGGGATTGCAGGTCCGATAGATTTCGGATTGCTCCCCTTGGAGATTGCGGATCCGGCGGATTCCGGAGCGATTGCCGTTCCCGATCCTTTCTCCGTACTTCCCGATGACGCAGCGCCGGTTTCTGCGCCCGCAGAAAACCAGGTTTACAAGACAAGGGCCTCGCTGATTTTTCGTGCTCCTGACGAAGAAACCGGGGTTTCGGCCATCCCGCAAAAACCGGCATCGACGAACGAAGCGCCTCCGGAAGAAATGGAATGCCCGAAATGCGGCGCAAAACAACCCAGGCGTACGCTCTGCTGGGAATGCGGAGTGGATATGCGGCTCATCCTGGAGGAGCGGGAACGGGAAGTGAAAAAGAAGGTGCTTGCCGAGCCCGGCGCGGCGCTGGCGGTGTTGCAAGGCGATGGGGAAGTCGTGAGGAAGAATTCCCGGGTCGACGATGGCGATGAGGACGCGCGGCGTCCCGTCGGGAGCAAGCGGAACAGCGTGGAAAAGGAGTTTTCAAACAACGGGAGAAAGCCCCTGGTGATTGCGATCTGTCTGTTTTTGATCCTCTTTATCGTCAGGATCGACTATCTCCAGGATGGCAGGAGAAGGGCAACGAATACTGCATGGCAAATGGGGCGGGATCACGGATTCGAACGCGCGATCAAGCAGGTATATGGCAACGGCAGCCGCATCCTGGTCAGCTTTGAAGACCCGAATTGCGGCTATTGCAAGAAAATGCACCGGGAACTGAAACGGATCGACAACGTGACCCTCTACACCTTCCTCTATCCGATTCTCTCGGACGATTCCATGGAAAAATCGAAGCGGATCTGGTGCGCTTCGAGCCCCGCCACAGCCTGGAACGAATGGATGATCGAAGGCAGGAGCCCGCCGGGGAAGACCGATTGCGACACGAGGGCAATCACGAAAAACCTTGCTTATGGAAGCAAGCTGGGCGTCCGCAGCGTCCCCACGATTCTTTTCGCGAATGGCGAGCGCAGCGTCGGGTTTTCGTCGATTTCGGAACTGGAAAAAAGAATGGACAGGGCCGGGAGAAATTAGAGCGGTTTCGATTCAAATGACGGCATATCTGGTTTGGTAGCGCATAGGTTGGGCTTCGCTTCGCTCACCCCGACCTATGAATTTTGCCGCCTCTGCGACTTTCCCCTCGCACTCCGCGATTTCGAAAATTGCCCCGTTGCCTTATTGAGTCACCCCAACCTGAAGCTTGGGGATTCCTCGACACAGTGTGGGGCGCCTTTGGCGCCTGTCACGCTATGTCTCGCTGACCCCGCCATGAATGGCGGGGATTGCGCTCGACAGGTGTTCAATTTCCGGATGAATGGGCGCTTTCCCCGATTTCCACTCCAATCGCGTTGGTCCAGGCCATTGCTTCGGCGACGGCATGGTTGAATGCTGTTGGGGTGATTCGCCGATCCAGGTCGCGGAGCAGTTTTTCGATTTGTTCGGTGTCGTCGCCTTCGCTCGCCTTTGCCAGGCGCAGGACCAATCCCAGTCGCCCCGATCCGGCTTTCAACGCCTGCGCGACGATTTCCGTGACCGATAGCTGCGCGAGAATTTCATGGATCGAAACACCCAGAACCACCGGCATCAAGGACATGACTCCTGTCATGAACGCCTGGTCCGAATGATCGGTCTGGCGGCCGGAACTGGAGGCAGTCACCAGAAGCTCCATCAAGCGCCCGCGCGCCGCCGCCATTTGCAGGAGCGGGCTGGGAGCGGATTGATTGTTCTGGTTGATGAAGAGCAGAAGCTGGATCCAGCGCTGCAACTGGCTGCGCCCAAGAAGGACGATGGCGTGCCGCAGCGAGGTGACGCGGGTGCGCAGGCCGCTGGCGACGGAGTTTGTCAGGCGCAACAAATTGATCGTCAGCCCGGGTTCCTGCTTGAGCACTTGCGCCAGATCTTCCGTTTCCGCGTCATGGCAGATCAGGGACATCAGGCGCATCAGGATGAGTTGGGAGTGTTCGAGCTTTTTCCCCGAAATGACCGTCGGGCGCGCGAAGTAATAGCCCTGAAAGAGATCGAAGCCGAGGTCGCGGCAGAGTTCGACGAGTTCGAGCGTGTCTACCTTTTCCGCCAGCAATTGCTTGCCAAGAGGCTTCAACGCGGCAACGATCTCGATCAACCCGGAGGAAGACATCATCTGCACGTCGACCTTGATCACGTCGACGGCAGAGAGGAGCGGCGCGTATTCGGGGGACATCATGCTCGGGCCGAGGTCGTCGACGGCGAGCATGAATCCGCTGTTCTTGAGATAGTGGCAGCGCTCGACAACTTCCGGCGTCGGTTCCACGGTTTCCAGGACTTCGAGGGTGACGGAGCTGCGCGGCAGCAATTCGATGACATCGCTGAAGAGGAAGTCGTGGTCGACGTTGATGAAGCCCCGGTAAGGGCCCAGCGCGTCGCCGAATGAAATCTGCGCGAAGGCGTTGGTGATGACGGTCGCGGTGGCCTGGGTGTTATCGGAAACGATGGCGACATTCTGCTCAAGGCTGCTGCGAAACAGGAGTTCATAGGCAACCAGCTGATCCTTGCGGTCGAGGATGGGCTGACGGCCAAGAAAGATTTCGGATTGGGGAGCAGACATGCGGATCAGGTTATCCGTTGTGGAAATGCTGTTTCGTTACCCTATCCTAACACTTGCGAACCACTTGCGATAGCGTCAAAAAGGCAGCGCAAGCTCCGGGCGCAAGCTTTGCAACGCGCTCCGGAAGTCTGCCTGAATCCGGGCCAGCGCCTTTTCATTGTCGGCTTCAAAGCGCAGGACGAGAACCGGCGTCGTATTCGAGGGACGCGCCAGCCCGAATCCGTCGGCATATTCGGCGCGGATGCCGTCGATGCGAATGATTTCCCTGGCGCCGCTGAAAAAATCCCCGTCCTGCAAGGCTGCGGTCAGCGCGAATGGTTCGCCTTCGGCCATTGGGATGTTGATCTCCGGCGTGCTGGCGCTGTTGGGCAGCGCGGAGAGGAGGGCGCTGGCGTCCGGCGCGCGGGAGAGGATTTCCAGAAGGCGCGCGGCGGCGTAGAGACCGTCGTCGAAACCGTACCAACGCTCCTTGAAGAACATGTGCCCGCTCATCTCGCCGGCCAGTGGTGCGCCGCTTTCCTTCAGCTTGCGCTTGATCAGCGCGTGCCCGGTGCGCCACATCGTCGCGCGGCCGCCGTGCGATTCGATCCAGGAGCGGAGGAGGCGCGTGCATTTCACATCGTAAATAATCTCCGCGCCGGGAACCCGTTGCAGCACATCGGCGGCGAAGAGCATCAACTGCCGGTCGGGATAGATGATTTCGCCGTCGCGGGTGACGACGCCGAGCCTGTCGCCGTCGCCATCGAAAGCCAGGCCGATTTCTCCCTTGCCTGCGGCCAGTGCGGCAACCAGATCGCGCAGGTTTTCCGGCTTCGAGGGGTCGGGGTGATGATTCGGAAAAGCGCCGTCGACGGCGCAGAACAATTCCTCTGCCATGCAACCCAGACGCCTGAACAGTTCCGGCGCGATTGCGCCGGCAACGCCGTTGCCGCAGTCGATCGCGATCTTCATGGGCCGCGCGAGTTCGATTCCGGAAACCACGCGGTCGAGATAGGCGGGGATCACATCGGCGTCTTGCGCCTTGCCGCCGGGGCGGGAATGGAGATTGCCGTCGACGATGCGCTGGCGCAACGCCTGGATTTCATCGCCCGCCAGCGTCTGGCGGGCGATGACCATTTTCAGGCCGTTGTATTCGGGAGGATTGTGGCTGCCGGTGACCGAGACGCAACTTCCCGCACCCAGATGTTCGGCGGCGAAATAAGTCACTGGCGTCGGCACGCAACCGATGTCGAGCGTATCGACGCCAGCGCTCCGGATGCCTTCCTGCAAGGCCGCCGCCAGTTCGGGCCCGGAAAAGCGGCCATCGCGTCCGACGACGATGGCGGGGCGTTCGCCTGAATCCTGTTCATCGGCGCGTTCGTTCGCCAGCGTTCCCAGCGCCTGCCCGACCAGGCGTGCCGTCGCGGCGTCGAGGGTCTTTCCGGCGATGCCCCGGATGTCGTAAGCCTTGAATATTTCGGGAGCGATGGGAGTCTTCAGGGGCATGATGGCCTCGTGTCCTTCAATGCAGGGAATGGGTTTCCTTCAGGATTTTGTACGATTCCGATGGGCCCGCTTTCGTGGCCTGGTATGAAACCAGCCGCCAACCAGACCTTCCGTTCATGAACACCCTGGTCACCAGGAGCGGCCCGCGCGGCGTCTGGTCGTTGCCGACGTAAATCACTTCCAGCGAAGTCTGCACCGAGATAAAGGCGCTGCTCCATGTCATCAGGGTGGAAGCGTCGATCTTCAAACGCCGTGTTTCGTGCTGGCCGAGGATCTTCTGCCATGAATCGTAAATGGCCTTGTGCCCGATCAGGCAGTTTCCGCCGGGGTGAATGCAGACGAGATCTTCGCCGCTGCCCCAGACCGCCATCAGCGTTTCCAGATCGCAGCCCTCAAGCGCCTTGCAGAACGCGTTCGCGGCATCTTCGGGGCTGGCGAAATACATCGCGGAGGTATTCACTGGAGGCTCCTTTCCAGGACGTATTGCACAGGCAGTTTTTCGAGGCAATCGAGATGAACGAGCGGACATGTGCGCTCGAAGCACGGGCTGCACGGCAGTCCAAGCGAGAGCACCACCGCGTTTTCGGAGAGCGGCGGCGTAAAACCCGGCGAGGACGAACCGTAGAGCGCGACCAGCTTTCGCCCCAATGCCGCCGCGATGTGCATCAGGCCGGAATCGTTGCAGACGACGAGATCGGCCAGCGCCAGAAGGTCGATCGCCTGCGCGAGCGAGGTCGCGCCGCAGAAATTGAGCGCGTCTCCCTCCCCGGCGATTTCCGCGCCGATGGCCGCGTCGCTGGCGGATCCGAGCAGGAGCACGGCGTAGCCGCGCGCCGACAGTTCATGCGCCAGCGCCGCGAAATGACGCGCCGGCCAGCGCTTTGCCGGACCGTATTCCGCGCCGGGACAGAGCGCCGCCAGCCGCGCCGGACGCGCGAGGCCGAGCGCGGCGAGCGTATTTTCCTGCTGTTGGGGCGTGGAAAGCAGGTGCGGAGAAAGGGGAGGAGAAGCAGGGGGCAAAGTCCCCGGTGTTTCGGCCAACGCAGCGAAGCGCTCGACCATTCGCGGCAGGCGCTTCTTGTCCAGGGTGTGGCGCCGATTGACGATTCCGGCGCGCGCCTCGCCGGTAAAGCCGATCCGCTCCGGGATTTCGGCGAAGAACGGAACCAGCGCCGATTTGAACGAGTTGGGCAAAATATAGGCGCGGGCATATCCCTCGCGCGCCAGTTTCCGCGCCAGCGCCCAGCGCCGGGAGAGCGCCAGTTCGCCGTGCGCGAAAGGGCTGCCGATGACGCGCGAAATCTCCGGCATTCGCTCCAGCACCGGCGCGACCCAGGCTGGCGCGAGCGCGTGCAGTTCCAGTCCGGGATCGCGTTCACGCAGCCGCATCAACAGAGGCTGCGCGAGCACCGCATCGCCGATCCAGGAGGGAGCAACGATCAGCGCCTTCATCGCGGCGGCAGGAAGAATGAAGAACGGCGGCACGAAACGCCGCCGTTCTGGAGCTTGAAACGCATCCCGTTCAATGCGCTTTGGGCGGAGTGCCGTGAAACACGTAGTGCGTATTGCAATAGGGGCAGACGGCGTTTCCGCTGGAGAGGACTTCAAGGTAAATCTTCGGATGCCGCGCCCACAGCGGCGCATCCGGGTGCGGGCAGGAAAGCGGAAGATTGTCGGCGGCAATTTCGAGGGCTCCGACGCCTCTGGGACATACGGAACATGTTTTGCAGGTGTCGTAAATCGAATGTTGCATCATGATTCGGAACCTCCTGATGGTGGCGTTAGCTGTAACTGAATGCCGCCGGGTTAAATGTATGCCAGCCAGTTTTCGTGCTCTGGCAGGCGGCCATTGACGAGATCGAAGAAACGCGCCTGCAACCTTGCCGTGACCGGGCCGCGCTTGCCCGTGCCGATGACGCGCCGGTCGAGTTCGCGGATCGGCGTTACTTCAGCGGCGGTGCCGGTGAAAAAGGCTTCGTCGGCGATATAGATGTCGTCGCGCGTCAAGGGTTTCGAGATGACCTCGCAGCCCAGTTCCGCAGCCAGCGCGATCACCGTTTCGCGCGTGATGCCGATCAATCCGGACATCACCTGCGGCTCATAGATCTTGCCGTTCTTCACGATGAACACATTTTCTCCCGCGCCTTCGGCAACGAAACCCTGCGTATCGAGCAGCAGCGCTTCGTCATACCCATTGTCGGCGGCTTCGAGGTGGGCAAGAATCGAGTTTGCATAGGTCGAGGCCAGCTTGGCGCGCGGCATCGTCACATTCACGTGATGGCGCGCGAAGGAAGAAGTTTTGACGCGGATACCGTTTTCCAGCGCCTCTTCGCCGAGATACGCGCCCCACGGCCAGGCGGCGATGGCCACATGTACCGTCGCGCCGACCGGCGAAACGCCCATCTTTTCCGCGCCATAGAACGCGATTGGGCGCAAGTAGCAGGATTCAAAGCGGTTCGCGCGCACCACTTCCTTTTGCGCCTCCATCAATTCCTCGCACGAATAAGGCACTTTCATCATGTAGATGTGCGCGGAATTCAGAAGCCGCGCGGTGTGCTCGCGCAGCCGGAAAATCGCCGTCCCCTTGTCCGTCCTGTAGGCTCGGACCCCTTCGAATACCGAAAGGCCGTAATGCAGGGAATGCGTCAGCACATGGGTGTTGGCCTCGCGCCAGGGCACCAGTTTTCCGTCATACCAGATGAATCCGTCGCGGTCTGCCATAGACATGGTTTTGTTCTCCGTTTGCAGCTTGTCGATAAAGAGGGTGCAATTTTATCTGATTTAAGCGATCTCTCAAGAAACTCATTTCAGTGTGCCATCGCGGTAAGGCTTGGCACAACGCACTCCGGGCGGCAAACTGGATCCTGCGACTTCGCGCAGGATGACGGAGTGCGCGTGCAGGAGACTCTTGACCCGTCATCCTGCGCGTAGCGAAGCGCAGTTGCAGGATCCAGAGGGAGATGCCGATTCCTGGCGCCGGGGCGATGAACGTTCCATCCATCATTGTGGGAGGAAGCCCCAAGCTTCAGACCGGGGCGTCTCATAAGCGCCAATTTTCTAAATTTA
>WQZF01000024.1 GCA_009780885.1 Betaproteobacteria bacterium | reverse complement strand
CTGCGGCGTTGCAAATCCTCGCCATAGCGACGGCTATGGCTGCGGCGTAGTTTGCAAATTCGGCCTTGCATCCCATCCCAATCCGCAGCGCACGCTGTCCGCTCGACTTGTTCAGAGCATCCTATAATTTCATTTTTGAAACTGCCCAACCGATTTTCATATCGCCCCGTATATGCTCAACAAGGACGAACTTCGCGATCTGGCGCTGATCCTGAAATCGCGCTACCCCATCGTTATGATCGAAACACTGGAAGAACAGAATGTCATTCATCTTCTTTCACGCGCATGCAGTCTCGATGATTTTCCATTCTTCGTCTGGAACGCGGTCGAAGGACTGCGCCGCTACAGCCGCCCCGAGGTAATCGCGCAAACCTTCGAACTGGAGGAAGTCCTGCGCCACATTCACCACACGGCGCAGAACGGCGTCTACGCGCTCTTCGACGCGCAACCCTGGATCGACGACAACCCCCTGATGCTGCGCTATATCCGCCAGATTGCGATGAGCTTCAACGAGACTGCGCGGACGCTGGTACTCGTCAGCAACAAGATTTCGCTGCCGGAAGAAATTTCGCGCATGAGCGCAACCTTCCGCCCTGCCCCGCCCTCGCTGGCCGATCTGCGCCTGGTCTTTCGCGAGGAAATTTCGGAATGGACCAGGCATTACGGGACGCCTCCGCGCGGCACCCAGGAAATCGCCGACCTGATGGTTCAGCAAATGCTCGGCATGTACAAGGACGATGCCCGGCGCCTGATTCGCCAATGCCTCGAAGACGACGGGGCAATCACGATGAAGGATGTTGCGCGGGTACTCCAGCACAAGCACGAATCGCTTGCCGACGGCGGCACGATCCAGCTCGAAACCTCGCTGGAACGTTTTGAAAACGTGGGCGGCCAGGCGCATTTGAAACGCTGGCTCGAACTGCGGCGCGAGGTTTTCCTGAAGCCCGAAACCGCCGAAGGCATCGACATGCCGCGCGGCGTGCTGCTCCTTGGCGTACAGGGAAGCGGAAAGAGCCTGGCGGCAAAGGCAGTTGCCGGTTCATGGAATGTGCCGCTCCTGCGCCTCGATTTCGGCGCGCTGTACAACAAATTTCACGGCGAAACCGAACGCAACCTGCGCGAAGCGCTCAAAACCGCAGGACGGATGGAACCCTGCGTGCTCTGGCTCGACGAAATCGAAAAGGGCATCGCCTCCGATGATGGTTCCGGCGACGGCGGCGTCTCGCGCCGGGTGCTCGCCACCTTCCTGACCTGGATGAACGAACGCAAACGGCGCGTCTTTCTCGTCGCCACCGCCAATGACATTTCGCGCCTGCCGCCCGAATTGCTGCGCAAGGGCAGATTCGATGAAATCTTCTTCGTCGATCTGCCCGACGCTCCCACGCGCAGCGAGATTTTCCGCATCCACCTCGCGAAACGTAAATGCGCCCCGGAAAACTTCGACCTCGAATCGCTTTCCAACACCTCGGAAGGCTTCTCCGGCGCAGAAATCGAACAGGTGATCATCGCCGCCCTGTACGAAGCGCGCGCGACGAAAGAGCCGCTATCGACAAATCATCTGGTCGAAGAATTGCGCGCAACGCGCCCCCTCTCGCGCATCCGCGCCGAAGAAGTCCAGGCCCTGCGCCGCTGGGCAAAGGAACGGACGGTGATGGCGAATTGAGGGCGCAATGGCTCGCACCCAGTCCCCTGTCGCATCCTATCCCGATCCGCAGCGCACCCTGCCCGCCAGAAGTTGGGCTATTTTCGGATTTCAGGCTTGAGCCAGACCAGCATCAAGTGCATCGGCTTGTGCCGAGAAGTCTGCGGGACGCCGCTTGCGGAATAACTCCAGATTGGCGAGTTTCCAGCGCAAGGCGGGCAGTTCGGCGGCATGTGGGCATTGCAGCAGCGACCAATCAGGTTCGGCGCGAACCAGACCGCTCAGGAATTGCTTGTGGTTCGCGCTCAGGCGTCGCGGCAACTCCTGCCGTAGCTGGGCACGAGTCTCCAGCAGGATTTCCAGCGAGCAATCCACTTCGGTCATCCCGGAGAAAGCGCGTTCGTACTCCGGGGCAATCTCCTTGTCCTTACCGAACAGTACTTCATGCGGTGGACGGTTATGCCCGGCCAGGTAGAGCACGAAGCACTCAATCATGCCGTCGCTGAGGCAGTCCGATAATCCGCCCGATTCGTAGAGCCGCCATACGTCGAACAAGTCGCGCGGGTGCTGTCGATCCAGGGCCGCCACCAGTTTTCCTGCATAAAGCTCGTCACGCGCCAGGATCGGCGCCTCGAACTCGACACCGAAGAGATCACAGGCCCTGGCGCTCAGTGCTTTACGTTCGACGGGCAGTACCGTTCCGCGAAAGACCGTGTTAACTTCGATCTTGACCTGGCTGCTGTTGTTTTCGACGATCAACCTGGTGTCGTCAAGTTCCCTGCTGCGGACGAGGCGTGTCCGCACGCCGAGCGGCGCAACCCGCTGCGCAATGGCGGCCAGTTCGCCGTTGATCGCGCTCAAAGCTTCCTCGCGCTGCGCTTTCCAGGGGCGGTAGACCACGTCGATGTCCACCGACAGGCGGGGCATCTCCTGCACGAACAGGTTGATTGCCGTGCCGCCCTTCATCGCAAAAATCTCATTGGCAAAGACTTCGGGCGCGACGCTCAAAAGCAGGCGGACGGTATCGGCGTAGCTTTTATCCATGCGGCCTCAGAGTCAGCAGGGTACCGTCGGCAAGCCGGCTCATCCAGCGTTTTTCGCTTCCAGTGCGCAAGGAATGCCGCGCCAGAAGCTCATCGGCATCCGCCACTCCGGTTTCGCGTGCCCAACCGAGAAACAGGCGCACGGTCTTTACGCTTGTGCAGCAGGAGAGCAGTTGCCCCAACAGTTCCTTGCGCGGCGAGCGCAAGCCATCGAAGAGGTTGCGCGCTTCTTCCAGACTTTGTCTGGTGCCTGCTTCGTACAACAATTCCAGCACGGCGCGTTCGGAAACCGACACGCGCAGGCCATCGGGCAGGTCTGGAGGCGTAAACAGGGTCTTGCTGGACAGCGTGGCATCCGTCCAGCCGAACAGGTTTGCATGGACGTAACGCGCCGGAAAGCGGGAGGTGAACCAGGCTGGCAGAACGAAACGGGGTTCGCCCCACAGAACCAGTGATTCGCGGCTGCCCAGATTGTGCCGTACCCCCTGCAAAGCCAGGGCGCTCTTGCCGCCGACGTGCAGGCCGGACACGCGCTGTTGCAGGAACTTCAGCGCCCCGTACAGCCCGAAATCGTCATTGGGAAAGGCGTAGACGCCTTGGGCCAGACGCACGAGCCAGCCACCCTCGGCATAGTGCGCAGCAAGCTGGGGCGACACTCCAAGCGAGGCCAGGGTGGACAGATCAAACGGCGCCCCACGGGGAAGGGTCGTTTGGAGTCGTTTGATTAATTTGTGTCTGGAATTTTTATCCATGCTTTAAAAATAGCGCACAATTCAATCATGCACAACCCTACTACCGGATTTTCAAGATACAGGCTGGACTTTGATCGCGGCGTCCCCTGCGAAGCACAATTTTCTAAATTAGACTAAAGAATTCATTATTGAATGTTACTACTGTAGCGGACTATTATTTAAGTAATTTAGAAAATTCAAAGCTGCCCGAAGACTCCGGGGCTTTTGGAAATCACTCTGGCTTGTGACGCAGCGCGCGAAGCATGGCTTCGCGCAGGATCGCGTTGATGCGGGTTTGGTAGCCCTTGCCCTGGCTTTTGAGCCAGGCCAGCACGTCCGAGTCCACGCGCACTGTGGTAGAGGTTTTGGTAGGTTTGTAAAAGGGATTGCGGACGGCGTTCTTCCAGAAATTCTCGTCCAGCGGCGGAATGTCGCTGAAGTCGATTTCGCTGTCCGGCATTTCCGCCAATGACTTGAGTTCGGCCTTCTGCTCTTCGGTCAGGGGGGGCGGGTTGTTCCAGTCCACTTCATAAACAACGTCCTTGCTCATAACGTTTCCTTTCTTTTGGTTCGGCGCGACGTGCCGAAATGATGCGGATGGTCTCCGTGCCGTCCTCGTCGTTCCGGACGGTGTGCGCTACCAGCAGCAAGAGGTAGTCATCTGCGATTCCCAGGGTTTGCCAGCGTTGCTCTCCGTTCTCAATACAGACTTCTTCGACCAATGCGAACGGATCGAAGAAAACATTCCTGGCGGTCTCAAAGCGCACGCGGCGCTTCCTGAAATTGCTCTCCGCCTTCACTGGATCCCATACAAACTTTGTTTTCATACTTTATATGTTACTACATTTTTGTTGCTACTCCCCAAAGAAACTCTCCTGAAAATGCCTACAGGTTTTTCTAAATTAGGCTAAAGAATTCATTATTGAACGTCACTACTGTAGCGGACTATTATTTAAGTAATTTAGAAAACAAGATTCTTCGCCGCGCAGCTCGCTCATCCTGGACAGCTTGAAAATCAATCCTTGATTGCCGGGTGGGTATTGCAACCTGCCCCCTGCGGAACATTCCCGGTTGTCATGCAATGCTTGCGGTCATCGTAATAAGCTCTTGGTACATGTCGTTAACTTCGCCTAATTCTTCCTTGAGCTTGATGATGGTCTCGTTTTGTTCGTTGGACAGGGTTGTGGTGTCCTGGATGGCTTTCGTGATTTGTTTTGCCGAGGATTGTATGGATTTCAATTTGATCTCGATCTGGCTGGCCAGTTCATCCGTCTCGGAAGACATTTTACGGACTTCATCGGCGACCACCGCAAAGCCCCTGCCCGCATCGCCCGCGCGGGCGGCTTCGATCGAGGCATTCAGGCTCAGGATGTTGCTCTGGCCAGCGACCTTTTGAATGGTGGAAATGATCGATGTTGTCTCGACCGCGTTCTTTTCGGCTTCCACGGAAATATTCAGGTTTTCCGTCTGGGCGGTGGCAATTCCGTTCATCACGCTCAACATCGTTTCGATTCGCTGGGTCATGTTCTTGATCCCCTGCGAAAATTTTTCTATATGCGTTCCCAGTTTGTCCTTGTTGAGCCTTTTGGAAACATCCTCGACGGAACCAACGACCCTGAGCGGCATTCCATCCTTGTCGCGCAAGGTTGCCCCATCCGCCTTGAGCCAGATGTACTCGCCCGATTTCTGCTTTACCCTGTATTCGATGTTATAAGGCGTTTTTCCTGTTTTATCCATCAGATGCGCGGCAAAGGCAGATAATGTTTTCTCCTTGTCTTCGGGATGCAGGCGTTCGCTCCAACTGCTCAATACATTCGGGAATTCCTGTTCGGTGGAAAATCCGAGCAGTTGCCTGAATTCGGCGGACCACCAGAATTCATTTTGTCCGCCAACCGGATCCTTTGGATCCACCTGCATGTCCCACAAAGCAATATGAATGCTCTTTTGCAACAGATTCAGGCGTTCCGAAACCGTTTCCCTTTCGAGCGCGGCCTGCCTTCTTTCCGTGACGTCCTCTACAGCCCCCGCAACCCTGATCGCGTATCCCTGTTCATCCCGGATGGTGGCGCCGAAAGCATGAAACCAGGAATATTCCCTGTTTTTCTTCAATAGCCGGTATTGAAGATCGTAGGGCGTTTTTCCGGTACGGTCGAGCAGGTGTTTGGCAAAGGCATTCAAGGTATTTTTCTTGTCTTCCGGATGCAGTTTATCGCTCCAACTGCTCAGAATATTGGGAAAATCCTTTTCATTGGAATAACCCAGCATACGCCTGAATTCATCGGACCATGTGAAGGTATTGTTTGGATTAACCGGATCTCCCTTGATAACCTGCATATCCCACAAGCCGATTTTGGATGCCTCCATGACCAGGCCCAATTTGGTTAGCTGATATTGATTATGCTCATTAATTTCCGAAATGATTTCACGAACCGCTGCCATGACGCGGCTTTCGTCGGAGGGCAATCCGGACGGGTCGGCGGCTGTTTTCGGGTCTGTACCGGATTTGATGGCGTCCAGCGTTCCGTTTAATGCTGACAGGATATTGTGGACTCTCATCATTTGCTCCTTTGGACGGTTTGGCATGCGAAGCCTGCCAAGGCCGCCAAGCCCGTCAGGATCGACAGAAAAATGCTGGGGGGAAAAAACCCGACTGCGGCCATGCGCTGGGTCACCATGCCATGTGATTAGAAATCCGCTTGTCCCAAGGCATATACAGAACAGTATATGTAATCGACGCAGGGGTTGTATTGCGCTTTTGTAATTTGGGCCGCGCCCCGCCCCATGGCCCGAAACCGGGGGTTTGCTAGGCGCTCTCCAGCACCATTTCCCTCAAGCGCAGCACTGCTTCCTCCACACGGTCTACGGCGACGATTTCGATACCGGCGTTGCTGGAATGGGGCTGCTTCGGCAGATTCGCGCGGGGAATCAGCGCATGGGTGAAGCCGAGCTTTGCCGCTTCTTTCAGGCGTTCCTGACCGCGTGGCGCGGGACGGATTTCGCCGGCCAGGCCGATCTCGCCAAATACGATAAGTTTATGTGGCAACGGCTTGTTTTTTAAGGAAGAAACAATAGCCAGCAGGACGGCAAGGTCGGCTGCCGGTTCGGTGATCTTGACGCCGCCGACGGCATTGACGAAGACATCCTGATCGGCGCAGGAAATCCCGGCATGGCGGTGCAGGACCGCGAGCAGCATTGCCAGCCGCTGCGCGTCCAGGCCGACGGTGAGGCGGCGCGGGTTGCCCCAGGCGGAATCGACCAGGGCCTGGATTTCGACGAGCAGCGGGCGGGTGCCTTCCTGGGTCACCAGCACGCAGGAACCGGCAACTTCCTGGCCGTGCCGCGACAAAAAGAGGGCTGAAGGATTGTTGACGCCTTTCAGGCCACGGTCGGTCATCGCGAAAACGCCGATTTCGTTGACCGCGCCGAAACGGTTCTTGAAGGCGCGAATCAGGCGGAAGCTGGAATGGGTGTCGCCTTCAAAATACAGAACCGTGTCGACGATATGTTCCAGCACGCGCGGTCCGGCGAGCGCGCCTTCCTTGGTGACGTGGCCGACGAGGATCACCGTGATTCCGAGGGTTTTCGCCAGCCGCGTGAGCTGCGCCGCGCATTCGCGCACCTGCGCCACCGATCCCGGCGCCGAACTCAGCGCTTCCGACCACAGGGTCTGGATCGAGTCGATGACCGCTACCTGCGGGCGTTCGTCGCGCAGGGTGGCGAGGATTTTTTCCAGATTGATTTCGGCAAAGAGGGTCAGACGCGCCATCCGGTCCCCGGAAAGCGCCAGGCGGCGCGCGCGCAGCGCCACCTGTTCGCCCGATTCCTCACCGCTCACATAGAGCGCTTGGCAGGAGGCCGCCAGTTCCGCCAATGCCTGCAACAGCAGGGTGCTTTTGCCGATGCCGGGGTCGCCGCCGATCAGCACGACGCCGCCAGCGACCAGTCCGCCGCCCAGGGCGCGGTCGAATTCGGCGATGCCGGTAGGAATCCGGTGTTCTTCGCGGGCCTCGATTTCGGCGAGGATCCTCGGCTTCGCCGCCGGAGCCAGCGCGGAAAAACGCGCCTGGCGCGATTGCGCGGCGACGGAAGATGCCTCGATCGGCGTTTCTTCAAGGGTGTTCCATACGCCGCAGCCGGGGCATTGCCCTTGCCAGCGCGGCGCGGCGGCGCCGCAGTCGGCGCAGACGAACTGGGTTTTTGCCTTCGCCATGAGCGACTACACCGGCGTGGAAGAGAGAGGAATTTCCGCCACCGGCACGCGCGGCGCCAGGGCACAGAAAAGCTCGTAAGTAATGGTGCCCGCAGCGGCGGCGACTTCCTCGGCGGGCATCCCCTCACCCCACAATACGACGGGGCTGCCGGGGCCGGCTTCGGGAATGTCAGTGACATCGCAGGCAATCATGTCCATCGAAACGCGCCCGATGGTGCGCGTGCGCTTGCCGCAAACGAGGATCGGGGTTCCGCGCTCGTTGTCGCCCGGCGCGTGGCGCGGGTAGCCGTCGGCGTAGCCGCAGGCGACGATGCCGATACGCATCGGCTTGGCTGCGGTATAGATGCCGCCGTACCCTACCCGTTCGCCTTTTTCGATCCGTTGCACCGCGAGCAGTTCCGAACTGAAATTCATCGCCGGACGCAGATCGAGCCTCGCCGCACTTCGCCTTGCGAAGGGGCTTGATCCGTACAGCATGATCCCTGGCCGCGCCCAACCCCGGCGCGTTTGCGGAAAACGCAGCAGCGCGGCGGAATTGGCGAGCGAAATGGAAGTTCGCCCCGTCTTCCAGCTCTCCGCCATGCGTTTGAAAAGCTCCAATTGCTCGCCGAGCCCCCCTTCTCCATCGGCATCGGCGAAATGCGTCATCAGCGTAACGCTGCTGATCGAGTCGATCTTCTCGATTTCCTGTTGCAGACGAGGCAAATCCTCGATCCGGAATCCGAGGCGATTCATCCCGGTATTGAATTTGACGTAAATCGGAATGCGCACCGGCAAGGTGATATCGGCGAAAAAGCGCAACTGCTCGAAGCAATGGATCGTGACCGTCAGGCCCAATTCGGCCGCTCGACGGAATTCGCCCCACTCGAAAACGCCTTCGAGGAGCAGGATCGGCTGCCGGATCCCGGATTCGCGCAACAAGGCGGCTTCCTCGATATCGAGCAACGCAAAACCATCGGCGCGGCCGCGCAGCGCATCGACGACACGCATGAGGCCGTGGCCGTAGGCATTGGCCTTGACGACAGCCCAGAGGCGCGTCCTCTTTCCGATATTCTTGGCGACGCTGTAGTTATGGAGCAACGCGGACTGGTCGATCCGGGCGATGATGGGGCGCGGCATTGGCGGAAAACCTCCTTCGGTGTGGACGAACGCGCAAAAGGGCAACATCGGGACAACATCGGGACAACATCGAATCCGCTATTCAAACACATCCGGGGCGCCGATTCCATGCAAAAATCTGTCTGCGAAATCCATGAGAAAACAATCTGTAGGCTCGAAAAGGAATATGGTATAACTCGCGGCAATCAGGATTCCTTCTTCCAATGCCTCTAGGTTTCTACACCATCATGGCAGCGCAATTCTTCTCTGCGCTCGCCGACAACGCCCTCCTCATCGCTGCAATCGCCGCGCTCCGCGACATGAATGCGCCGCCGGAGTACGAGCCGCTTCTGAAAACCTTCTTCGCTTTTTTCTACGTCGCGATGGCCGCCTTCGTCGGGGCCTTTGCCGATTCGATGCCGAAGGGGCGCGTGATGTTCATCAGCAACACGATCAAGATCGCCGGTTGCGCGATGATGTTCTTTTCGATCCACCCTCTCCTTGCCTACGCCGTCGTCGGTTTTGGCGCGGCGGCCTACTCGCCGGCCAAATACGGCATTCTCACCGAATACCTCCCGCATCGCCTGCTGATCGCGGCCAACGGCTGGATCGAAGGGCTGACCGTCGCGGCCATCGTGCTCGGCGTCGTGCTTGGCGGCTTCCTGATCCGCCCCGAAATCGCCCAGACCGTCGCCCGGCTCGACTTGCCGCTGATCGGCAAGCGCCTGGGCGAAAGCAACGAAACGGCGCTCCTGATCATCGCCCTTCTTTACCTCATCGCGGCGCTGTTCAACCTTTACGTCCCGCGAACCAATGTCGACCACAAGCCGCTCAAGAAAAATCCCCTCTACCTGATGCACGAATTCGGACACTGCCTCGGGCTGCTCTGGCGCGACCGCCTGGGGCAGATTTCGCTGGGCGTCACCACCCTGTTCTGGGGCGCGGGCGCCACCCTGCAATTCATCATCATCCAATGGGCCGACGAAGCCCTGGGACTTGGACTTTCCCAATCCTCGATGCTCCAGGGCGTCGTCGCCATCGGCGTTGCAGCGGGCGCCATCGTCGCGGCCAAATACGTGAAATTGAAGGATTCGCTCAAGGTCATTCCACTGGGCATCATGATGGGCTTCGTCGTTTGCGCCCTGCTCCTGCCGCATGTCCTGTGGAGCGCGATCGGGCTCCTGCTCTTCGTCGGTATTCTTTCCGGCCTGTTCGTCGTGCCGATGAACGCCCTGCTGCAACATCGCGGCCACATCCTGATGGGCGCCGGGCACTCCATCGCAGTGCAGAATTTCAACGAAAACCTTTCCATCCTGATCATGACCGTCCTTTATTACGGAATGATCAAGATCCATGTGCCGATCAATTTCGTCATTGTCCTTTTCGGCGCCCTTGTCGCGGGGATCATGTATCTGCTCAAGTTGCGCCACGAAGCCCATCAGCGCAGGCACGACGATCTCCGCTACCTCGACACCCAGGACAACTTCCACTCTTCCTCGCACTCCTGACCCCATGATCGGCAAATTCATCGCCAGGTTTTTCGGGCAGGCTCCGAAAAAGGCGGAAATCTCCGGCGATCTCTGGCAGAAAACCCTGGAACTCCCCTTTCTCGCTGCCCTTTGCGATGAAGAAAAGGAACGCCTGCATGCGCTGCTCATCCAATTCCTCTCCGAAAAGGAATTCACTGCCGCCGGCGGCCTCGAACTCGATGACGAAATCTGCCTTTCGATTGCCGCGCAAGGCTGCCTGCCGATCCTCAACCTGGGGCTCGAATGGTATCGCGGCTGGGTCGGCATCATCGTCTACCCCGATGAATTCGTGATCCCGCGCACCGTCGAGGACGAAGACGGCATCGTGCATGAATACACCGAAGTCGCCTCCGGCGAAGCCTGGGATGGCGGCCCGCTGCTCATCTCCTGGCAGGACGCGCAAATGGCCGGCAGCGGATACAACGTTGTCATCCACGAATTCGCACACAAGATCGATATGTTGAGTGGCGCTGCGAACGGCATGCCGCCGCTGCATGGCAACATGTCGCGCGCCCTGTGGCGCTCGGTGTTCGAGGCGGCCTACCAGGATTTCTGCCGCCGTGTCGATGACGAGGAGGAAGTCGACATCGACCCTTACGCTTCGGAGCATCCCAGCGAATTCTTCGCCGTCATCTCCGAAAGCTTCTTCGAGGATCCCGAACTCGTCGCCCGCGAATACCCGGCGCTATATGAACAACTCGCCGCCTTCTACCGCCAGGATCCCCTCGCCCGCTTCCAGAAATCGGAAGCCGCGCACGCCTGAGCGCCCTCCCCTCATCTCCGTCCATTGATCCGGCCCATCAATACCCCAATTATGCAGGATGGGTAGCGCATAGGTTGGGGTGAGCGAAGCGAAGCCCAACGGAACCGCCTTTGCTCGTGTGTTGGGCTTCGCTTCACTCCCCCAGCCTATGCTCACTAAATTTTCTAAATTAGTAGAATAATTCGTGAATGAACAACACTACAGTAGCCAAACATTATTTAACCAAATTTAGAATTTCACACTTCCAAAACCAATGCCTTCCGCCAGATTTCGAGTTTTTGCGCGCGGGACATGCCTGCGTGGGCCGGGCTGGTCGAGGGGAGGCGCAGCAGGCGCCGTTCCCTCCACGAAGGCAAGGCTAGCAGCGCGGGCAGCGCGTGGCGGCGGAAGCAGTTTTCGGCCATTCTCCCATTGAAGCAAATCGTTTCGATGCCGGGATGTTCGGTGAAGAAAGCGGCGAAATCGTTGACCCGTATTGATTTCGCGTCGATTCGCGTGTCCAGGCTGCCTTCGCGCGTGCAGGAATGGAGCACGTCCCACAACGCGATGTTTGCCGCGCGCAGGCGTTCCAGCCGCGCCGGATAGGGGAGGTCTGGAGCCGCGCCTGCGATTTCGCCCATGAAGGGCCAGAAGAGGTTGCGCGGGTGGGCGTAATACCGGGCGGCGGAGAGCGAGGCGAGGCCGGGCATGCTGCCGAGAATCAGGATGCGCGCGTGGCGGTCGGCAACGGGGGGGAAGCTGAAGATGCGTGGGGGGTTGGAATTCTTTTTGTCTGCTTGCGGAGGGGAGGTTTCACCCCTCTCCCCCGGCCTCTCTCCCTCAAGGGGAGAGGTGAACTCCCACCGGCGCTTCGCGCCATCTCCCTCTGAGAGGGAGGCTTGAGAAGTTAGCCTCTCGGAAAGGAATTTCACCCCCGCCTCCAGCTCGTTCCCTGCGGGGTGTCTTCGAGGACGATGTTTTTTTCGGACAATTCGGCGCGAATCCGGTCGGCGCGGGCGAAGTCCCTGTTTTTCTTTGCGGCGGCGCGTTCGGCGATTTGCGCGGCGATCCATTCTTCCAAAGCCTGATCCGGGTTTTCGGTCTCCATCGCCGGTCTGCCCTGAAGAAAATCCTGCGGGTCGCGCTGCAATAATCCCAAGGCGCCCGCGAGCGCCCGCAGTTGCCGCGCCGTTTGCGGCGACTTTTCGCGGTTGAGCGCGCCGGCCAGATCGAAGAGGACGGCAATGGCTTCGGGGGTGTTGAAATCGTCGTTCATCGTCGCGGCAAAGCGCTGCCCATGCGCTTCTTCCCAGTCGGGCGCGGCAGATTCCGCAGCCTCGAAGGGCACGGCCTTGAGCGCCGTATAGAGTCTGGTCAGGGCGTTTTTCGCGTCGTCCAGATGCGCGTCGGAATAGTTGAGCGGGCTGCGGTAGTGCGCGCGCAGGATGAAGAAACGCAGCACTTCGGGGTCGTAGCGTTTCAGGACTTCGCGGATCGTGAAAAAGTTGCCGAGCGATTTCGACATTTTTTCGTCGTCGACGCGCACGAATCCGTTGTGCATCCAAACATTGACATGACGGCAGCCATGCGCGCCCTCGCTCTGCGCGATTTCGTTTTCATGGTGGGGAAACTGCAAATCCTGTCCGCCGCCGTGGATGTCGAAATGGACGCCGAGTTCCTTCCAGCTCATCGCCGAGCATTCGATGTGCCAGCCCGGACGCCCCGGCCCCCAAGGCGAATCCCAGGCCGGTTCGCCTTCCCTGGCGCGTTTCCAGAGCGCGAAATCGAGCGGGTCGCGCTTGGCGGAATCCACTTCCACGCGCTCTCCGGCACGCAGGTCGTCGAGGGATTTTCCGGACAGGCGTCCATAGTCGGGGAAGCGGCGCACGGCGTAATTGACATCGCCGTTTTCCGCCTGGTACGCAAGCCCCTTGGCGATCAGCGCGTCGATCATTTCGAGCATCGGGCCGATGTATTCGGTCGCGCGCGGCTCGAAATCGGGGCGTTCCACGCCGAGCAGCGCCGCATCCTCGTTCATGCAGTCGATGAAGCGCTTGGTCAGCGCCCCGATCGTTTCGCCGTTTTCCGCCGCGCGGCGGATGATCTTGTCGTCGATGTCGGTAATGTTCCGGACGTAGGTCGCTTCATACCCGCGCGCCCGGAACCAGCGCCATACCATGTCGAAAACGACCATGACCCGCGCGTGTCCCAGATGACAGTAATCGTAAACCGTCATTCCGCAGACATACATGCGCACTTTCCCCGCTTCGATCGGGACGAATTCTTCTTTTTCGCGCGAGAGCGAATTGTAGATTTTCAGCATGAATGGTGACTTTTATCGGATTCGGTGAATAAAACAAAAAAAGCGGTGCGCCGCCGGTGGTTTGGTTTCGCTCCGCTTCTTGCTAAAATAACGCGCTTTTTGAACACCTGTCGAGCGCAATCCCCGCCATTCATGGCGGGGGCAGCGAGACATGGCGCAGCAGGCGCCGAAGGCGCCCCGCATTGTGTAGGGGCGGGTTTCAAACCCGCCCCTACAGAAGGATCAGAATTATCCGAAAAACATTTCCGGTGTTCCGATCTCCCCGTTTCGACCCGCCTTTCCGCCGCCTTGCGGCGCAACGGCCAACAGCGAAAAAAGTATAACATAGCAATGTTTTACCCCTTCCCGACAGACACTACAGATTCCGGCGCGCGCGCCATGCCAGACAGATCATTCCACTTCGTCTCCATCGCCCGCCTTGCCTCGCGGCGATGGATTCTGCTTCTGCTCCTGTCTGCCGCCACGGCCTTGCCCGCCCTTGCCGCCGAAGTCACGCTGCCCGAAGTGCAGGATCTGGTGCGGCAGAAGAAATTCGATCAGGCGCTGGAAAAAATCGACGCTTACCTTGCGCCGCGCCCCAGGGACGCCCAGGGGCGCTTTGCCAAGGGGTTGGTTCTGGCCGAGCTCAACCGTACCGACGAGGCCGTTTCCGTTTTCACCCAACTGACGCGGGATTACCCGACCTTGCCGGAACCCTACAACAACCTCGCCGTGCTGTACGCGCAGCAGAAACAGTATGACAAGGCCCGTGTCGCGCTGGAGATGGCGATCAAAACCCATCCTTCCTACGCCACCGCGCACGAAAATCTCGGCGACGTCTATGCAAAACTCGCAAGCCAGGCCTATAACAAGGCCCTGCAACTCGATGCCGGAAACACCACCGCGCAAAGCAAGCTCGCGCTGATCCACGATCTGGTGGATACCTCCAGCAAGACCGGGAGCGAAAGCAGCGGCGTGATCAGGAATGCTCCGCCGGTCGTCGTCGCTTCCGCCCCGCAGCCCGCGCCTCCCGCGCCTCCCGCGCCTCCCGCGCCTCCTGCTCCTCCCGTCAAGGAGACGCTTCCCCCGGTTTCCAATCCTGCTCCCCCTCCGGCACACCCAAAAACGCCGGAAAATCCTGCGCCGACGCCGCCCACGCCCGCAACTCCGCCGCCATCGACGCAAAACCAGGCCGAAACGGATCTGCTTCAGGCAACCCGGCGCTGGGCCAGCGCCTGGTCGAACAAGGATGTCAAAACCTATCTTTCCGCCTACGCCCCGGATTTCGCTACTCCCAAGGGAACGACGCGCAAGGAGTGGGAAACCGAACGCACCCAGCGAATCAGCAAGCCGGGTAAAATCGAAGTCACCCTCAGCGATATCCAGGTTTCGCTCGATGGCAATAAAGCGCGCGTCAAATTCCGCCAGCGCTACAAATCGGCCACGCTTGCTTCCACCACAGGCAAGACACTGATCTTCATCCGCAACGGCAACCAATGGCTGATTCAAGAGGAACGCGTCAACTGATCCTGCGCACCGGCATCGCCCTGACGGTCGGGCTGTTGCTGCTGCTCTTCCTTTCTTCGCTGTTGACGAAGGAAGTCCGCTCGTCGCCGGACGTTTCGATACCGCTCTCTCCAGTACAGATTCCGGACGCCGCTACAGGGCCGGCAGCGCGCCTGCCCGTCGATGACGCATCTTCCGCGCCCGCCCCGATGGATGGACCCGAACCGCAGCTCATCAAAATCTTCGCGGCCATCGAAAACAACCGCATCGACACGGCGCTTGAGGAAACCGACGCGCTGCTCGAACGTTATCCGAATTTCCGCCTCGGCTACCTGATCCGTGGCGACCTGCTGCTGGCCCGCGCCCGCCCGCTGACGACGCTCGGCAATATCAGCGATGCGCCGCCGGAAAAACTGGCCGATCTGCGCGAGGAAGCCATTGCCCGCCTGCGCGCCTACCGGCAGAAACCGCCAGCCGATGTCGTGCCGCGTTATCTGATGCAAATGCCATCGAACCAGAAATACGCAGTGGTGGTCGACATCGAAAAGGCGCGTCTTTATCTTTATGCCAACGAGGGCGGTACGCCCCGGTTTGCCGCCGACTATTACATCTCGCACGGCAAACTCGGCGCCAACAAGGCGCGCGAGGGCGACAAGAAAACGCCGGTCGGCGTCTATTACGTCACTTCCCGGCTGCCGCGCGAAAAACTCACCGATTTCTACGGCAGCGGCGCGTTCCCGATCAATTACCCGAACGAGTGGGATAAACGTCTGGGACGCAACGGCTTCGGCATCTGGCTGCACGGCACCCCCACCAACACTTTCTCGCGCCCGCCCAAGGCTTCCGACGGTTGCGTCGTCCTCGCCAACCAGGATTTCGATGCGCTGACCCGCAATATCCAGCCGGGCCTCACCCCGGTCATCATCAGCAGCACCGTCGAGTGGACGCCACTCAAGGAATGGAACCGGGAACGCGAGACTTTCGACAACAAACTGGAAGAATGGCGGCTCGACTGGGAAAGCCGCGACACGGATCGCTTGCTGCGCCACTATGCAAAAAACTTCCGCGCCGGAGACCAGGATCTATCCGTTTTTGCAAAACAGAAAAAACAGGTCAACGCGGGCAAGAAATGGATCAAGGTCGAGTTGTCCGATCTCTCACTCTTCCGATATCCTGTCGATTCCGCAAGCCTCGGGCATTCCGGCGGCAAGGAAATGGTCGTTGCCACCTTCCTGCAGAATTACCAGAGCAACAATCTCAGCAACCAGATGAAAAAACGCCAGTACTGGATCCGAGAGGACAATGACTGGAAAATCATTTATGAAGGAGCCGTTTGACATGAACACATCCCGCAGTCTTTCTTTCCGTTCCCTTGCCGCCGCCGCCACGCTGGCGCTGGCTTTCGCCACCGGCACGGCATACGCCGGCCCAACGGTCGAAATCGACACTTCGCTGGGCAAGATCGTCGCCGAACTCGACAGCGAAAAGGCGCCCATTACCGTCAAGAATTTCATCAGCTACGTCGAAAGCGGCTTTTACAACGGCACGATTTTCCACCGCGTGATCCCCGGCTTCATGATCCAGGGCGGCGGTTTCACGCCGAACATGGCGCAGAAGGAAACCCACGCGCCCATCGCCAACGAAGCCAAGAACGGTTTGTCCAACAAGCGCGGCACCTTGGCAATGGCCCGCACCGATAATCCCGACTCTGCCACAGCGCAGTTCTTCATCAACCTCGTCGACAATGCCCCTCTTGACTACAACTCGCCGCATGCGCGCGGCGCAGGCTATGCCGTCTTCGGCAAGGTCGTCTCCGGCATGGATGTCGTAGACAAGATCGCCCAGGTGCAAACCGGCAACAAGGGAATGCACCAGAACGTGCCGCTGACGCCGGTCACGATCCGCGCGATCAGCGTCGCCAGCGCGAAAACCGAGGCGGCGGACGCGAAGAAACCCGACGCGAAATAAGGGAAATTCCATGATCAAACTGCATACGAATCACGGCGTCATCGCGCTCGAACTCGACGCCGAAAAAGCGCCGAAAACCGTCGAAAACTTTCTCGGCTACGTGCAAGCCGGTCACTATGACAACACGATCTTTCATCGCGTCATCGACGGCTTCATGATCCAGGGCGGCGGCTTCACGCCGGACATGGAACAGAAGCCGGCGCAGGATCCGATCAAGAACGAAGCCGCCAACGGCCTCAAGAACAAGCGCGGCAGCATCGCGATGGCGCGCACCAACGACCCGCACTCGGCCACCGCGCAGTTCTTCATCAACGTCGCCGACAACGCCTTTCTCGATTTCACCGCACCTTCGGGCAACGGTTGGGGATACTGCGTTTTCGGGCAGGTCGTCGATGGTCTCGATGTCGTCGAAGCGATCAAGGGAGTGAAAACCGGCAACAAGGGCTTTCACCAGAATGTGCCGCTCGAAGCGGTCATCATCGAACGCGCCGAAATTGTCTGAGCACGGAAAAGAGGCGGTCTGAAATGGCAACGCCCCCGGTATTGTTCATTTCCGACCTGCATTTGAGTCCCGTGACACCGGGACTCAACAACCTCTTTTTTGAATTTCTGGGCCGCGAGGCCCGTGGCGCTGCGGCGCTCTATATCCTCGGCGACCTCTTCGACGCCTGGATCGGCGACGATCTCCTGGCCGACGAAGAAGGACACGGCACCCGCATCGCCACCGCGCTCAACGCGCTTTCCGTCGAGGGCACGGAAATCTTCCTGCTGCACGGCAACCGCGATTTCCTGCTCGGCGAAGCCTTCGCCGCCGCCGCTGGCGCGCGTCTTTTGCCCGATCCAGTGATTCTGTCGCTGCCCTCCTGGCAATTCGCGCTCTCCCACGGCGACGCGCTCTGCACCGGCGACCGTGAATATCAGGCTTTCCGCGCCCAGGTGCGCGATCCGCGCTGGCAGCGGGAATTTCTCGCCTGCCCCCTCGCCGAACGCCTGGCGCTCGCCGCGCAGGTGCGGCAGCAAAGCGAAGTTGGAAAAACGGAAAAGGACGCCGGGATCATGGATCTCGATCCCGCCGCCACCGACGATTTCCTGCGTGCGAACGGCTACGCCACCTTCATCCACGGCCATACCCACCGCCCGGCGCGGCACGATCACCTCGTCGACGGCATCCATGTCGAACGCTGGGTGCTCTCCGACTGGACGGAAGAAAGCGGCGCGGAACTCCCCGCCGCCAGAGGCGAATACCTGCTGTGGAACGGCGAAACACTGGAACGCCGTCCGTTGGCGTGAATCCTCCCCCTCCCCTTCCCCCTGCAATCCTGTTGCTCGGCCCGACCGCCAGCGGAAAAACCGCTGTGGCGCTTCATCTGGCCGAGCGTCTTCCGGTCGATTTGATCAGCGTCGACTCCGCGCTGGTCTACCGCGACATGAACATCGGCACCGCCAAGCCCGACGCGGCGACCCTGCTGCGCCATCCTCATGCGCTGGTCGACCTGATTTCGCCGGAAGAACATTATTCCGCAGCCCGTTTCCGGAACGACGCGCTCGCCGCAATGGAAAAAAGCCGCGCGCGCGGACGCATTCCGCTCCTCGTCGGCGGCACGATGCTCTACGTCAAGGCGCTGTTGCATGGCTTGTCCAACCTGCCGCAAGCGGACCCTCTGCTGCGCGCCGAAATCGACGCCCGCGCGGCAATCCTCGGCTGGCCGGCGCTGCACGCGGAACTGGCGCGCATCGACCCCGAAACCGCCGCGCGTCTCGCGCCCGGAGACGCGCAACGCATCCAGCGCGCGCTCGAAATCTTCCACCTCAGCGGACGCCCGATGTCGGCGCTCCTGAACGAAACGCAAGAACCTCCCAACCAAGCTCCCAACTCGCCGCCCTGGAATTTCCTCTCGCTGGCACTCCTGCCGCAGGAACGCGCCACGCTGCACGCGCGCATCGCCGAACGCTTCACGCGGATGCTCGAACAGGGGCTCGTCGCCGAAGTGGAGGCGCTGCGCGCCAAATACCGTCTCCATGGCGCGCTGCCCTCGATGCGCTGCGTCGGCTACCGGCAGGTCTGGGAAATGCAGGAAGGCCGCATCCCTCCGGCGGAATTGCGCGATCGCGGCATTTTCGCCACCCGCCAACTGGCCAAGCGCCAGATCACCTGGCTCTCCAACACCCTGCCAGCCGAACCGATCGACTGCCTGAAGGAAAGGCTGGCGACAGAAGTACAGGAACGGATTGAACTTTTCCTCGCCGGATTTCCTCGTGATTTTTCTGGCTGATCCGCTCCCGGAAGATTCCAAAGCGCCCGCGCTCCTGCTAGAATTCCGCCTTTCGCGCTTTTTGCCTCCCTCCTTCGGTGACAAAAGGCCACGCCGGAGTAGCTCAGTCGGTAGAGCAGCTCATTCGTAATGAGAAGGTCGGGGGTTCGATTCCTCTCTCCGGCACCAAAACAAAAGCAGCCTGAAATATAATTTCAGGCTGCTTTTTTTTATGGGAATTATCCGCTTGACTCCCCCGGAGGTTTCGTAGGGGCGACCTGTGGTCGCCCGTGGTGCCGCCTCCATCCATTGTTATTCACCCGGCAATTAAGGGCGTTGCGGGCGACCACAGGTCGCCCCTACAGAGCATCTTGCGCCATTCCCGTTTCCAGGGAGTTAAATGAATAATTCCCTTTTTTATTGGCTTCTCCCGATTCGATCCCGCCATGAAACATCAAGCCTCCCACACCTTCCCCTTTCCGCTCGATGCCGAAATCGAACGCAACGTCGCTGCGGCGCTTGCCGAGGATATCGGCCCCGGCGATCTCACCGCTGCGCTGATTGCCTCCGGGCAACAGGGCAAGGCGCGCGTCATTTGCCGCGAAGAAGCGGTGTTGTGCGGGCGGCGCTGGTTCGAGTCTTCCTTTCATGCGCTCGATCCGGCGCTCGCCCTCGCCTGGCAGGCCGACGACGGCGAAGCGCTCCGCGCAGGACAAACGGTCTGCGAAATTTCCGGCACCGCGCGTTCGATCCTTTCCGGCGAACGTTGCGCGCTCAACTTTATCCAGTTGCTCTCGGGCGTCGCCACGCAAACGCGCCGTCATGTCGAGGCGGTTGCCGGCACGCGGGCAACGATCGTCGACACGCGCAAGACCCTGCCCGGCTTGCGCCTGGCGCAGAAATACGCGGTTCATGCCGGCGGCGGCGGCAATCATCGCCTGGCGCTGTGGGACGCGATCCTGATCAAGGAAAACCACATCGCCGCAGCGGGTGGCATCGGGCGTGCGCTGGAAGCGGCGGCGCAAATCGCGGCACAATCCGGAGGACGCTGCCGCTTCGTCCAGATCGAGGTGGAAACGCTGGCAGAACTTGCGGAAGCCCTGGACGCGGGCGCGAAAATGATATTGCTGGACAATTTCAACATCGACGAATTGCGCGCCGCCGTCGCGGAAACCGGAGGACGCGCCATCCTTGAAGCTTCCGGCGGCATCTCGCTGGAACAACTGCGCGCAGTCGCCGAAACCGGCGTCGACCGCATCTCGGTCGGCGCATTGACCAAGGACGTCCGCGCGACGGATTTTTCACTGCGTTTCGAGTGAAGAGGGAGCGATTTCCTGAAGGACTTCACCCGGATATTTCGCCCAAATTCACCCCCCCGTTTCCTGCGCTTCCGTGACGAGTTCTGCAGACTCCACCGCCCCGATCGCCCCGTCTGCGCCTTTTGACGCCGAGGGGATCAAAACTTTCCTGCGCACCCTGCCCGATCTTCCGGGCGTATACCGCATGATCGGCGAAAACGAGTCCGTGCTCTACGTCGGCAAGGCGAAGTCGCTGAAAAAACGGGTTTCCTCGTATTTCCGCGCCCACCATCCCAGCCCCCGGACTGCGTTGATGGTGGCGCAGATCCGGCGCGTGGACATCACGGTGACGGATTCCGAGGCGCACGCCCTGCTGCTCGAAAACAATCTGATCAAGGAACTGGGGCCGCGCTACAACATTCTCTTCCGCGACGACAAATCCTACCCCTACATCGCCATCACGCGCGACACCTATCCGCGCCTGGCCTTCTACCGTGGCCGCCCGGACAAGCGCGCCGATTATTTCGGCCCCTTTCCGTCCTCCTTCGCGGTGCGCGAGAGCATCCAGTTGCTGCAAAAAACCTTCCGCCTGCGCACCTGCGAAAACCCGGTGTTCGCCCATCGCTCGCGTCCCTGCCTGCTCTACCAGATCAAGCGCTGTTCCGCTCCCTGCGTTGAGTTGGTTTCCCCGGAGGCTTACGCCGCCGACGCGCGGCTGGCAACGCTTTTCCTGAATGGCCGGCACGACGAAGTGTTGAGAAAACTCGGCGCCGCCATGGAAGAGGCGGCGCAGGAGCTGGCGTTTGAGCAGGCGGCGCTGCTGCGCGACCAGATTTATTCGCTCCACCATGTGCGCGAAAAATACTACGTCGACAGCGGCAGCGGCGAAGACATCGACATCATCGCCGCCATCGCCGACGAGGAGATGCTCTGCGTCAATCTCGCGATGGTGCGCGGTGGCCGTCACCTCGGCGACCGCCCGCAGTTTCCGTCATCATCGGCAAGCGCGCGCGGCGCGTCCGCCGCCGTGGAAAAGGAAGGCGCGCTGCCGCCCGCCGCAACTGCCACTCCTCCTGCCACTCCTCCTGCCACTCCTCCTGCCACTCCTCCTGCCACTCCTCCCGCCACTCCTCCCGCCGCCTCGCCCGCCAGCGCGGCGGAGGCGCTGGCCGCCTTCCTGCACCAGCACTATCTCACGCATTCGCCGCCGCCGCTGATTCTCGTCAACATCATTCCCGCCGACGACGAAATCGCCAGCGCCCTGAGCGCGCTCGCGGGACACTCCGTTTCCATCGGCATTCCACGACAGGGCGCGCGCCGCGCCTGGGTTGAGCGCAGCGCCGAAAACGCGCGTCTGGCGATTGCCGCCCGCCGCGCCGCGTTCTCGCTTCAGGGGCAACGCCTGGCAGCGCTTGCTGCCGCGCTGGCGCTGGAATCCCTGCAACGCATCGAATGCTTCGACATCAGCCACACCCAGGGCGAGGCCACGGTCGCCGCCTGCGTCGTCTATCAGGGCGACGGAATGCGGCGCTCCGAATACCGCCGCTTCAACATCCGCGACATCACCGCCGGCGACGATCCCGCCGCCATCCGCCAGGCAGTGCATCGGCGCTATGAAAAAATTATCGAAGGCTCTTCCGATGGAAAAGGCGTCGCCCCGGACCTGATCCTGATCGACGGCGGCCCCACCCAGACCGCCGCTGCCCGCGCGGCGCTGGAAGAACTGGGACTCGCCCACCTGCCGCTGTTGGGCGTAGCCAAGGGCGAAGGCCGCAAACCGGGGCTGGAGACGCTGGTTTTCCCCGACGAGCGCGAGGCATTGCGCTTGCCGCCGGAGCATCCGGCGCTGCACCTGATTCAGGAAATCCGCGACGAAGCGCACCGCTTCGCCATTTCCGGGCACCGCGCGCGACGCGACAAGGCGCGGCGCGTCTCCCGGCTCGAAGGCATCGAAGGCGTCGGCCCGAAGCGGCGCAGGGCGCTGTTGAGCCACTTCGGCGGCATGCAGGAAATCGCCGCCGCCACCATCGAACAACTCGCCGCCGTGCCGGGGATCAGCCATGCGCTTGCGGAAAGCATCCATGCCGCGTTGCGCTAAAAAGAACGACTTCTCCACCTTTCTTCCGTCATTCCTTTTCTTCATCGCCGTAAAATGTTGCGATAATAAATGTTGCGATAATTTCACCCCCGACACGCGCTTCCTGTCCGATGCCCTACTACAACCTGCCCACCCTTCTCACCTGGCTGCGCATCCTTGCGATTCCGCTCCTGATTTCCGTCTACTACATGCCGGAACACTGGACACTGTGGCATTTCACGCGCGATTTCGTCGCCACCCTGCTTTTCTGCGCCGCCGCCGTGACCGACTGGCTCGACGGCTATCTCGCGCGCAAGCTGAACCAGACCTCGGCCTTCGGCGCCTTTCTCGATCCGGTCGCGGACAAGTTGATGGTCGCCGCAGCGCTGATCATGCTCGTGCAACTCGCGCGCGTCGACGCGATCATCGCCGCGATCATCATCGGACGCGAAATCACGATCTCGGCGCTGCGCGAATGGATGGCGCAAATCGGCGCGCACAAGAGCGTCGCCGTCTCGATGGTCGGCAAGATCAAAACCGTGGCGCAGATGATCGCGATTCCGCTGCTCCTCTACCACACCCCCTTTCTCGGCTTGCCGATCCAGAAAATCGGCACCTGGCTGATCTATATCGCTGCCGTGCTCACGTTGTGGTCGATGGGCTACTACATGAAAGTCGCCTGGCCGCGCATCGCCGCGCGGGATCGCAAGCGAAACAAAAAATCAGGCGCCGGAAGTTGACAGCGCCCCGATAAGCCTTAGAATCACGCCTCACGCCCGCAGTGCGGGCAACGCGGGAATAGCTCAGTTGGTAGAGCGCAACCTTGCCAAGGTTGAGGTCGCGAGTTCGAGACTCGTTTCCCGCTCCAGACAAAACGGGGAGCTTTCCGGCTCCCCGTTTTTTTATGCGTCCACCGTATAATTTCCGCGCGCTTTCCTTTCATACAAGACACCCTGCCCGGGTGGTGAAACAGGTAGACACAAGAGACTTAAAATCTCTCGGCAGCAATGCCATACCGGTTCGATTCCGGTCCCGGGCACCAACAACCAATCTAAAGCAATCCGATACAATCCAGAAAGGCCATAATCTACAAGGGTTCTGGCCTTTTTCTTGTCCAAAGCAGTCCGGTAAGATACCGTTGAATCCGGGGGCACTTGGGGCATGATCGGGGGCATGCGCCCGATCCGCAGGGGACGTTTGCCAATCGTCCCGCGCCCCTTCCGGCGCGAAGCGCCGTTTCAGGATGAAGCTTCAAATCTCGCCCAATTTTCTAAATTTACTTAAATAATGTTTCACTACTATAGTGATTTTTAGATAAGAATTATTTAAACAAATTTAGAAAATTTCCCCTTTCAGCGCAGCGATTCCCAGGTCTTTTGCAGCCGTTTCACCGATACCGGCATCGGGGTTTTGAGTTCCTGGGCGTAGAGGGCGACGCGGAGTTCTTCGAGTTGCCAGCGGAATTGTTCCAGTTGCGGGTCGAGGATGCCCTGTTTGGCGAGTTGGGCGCGGCGGCGCTCGAAATTTACTGCCAGCGGGGCGAATTCGCTCATCAGGCGGGCGTCGCGGGCGGGATCGTTTTTCAGTTTGTCGAGGCGTAGCGCGGCGGCCTGGAGGTAGCGCGGGAAATGGCGCAGGCGGTCGAACGGGGTTTCGATGACGAAGCGCTTGTGGATCAGCCGCGCGCCTTGCGCTTCGATGTCGGCGAGCGCTGCCGGATGCGCGCGCGCCAGCGGGAGTTTTTTGCGCACGCCTTGCCAGGCGCCCAGGATCGTTTCGACGAGGCGGCAGAATTCCTGCGCGATCAGGGAAAGCCGGGGGCGCGCTTCTTCGCTGCGTGCCCTGAATTCGTCGGCGTCGCGCGGCCAGGGTTCGACGAGACAGGCGCGGGCGAAGACGCATTCGAGGAGTTGCGCCTTCAGTTCGTCCTGCGTGCCCAGGCCCATGAATTGCAGGCTCATCGCGGTGAGATTGGGCAGGTTCTTTTCCAGGTATTTTTCCTGTTCGCGCAATTGCAGGCGAAAGAGCCGCAGCAGTCCCCTTTCATGCACGGCGCGCGCTTCTTCCGGCGCATCGCGCACGCTCAGGGAAACGCTGCTTCCTTCGTCCTTCAGGCAGGGGTAGCCGATCACGTTCGCGCCTTCGGGCAGGCGCACTTCCATGAGTTCCGGCAGGGCGCCGAAGTTCCAGCTTGTGATGCCGCTATGTTCCGAGGGGGTTTCGTGCAGGCCGGAAAATTCCTCCTTCGCCGCGCCACCCCATTCGGCGCGCAGTTCGGCAAGTTTGCGGCTCATTCCGAGTTGCCGTCCGTGTTCGTCGATGAGCTTGAAATTCATGAAAAGGTGCGGCGGCAGGTCGGCGGGGCGGAAGGCGTCCGGCGTCAGCATCCAGCCGCGCGCGTTCAGGCCGCGCGTTTCATGGATGTAGTCGATCAGCGCCGCGATCAGGCTTTTGTCGGAAGGCAACACGCGCTCGGCGAATTCCTGCGCGAAGGCCGGCACCGGCACAAGCCGGGCGCGGATTTTCTGCGCCAGCGTTTTCACCAGTTGCTGCACCTTTTCTTTCAGCAGCCCCGGCACCAGCCATTCGCAGCGGAGCATCGGCACCTGGTTCAACTGCGCCAGCGGCACGACCAGGGTCACACCGTCCTTCGGGCTGCCCGGCTCGAAATGATAGGAGAGCGCGTAGTCGGCCCCGCCCAGGCGCAGGCGCGGCGGAAAGGCGTCGCTGGTCACGCCCGCCGCTTCGTGCCGCATCAGGTCTTCGCGCTTCAGGAAGAGGAGTTTCGGATTTTCCTTTTCCGCCGTTTTGCGCCAGTGATCGAAGTCGATGCCGCCGACGATGGATTCCGGCAGCAGGTGATCGTAAAAGGCGTGAATCAGGGTTTCGTCGACAAGAATGTCCTGCCGCCGCTGCTTGGCTTCGATGCCTTCGATGTCGCGGACCAGTTTCGCGTTGTGCTGGAAAAAGGGCCAGCGCCGGATATAGGCTTCGTCCACCTCGCCTGCGACCAACGCCTCGCGGATGAAGAGTTCGCGTGCCGCCAAGGGGTTGAGGACGCCGTAATTGACGCGCCGCTTCGCTTCGATGACCAGCCCGTAAAGCAGCGAGCGTTCGTAGGCAATCGCCTGCATCGCCTTTTTTTCCCAATGCGGCTCGAATACGGTTTTCTTGAGCAGATGCGCGCCTGCGGCGAGGATCCATTCCGGCTCGATTTTCGCCACGCAGCGCGCGTAAAGGCGCGTCGTCTCGGTAATCTCCGCCGCCATGAGCCACTTGCCGGTTTTTTTCGCCAGGCTCGATCCGGGATGCACCAGGAAACGAATGGCGCGCGCGCCGAGGTAGAAGCCGGATTCGTCCGACTTGCAGCCGATGTTGCCCAACAGTCCGGAGAGGAGCGCGCGGTGGATTTGCTCGTAGGTGGCCGGCGCCTCGTTTTCGCGCCAGCCCATTTCGGCGGCGAGCGTGTGCAGTTGCGTGTGCGTGTCGCGCCATTCGCGCAAGCGCAGATAGGAGAGGAAATGGCGGTGGCAGGCTTCCACCAGCTTCTTGTTCGATTCCTTGTGCTTCACCGCCTCGGCGAACCATTCCCACAGTTTCACCCAGAAGAGGAATTCGGATTGCTTGTCCGCAAAACGGCGGTGCGCCTCGTCCGCCGCCTGCTGGCGCTCCAGCGGGCGTTCGCGCGGGTCCTGCACCGACAGCGCGGCGGCGATGACCAGCACTTCCTTCAGGCAGGAGGCATCGCGCGCGGCGACGATCATCCGCGCGATGCGCGGATCGAGCGGCAGCTTCGCCAGTTCCCCGCCGGTAGCGGTGAGTTCGTTGCCTTCGTCGAGCGCGTTGAGTTCCTGCAACAGCGCAGTGGCGTCGCCCACCGCCTTTTGCGGCGGCGGCTCGATGAACGGAAAGGATTCCACATCGCCGAACTTCAGCGTTTTCATCCGCAGGATCACGCCGGCCAGCGAGGAGCGCAGGATTTCCGGATCGGTGAATTCAGGCCGCGCGTTGAAATCCGCTTCGTCGTAAAGGCGGACGCAAACGCCCGCCGCGACGCGCCCGCAGCGTCCGGCGCGTTGCTGCGCCGCTGCCCGCGAGATTTTTTCCACGCGCAACTGCTCGACCTTGTTGCGATACGAATAGCGTTTCACCCGCGCCAGCCCCGTATCGACAACGTAGCGGATGCCGGGCACCGTGAGCGAGGTTTCCGCGACATTGGTCGCCAGCACGATGCGCCAGCCGCCGTGCGTCCTGAACACGCGATCCTGTTCGGCGGCGGAAAGGCGCGAAAAAAGCGGCAGGATTTCCGGTTGCGGGCCACGGAAATGGTGCTTGCGCAAAGCCTCCGCGCCCTCGCGTATCTCGCGCTCGCCGGGCAGGAAGACCAGCACATCCCCCGGCGCGGCGCGGATCAGATCGTCGATCGCAGCCACAATGGCGTCGAACAGATCGTGCTCGTCGTCGTCCTCTTCCAGCGGCCTGACCGGGCGGTAACGCAGTTCCACCGGGTACAGGCGTCCCGACACCTCTATCACCGGAGCGCCGCCGAAATGGCGCGAAAAGCGTTCGGCGTCGATTGTCGCCGAAGTCACGATCACTTTCAGATCGGGGCGCTTCGGCAACAACTGCTTCAGGAAGCCGAGCAGAAAATCGATATTCAGGCTGCGCTCGTGCGCCTCGTCGATGATGATCGTGTCGTAGGCGCTCAACAGGGAATCGGTCTGCGTCTCGGCCAGCAGGATGCCATCGGTCATCAGCTTGATGCAGGAATCGGGCGACACCCGATCGTGGAAGCGAATCTTCACGCCCACCGCGCCGCCCACGGAAACCTGCAACTCCTGCGCCAGCCGCGAAGCCACCGAACGCGCCGCCAGCCGGCGCGGCTGCGTATGCCCGATCAATCCCCGCGCCCCGCGTCCGAGCGAAAGGCAAATCTGCGGCAACTGCGTCGTCTTGCCCGACCCGGTTTCCCCGCAGACGATCAGCACCTGATGCTTTTCGATCAGCGCCGCGATTTCCGCGCGCCGCTCGTTGACCGGCAACATCGCCGCGCTTCCCGAAACCCGGACTTCCGGCATCCGGGCGCGTCGCGCGGCAAGCGCCTGACGCGAACGCTCGCGCAATTCGGAAAGGTTTTTTTCCGCGCTGCCCTTCCCTTTCTCCTTCCCCTTGCGCTGGCGCAGCTCGCGCGCCAACGCGAAGAGCCGGGGCACATCGCGGGTCAGGCAATCGGAGAAATCGGAAGGAGATTCAGGAGGAATACGGGACATGCGCGACAGCTTGCCGGTGAAAAAAAGATTTATACTGGAATATACCTTGTTATAACTTTTGGAGAAAGCCATGCCTGCCAGCACGGCAAAACCTGTCCCCGTCAAGCTCGAAGAGGAAATGCGCAATCGCATCAAGAGCCTTGCCGATGCGCGCGATCGTACAACGCATTGGTTGATGCGCGAAGCCATCCAGCAATATGTCGAACGGGAAGAAAAACGGGAAGCTTTCCGGCAGGAAGGCATTCGCGCATGGAACGAGTATCAGGCGACGGGCCTGCATCTGACATCCGGGGAAGCGGATGCCTGGCTCGGGCAACTGGAATCGGGTCAGGACGCGGAGCCGCCCGAATGCCACGTCTGATCTGGTCGCCGCACGCGCTCCTGGACGTTCAGCGTCTTTATCGCTTTCTTGCCTCAAGGAATATCCCCGCAGCCAAACGCGCAGTGAGCACTCTTCGTGAAGGGGTGAAAATCATTTCCGTTCATCCGGAAATCGGCCGGCCTGTCGAAGACATGGAACCGGAGTACCGGGAATGGCGGATCGACTTCGGCGACAGCGGCTATGTCGTCCTGTACCGCTACGACGGAAAAACCGCCGTGATCCTGGCGGTCCGACATCGGAAGGAATTTGAATACAAAGGGCTTTATTGACCTGCCCCACAGCAGGAGTTTTTGATCCATCACACACGGCCTGGAGCGCGCCCGTGAAGCTCAAACCCTGCGGCCTACTCCAGCATCGACGTGCAGTGCGGGCAACGGGTGGCCGCCGGGGAAACCTGGCTGCAACAATACGGGCAATCCCTGGTAGTCGCGGCGGGAGCGGCTTCTTCCGCAGTTTCTTCCGCAGTTTTTTCCTTCTGGGCGCGCAATTTGTTGATGCTCTTCACCAGAAGAAACACCGCAAAGGCAACGATGAAAAAACTGATCAGGATATTGATGAACGATCCCGCATTCAGGGTCACCGCCCCGGCCTGTTTGGCCAGCGCCAGGCTGGGGTAAGGGCCCGGCGTCTTGCCCTCGGCCAGCACCAGGAACAGATTGGAAAAATCCACCTTGCCCAGCAGGAGCCCCAGGGGCGGCATCATGATGTCCGCAACAAGGGAATCGACGATTTTCCCGAACGCCGCGCCAATCACAACACCGACCGCCATATCGACGGCGTTGCCTTTGACGGCGAATTCCTTGAATTCCTTCCACATGGCAGCCTCCAGACAGAACAGAAAATACAACCGATTTTATAGCGATTCCCGAAAACCCCCGGATTCCCCAGAATAGACGGTTAATAATAGCGCCTGCAAAACTGGAGAAAAAAGACCACCTGAGGCTGGAGAGGATCTGAAACTCTTGCCCAGGATTTTTCCAAAAAACTCATGGGATGAAGGCAAAATGGAAAAACTGGATTTGAATGCAGTGGCTGAAAAATTTGAAGAAATCGCCACCGGAATGCATTTGTTTTACAACACGGAAACTGGCGAATTCGATTTCTACAGCGATTTTATGGAAGAGGAAGAGGAAGAGGTCGATCGAGAAAAGTTCGAGGATGATTCCTGGGTTGCCGCACCGAGCCAGTGGGAGATCAATGAATACGACATAATGACTGACTATACCGAAACGATATCCGACTCACATAAAAACAGATGTCTCTGTATCGCCCTGGACGGCAAGGGCGCGTTTCGGCGATTCAAGGATATGCTTCATCACCTGGATTTGATCGATGAATGGTACATTTTCAAGCGCAAGGCCTATATCGAAATTGCAAGGGAATGGTGCGAGGAAAACGGTATTGAATACCTGGACAATGCGAAAAAATGAAAAATCAGGAAAAGGCAGGCCAGGCGGCGACGGGAGCGGAAGCTCACCCGGACAAGGGAAAAGACGGATTGATTCGCCTTCGGAATGCCGTGCGCTATTCATGCGATGGCCTGAAGGCCGCGTACCGCCATGAGCAGGCATTCCGCCAGGAAACCTGGCTGGCACTGCTGATGATCCCCTGCGCCTGCGTGTTGCCCGTACCCCTGCCGCATCGCGCGCTCCTGATCGGCAGCGTGTTGCTGGTGCTGATTGCCGAACTCATCAACTCGGCGCTCGAAGCGGTCGTGGATCGCATCTCGCACGAGCGGCACGAGCTTTCCAAACGCGCCAAGGACGCCGGCAGCGCCGCAGTGTTTCTGGCGCTGATCAATGCGCTGGTGGTTTGGGGCTGCATTCTCTTTCCGCTGCTCTCGGATTTGATTTTCTAAATTACTTAAAGAATTATTCCTTATAAAATACTACTGTAGCTGAACATTATTTAAGTAAATTTAGAAAAATCCAGAAATACTTGGCAAATAATGGGGTGATCCGTATAATCCCCCTCCTTGCAGCGCCCGTAGCTCAGTTGGATAGAGCACTTGGCTACGAACCAAGGGGTCGTGGGTTCGAATCCTGCCGGGCGCGCCAGAGTCCATGCGGCTTTGAGGGAAATTCCCTCAAGGCCGCTTTCTTTTTTGCGTAACTTTTTGCGTAAGTTTGCGTGACTTTTCCGGCGTCATGATTTGTCTCACTCGCCGACGACTCGCAGCAGGGTGCGGGTGCCGCCCCTGTTGAGTACCCGGTTTGAGAGTTCGATCAAGCGGCCGACATCGGCGCTGGCGTAGTGCTCGGGGATCGACGCGCTTTTATGACCCATCAAGGCGTTTCGATCCTCTTGCGCCACCCCGGCGAGCCGAAGGCGGCTGGCGTAGGTGTGCCGCAGGTCGTGGATCCGCACATCGCGCAGACCGGCGCGCTCGCGCGCCTTGCGCCAGGCCGAGTTATGCAGCCGCGCCATCCTGTGCCCCCGGAACGAAAACACATAGACGGGGTGGCGCCCTCTCATCGACTGCACGATGCTCCATGCAGCGTCGTTCAGGATCAGCACATGCGCCACGCCGGTTTTGTAGTCGGCTGGCGGAATCACAAAAACGCTGCGCCCCGCTTCCGGAACCTGTTGCTCCCAAGCCCAGCGAAGCCCGACGATGTTCTCGTCTCGCGCGCCGGAATTGACGGCAAACAGCACCAGCTCCTGCAAATGTCGCGGAAGCTCCTCCATCAAGCGATCCTGTTCCTCCCATGACAGCGGGTGCGGTGGCTTCCGCCGCTCTGGCAGCATCGTGATCAATGGCGGCTGTTGCTCCAGCCATGGACGGCCATCATCGTCGCGCCAGACGCGCGCACAGCGCATAAGCACGGTGCGCACGACTTCGAGCGAGCGGTTGACGGTCGTAGGAGAGACCCCCTCCGAAAGACGATCCTCCACGAACATCTCAAGCGTGCCGTCGTGGATTTTTTCAAGCGGAAGGGTGCCGATGTAAGGCAGCAGGATCCGAACGTGGAAAGCGCAGGTTTCCGCCGAGCGTAGAGCGCTGGACGCCGTCAGGTAGCGCGCCGCGCCATCCGCAAACACTCGCCGAGCACCTCGTCGACGATCGCCGTTGTTCGCGCTGGATCGTCTTTCGATTTCGCTGGTGAGCCACCGTTCCGCGTCCTCTTGCGAGACGGCGCCGAGCCGGGCGAAGATTCGCTCTCCCCGCCATGCCTTGTCGATGATCCTTTCTCCGTTTTTGTCGAGGAAAATTCCTCGTGTACGGGTAGTTCCCATTTTTTGCACACGTCCTTTCCAGGACGCCCGTTGCGGTTCTTATCTTGTTCCGCCCAGGCGTCGAGGTCAAGCCGGTCGAACGCGATGCCGCGCGCGCCGACCGGGATCTCGGTTAAAGAGGGCCGCACATCGCGGTCGAACACGGTGCGGGACATTGCCAGATAGGCCGGGGCGTCAGCCAGGCGGATCCGGCGGGCTGAAAACTTCATTGCAGACATCCCCTCACGAATTCCGCAGCCGCTTGCGGGACGATCGCGTTTCCGTAGGCGCGCAGGCGTCCCACTCTGGCGGGAACCCCATCAGCCAGCGGGAATGTGCCGGGTTCAACTGGCCGCCACCTTCCATCCCGGAACAAGAGCCAGTCAGCAGCTTGCCAGTGGCCGTCCATCGCGCGGGCGTGTCCTTCCCGATCGATCCGACCATCTGCGAGAGAGGGATGCCTGTGTCCCATACTCTCGGCGGCTTGACGCCCCGCCGCGCATCCGCAGCCGTAGGCGTTGGCCAGCCGGCGAGATTCGCCGTGCCGCCCGTGCCATTTCCATTCTTCTCTCTGGTTGTTCCACTCTGGCTGCGGATTCATCATGCGCCGCGTCTGAATTTTCGACCCATCGAGAATTGCCCGGATCAATGGCGCGGAAAAGAGTATTGGGGTCTCTTTCATTTCCCACCTCCAATCAATTCACACTGATCCACCGCTCGCCAGCCGTCGATCAGCCCCTGCGCGTGCAAATCCTTCACGAAGGGTTCCAGTTCCGGCGTGTGGCGCCGGACGAATTCCCGGTTGGCTGCGACCTGTTGCCGCTCGGCCTCGGTCAGGGTTCGGGGTTCGTGGCGGCGGAAGGGGGGTGGCGCGGGCGGCGCGGATCCGGAGACGCGGCCTTTCTGCTGCGCGTAGCTCATGCGGCCTCCATCCGGTCGATGAATTCGATTTCGCGGATCAGCGTTTCCAGATGCGGGGCGGCGGCGCCGTTCCGGGCGTACTCACAAACCATTTCGAGCGCCGCCTCGTGATGCTCTTTCGGGATCCGCGCGTGCAGCGGGTGCAGCGTCACCTCGCCGTGCTGGTAGTACAGGGACCGCACCAACGAGCGGAAAAACTCCCCGGTAAAGCCGTTGCTCAATACCAGGCTGCGATGCCGCGCGAAGGGACTGGCCTGGCAGGACAATTTCGGGATGTCGCGCCGGGCGGCATCCACGGCGGCGGTCAGCGCCTCGAAGGCAGCGATCGTTCTTTCCAGCGGCGCGCCGGCGTCGAAAAAGAGGTCGCCGGATTCCAGGGATTGCAAGACGAGGTCGGCGGAAGCGAGCAGGCGGAGCAGGGTTGGGGAAATGGGCTTTGCTTTGTACATGGTCACTCTTTCAGAAAAAGACTTACCTCTGGAAAATCCAGGCTTTGACCGTTGTGGGTTTTTCCGGATAACTTGGGTCGCTCTTTGCGTTGTATGCCGAATTGATAACACTATTGACGGCCCTCACCCCAACAAATTTATGCAACCGGCTTGTTTTCAAAAGCCGCTTCAGATCCGAAACCGGGGGAATCTGCTGCTTCCGGTCGGCGGCAACCTGCACGAAATGCGGGAGGCTGATCGCGATCAGGTTTTCATCGCGCGAATGGTTCAGGCGCGGGTCGGAATCGAGTCCGTTCAAATATTCGTAGACCTCCCAGAATTCCTGCACCACCGGATGGTCGGCGTTGATCGACCCCTGCCGCTCGACGGCCATTCCGACGACGAATTTCTGGGTGGAATCGCGCAACGTGGGGCCGATTTCGATAACGCCGTCGAGCGCGTCGAGCAAAGCCATAATTTGCGCGTGGTTTTTACAAATCCGCTTGCTGCGGATTTCGGGATGCGCCAGCAATTGAGCCTCATAGACCGGCGTTTTTTCCCGGATCGTTTTCATCACCGAGCCTTCTGCCCGGATCGCCTTCAGCAGGAAACCGGACACGCTTTCAATCGGCGTCCGTTCGAGCTTCTCAGCGGCGACGCGGGTTTCCTGCGAATGCTCCGACACCGTGAAATTCAGGTGGCAAATCCGCTGCAAGATCGCGTCGGAGGCGGAAACTTCCGCGTTTTGCGAAATCACGACAACCCCCCGGAACGGCGGCTCATACGTTTCGTTCCCCCCGTTTTTCACCCCGCGAGAACGGACGCTGCGCCCGTTGTACGCCGTTTTATTAACCCGGCAATCAAATACAAGAATTAAGCGGCATACTGCACCGGGGTATGTTTGAAGTAATCCCTAATCCGCTCGGGGGTATTGAGGAGGAAGTTCATGAAGGTTGTGGCTTTGTCG
>WQZF01000023.1 GCA_009780885.1 Betaproteobacteria bacterium | reverse complement strand
CTGCATTCAACGCTGGCTTACCTCAGCCCCATCCAATTCGAGCAAAACTGGATGGCCAATCAACCAAGTAAAACCTGTCCATGAGTTCAGCTATGGGATACGGATTTCAGGGGCAAGCTCAGACCCATCCCCCCCATGCATATGGTTCTGGGCTTTTCCTGCGCAAGGACTTTCGACATCGGCACGAAAAAGAGCAAACCTACCAAAGCCGCGCCTGCCAAGACGTGAGACAACATTTTGTTTTTCATGAGCCGCCTCCATATTGGAACAGTTGATTGAAATCCCGATGCCAGTTTCGTTTATTCCAGAAAGATTATTATTTTTCGCAGCATAAAAAAACCCGCGCCTTTCAGGGCGCGGGTTTTTTTATGGGAGCTTCCTGCCGCTTTCCGGTCTGTTTATTTCATGGGAATGATGATGACCGTCCGCCGGTTTTCGGTGCGGCCCTCCCGCGTGGTATTGCTGGCAATGGGGCTGCTGCTGCCCTTCGCCTCGATCTGCATGTGTTCCCGGGACATTCCGTCAGAGGCGAGGTAATCGGCCACCATCTCGGCGCGTTTCCGGGACAACTCGCGGTTATATTGTTCGGAGCCGGTGCTGTCCGTATGCCCCTCGATGATGATGTCGGCAATGCCGATGGAAATCAGGGTGTTTGCAATCTTTTTCAGGGAATCCTGCTCTCTCTGGTTCAGGGCGGCGCTGGAAGTATCGAAGAGCAGGCGCGCGTCGAGGTTCAGTGCCCACCCCTCGTCCGTTTCGGAAAAGCCGCTGCTCTTCAACTTCGAGATCTGCTCCGGGGTCAGTCCCGGAGGCGGGGGAGGAGGAGTCTGGCAGGCGACCGCCAGGAAAAGGGAGAGGGCGGCCAGAACATAACGGGAAAAACGCGGGATATTCATATCAAATCTCCTGTTGGATGCGGGGTTAACAAGGGGGCAATAATGTAGTGCTTGCCTTCGGTTTTTTTAGAAGCATACATGGCTTGATCCGCTGATTTCAACAGATCATTCCGGTTTTTTCCTGCGTCCGGATAAATGGCGATTCCGATGCTGATGTCCAGGTGGAGGATCAGTTCCTGTCCACGATCCAGAATGGAAAATTCCGGCGCCGAAAGAATTTCTTCTGCCACGCGGTACGCCACCGCAGGAGATTCAAGCGGCGCCAGGAGCACCGCGAATTCATCGCCCCCCAGGCGCGCTACCACGTCGGCACGCCGCACCGCATGCTGGATGCTCTGCGCCGTGCGGATGAGATACATATCTCCTACAGCATGTCCGTATTGGTCATTGATCGCCTTGAAATGATTCGAATCGAGATAAAGGATGGCCAACTGTCCGCCGTGGGCTTCGGCATTCGCAATGGCAATATCCAGGCAGTGGTTGAAATAGGCGCGATTGCCCAGGCCCGTCAGTTCGTCGTGATTCGCCTGATAGGCAAGGGAAGCGTTTTTATCCTCCAGTCTCATCTGGTGTTCGATCAACTCGGCGTTCTTGGCTTCGAGTTCTATCAGGAGATCGCGGAATTGCGCGTTGATCTGCTGGAATTCCGCAATGCCCAGCGGTTGCTCCTGAGCGCGCCACACATGGCGCATCAGCGTGTTTTTTGCCAGGATATCCAACTGGCTGATGATATTGCGTTCAGCCTTGCGCGTAAAAAACAGGGTCGCAGCCCCCGTCACCAGAAGGCTGATGGTGATGGCGATGATCGTCTTCAGGAAAAACAGCGCGAACACCCCGCCATTTCCGCGAATGACGATATGCCCCAGTACATGTTGGTTGCTGACGACCCCCACCTCCGTAGGCGATGGAAACACGAGGCGCCCGATCAGGCGATTGAGGCCGCCTTCCTCTGCGTCGCCTCCGACGCGGGCCAGCACATGGCCTTTCTGATCGATGACCAGCGCAAGATCGAGATGTTCCTTTTGCACGATTTGATCCAGGATTTCCTGCGCGGTGACGGCATCATTGAACATCAGGGAGGCTTCGACCGAATAGGCAATGGTGCGCGCCACCAGGTTGAGGTGCTCATTGCTCTGGGCGCGCAAACTGAAAAACATCAGTACGCCCAGCAACATCCCGGCGGTCACCATACCCACCAGCGCCCCGCCCAGATTGGCCTGGCGCAATGCGGAAAACAGGGTGACGATCCGGTTCGCCTTGCTCATTGGGCAGCCTTCAGACGAGCGGCAAGGCGCAATACCTGCGGATTGACGCGCACCTTGCTGCGGCTGATGGCATCCAGGTTGGTCGCAAAACTGATTTCCCCGGGGGTCGAAACATTGAGATCAAGGCAGAACATGCCGCCCTGGGAACAGAAATCCCGGTTTTCGCCAATGCTCAGGACAGGCTGCCCCGAGATGGCGGAAATCAGTTGTTTCGTATAGGGTTCCTTCCAGCGCCCGACATAGACCAAATCGCATTGCGAGACAGCAGCTTCCGGATTCTGGAGGGTGCTTATCGAGGCTGGCATGCCGACGGCGGCCTGGATCGATTGGGGAAGTTCGCCGGTGATCCGGGCGGAATAATCCGATTCCCCTGCCAGGCAGATTCTCAACTTGCCATCCAGATGGGGCCAGCGAGTGTAGTTGACGATGCCGGTCACGATGGAAAGCGTCATGGAGGCGTGCGCGGACTGATCCTGCTGGGCCCTAGCCTCCATTATTATGGAAGCCGCCAGCGCGCCTGCCAGTATCGACGCCACGAAGGCAAAAAAATGTGTTGTCAGCCTCATCCCGAACGCAGCGTGCAAGGTTTTATATTGTTTGGTGTGAAAAACCGGGTTTCCCGATCATCGAACCGGATGCGCTCCTGGCACATGATTTCCGGATGTATTTTGATAAAAATACTGCGCAATGGTAAACCTTCATTGCCAGCCCACGCAAGATGGGAGGCAGGAATGACGGGGTTCGCCGTACTCCATCCATTCTGCACGCTTGACCGATCCCTGGGCAAAAACTAATATCATCGAATCGGCAAGCGCCGAGTATTTATTATTCATTTTTTTCTCCCGCGAAATCAATGGCACAAGGGATGCGGGAGGGGGTACACAAAGGAGTAACTTTCCATGCTCAATACAAAACCGTTTTTCAAAATCCTGCCCGCGATTGCAGCGCTGGCGGCCTGCCCCGCCTGGGCCGACCCCGAAATGGGCGCGCTGGGCGCAAAGACCACCGTCACCGGCTCCGCTTCCGGATCGACGGCCCAGGGCACCGGTCAGATCGAAAGATGCCCAAAACCGCTGGGCACGCTCGCGGTCGTCGAAGACACCAACACCGATTGGTACCGGACCTTGAGTACCGACTACCGTCTCGGCCCGACGACTCCCGTCCTGCGTCTCCTGGTGCAGGAATCGAATTGCTTTGTGGTCGTTGAGCGTGGCCGCGCGATGAACAACATGATGCAGGAACGCGCGCTGCAGGAGTCCGGTGAACTGCGCAAGAAATCCAATTTCGGCAAGGGCCAGATGGTCGCTGCGGACTACACGATGTCCCCGAGCATCACCTTCAGCAACCAGAATGCCGGCGGCCTGGGTGCAGCCATCGGAGGCAGGATCGGCGGCGGCCTGTTCGGCGGACTTGCCGGCAGCGCAAACGTCAAGGAAGCCAGCACCATGCTCACGCTGATCGAGAACCGTTCCGGCGTCCAGATTTCCGCTGCCGAGGGCAGCGCAAGCAACGTCGATTTCGGCGCAGTCGGCAGCATCTTCGGTGGCCACGGAGGCGGCAGTCTCGGCGGTTATACGAACACGGCGGAAGGCAAGGTAATCGTTGCGGCCTTTACCGACGCCTACAACAACCTTGTCCGCGCCACCCGCAATTATCAAATGCAGACCGTCGAAGGCGGCCTGGGCACCGGCGGACAACTGGGCGTCCAGTCCGACGAGGACGAACCCGCACCGAGAAAATCGAAGAAAAAATAGCCTCGAAACGAAACTCCTGTGGCGGCACATGCCGCCATTTGAGTCACCCCAATGAAGGTTGGGGATTCCTGTACGGGCGGCGTAGGGGCGGGTTTGAAACCCGCCCGTACCACCCGCCCCTACACAATGCGGGGCGCCTTCGGCGCCTGTTACGCCATGTCTCGCTGACCCCGCGCTCGACAGGTGTTCAAAAGCCTCCTGCACAAGCAAGAGGCTTCTTTTATTTCAGCCCGGGAGACCGGAAAAAAGCAGAAAACCCGCAGTTTTCGAAAACTTGCGCGTTTGGCAGCGCAGAAAAATGTTTTAGAATGAGCCCCTCACCGTGGGGACGTAGCTCAGCTGGGAGAGCGTCGCGTTCGCAATGCGAAGGTCGGGAGTTCGATCCTCCTCGTCTCCACCATAAAAACCCCAACTCAAAGAGGAATCCCCAATGAAATTCAACGTTGGCGGCATCGACCGCATTCTGCGCATCGCGCTTGGCATCGTCCTGATCGCTCTGGCTGCCCTGGGCATCGTGGGATGGTGGGGCTGGCTGGGCGTGATCCCGCTGCTCACCGGCCTGTTCAGATTCTGCCCCTTCTACCCCCTGCTGGGCCTCAACACCTGCCCCCTCGGCAAGAAGTCCTGAGCCCCTGGCCGGCTTCGACGAAAAACGCCCGCATCATGCGGGCGTTTTTCATGGGAGTTCCCATTTTTTCAGTTGCCGGCCAAAAAACGATCGACTTGTTCAGAGCATCCTGTAGGATGCTCTGAACAAGTCACCGCGCCGCGTGCATCTGCGGAGTTGGGCGGTCTGCGGCGTTGCAAATCCTCGCGATACCTTCAGGGTTCGCTGTGGTTTGCGTCTTGCATCCCATCCCAATCCGCAGCGCACGCTTTCCGCTCGACTTATTCAGAGCATCCTATAGAATTTCCATACTTCCTTATCCCGACATCGCGAAAACCGAGTCTGTCCATGCCTGCGCCCCATCGTCCATCGTTTTCGTGCCGCCTGTTGGCATTCGTTTTGCTGTTGGTGCTGCTCTCCATCGCCGGCTGCGGGAAACAGGATGATGCCCGCACCGCGCCAACCCTGGCGCCGGGCGATGCGGCAGCCAGCCGCGAAGACCCTGCCGCCGCGCCATTGTTGGCCGCATTGCAGAAGCAACTGGATACCTTCCGCCGCATCATCGTGCTGCTGGCCGATGAAAACGCGCAATCCGGGCACGACCGCGCAAGCTCGACCCGGATCGGCCAGCAATTGTTTCACGAGGGGCTGGAACAACGCGAAGCCACCGCGCGCCAGTTTTCCGGGTTGCTCGGCAACGGCCAGTCGCAGCGCTTTGCAACCCTGGGCACGTTGCTGGACTATATCGAATCGGCTCCGGATCTGTACGATGCCGACCGCCTGGCCTTTCGCGAAACGCTGCGCGATCTGCACGAACGGATTGGCGCCGATTCCTCGCTGCCGGCGGTAAAGCTGCACAGGCGCATCGGCGAAGACCTGGACGCGCTCGACGAGATCGAGCGTAATTACAACCAGGAAGTCACCCGCATCTTCAGCCGCTTCGAGCGCTCCCGGGCCATCGCGATGAAGCGCGAGAAGTGGGAGGATTACGTCGCCCACCTGCGCAAGCAATACAGCCGCGAGGCGATCCTGCGCGACTATGGCGTGATCGAGCCGTACCCGATGTCGATGAAGGACAGCGAGCGCGAGATCTTTGGTCGCGACCTGCCGCCGAAGACCGTGGTGCTGAGTTTCGACGACGGCCCGCACAAGGTCTGGACCGACGAGATCGTTGCCATCCTCAAGCGCTACGATGTGCCGGGCGTGTTCTTTGAGGTTGGCCGCAATATTGGCACGGTAAGCGCCGACGGCAAGGTGACGCTCGGTGCGATGGCAGGCATCAGCCGCCAGTTGATGACCGATGGCTATGCGGTGGGCAACCACAGCCTCACCCACGCCCAACTCTCGCGCACCAGCGGCGATGCGTTGCGCGAGCAGGTGATGGGCGCCGATACCTTGCTGCGCCATGTCGGCGACCAGCGCGCGCCGCTGTTTCGCTTCCCTTACGGCGCGCGCAACGCCGAAGGGCTGCAACTGTTGGGCGAGGCCGGGCTGAAGTCGATCATGTGGAACATCGATTCACTCGACTGGGCCGACCCGGTGCCCGAATCCATCGTGCAGCGCGTACTCGACCAGGTGCAGAAGGAGCAGCGCGGCATCATCCTGTTCCATGACATCCACGACCGCGCGGTGAAGGCGTTGCCGCAGATACTGGACCGGCTGATTGCCGACGGCTACCAGTTCGCCGGCTGGAACGGGCGCGATTTCTCCGTCAGCCGCGCGCGCGGAAATGCCGGCAGCAACAATGCTACTGTCACTACCGGTTATGAAAAATCCTGGGCCATCGTCATCGGCGTCGACGACTACGCGAACTGGCCGAAACTGGAATACGCCAGCCGGGATGCGCAGGCTGTTGCCGACACGCTCACCGGCCAGTTCGGTTTTCCGTCCTCGCAAGTGATCGTGCTGAAAAACCGCGAGGCCACCCGCAACAACATCCTGGCGGCGTTTCACGATCGCCTGGCCGAGGGACGCACACAGAAAAACGACCGCGTCTTCGTCTTCTTCGCCGGCCACGGCGCCACCCGCCGGCTCGCATCCGGCCGCGATCTGGGCTACATCATCCCGGTGGACTCGGACCCAAGGGAATTTGCCGCCGACGCCATCGCGATGACCGATATCCAGAACATTTCCGAAAGCATGCAGGCCAAGCATGTGCTGTTCGTGATGGATGCCTGCTACAGCGGCCTGGGGCTGACGCGCGGCGGATCGTCGTCCTCATCGTTCCTGCGCGAAAACGCGCGCCGCACCGCACGGCAGATGCTGACTGCCGGCGGCGCCGATCAACAGGTAGCCGACAGCGGCCCCAACGGCCATTCGGTATTCACCTGGGTGCTGTTGCAGGCATTGTCGGGCAAGGGCGACCTGAACGGCGATGGACTGATCACGGGAACCGAACTGGCTGCCTACCTGGCGCCAGCGGTCTCGGCGGTATCGCAGCAGACGCCGGCGTTCGGCAGCCTGCCCGGCTCGCAGGGCGGAGAATTCGTGCTCCAGTTGCCGGGCAATCAGGAATTCCTCAATGCCGACACACCCCAATTCTCGGCTGAGGCCATCGCCCTCAACAGCCGCGTCGATGCGGTACAGGATGCCAAGTCCGGAGCCAGCGGCGAAGCGCCGGTGACCGTTGCCAACCTTCAGGGCGGACAGAGCACCCTGATCGTCCCGGCCGCCGCGCCCATATCCGACCGCCAGCGCGCCCAGCGGATCAACGACCGTGGCCTCCAGTTGTACCGCGAGAAGCGCTACGACGAGGCGGCAGCGGAATTCACCGAGGCGCTGAAGCTGCGCCCGGATTTTGCCCTGGCGGCGAACAATCTCGGTTTTGTCTATTACCGGCAGCAGCGCTACACCGAAGCGGCGCGCTGGCTGGAGAACGCCCTGAAGATCGACCCCTCGCGCGCAGTCGCCTATCTCAACCTCGGCGACGCCTGTTTCCATGGAGGCGACAAGACCAGGGCCAGGCAAGCCTACACCACCTATCTGGAGCTTCAACCGCAGGGCAGCGGCGCCGATCAGGCGCGCGCGCAGTTGCAGAAGCTCTAGGCCATAACTCCTGCCGGGGCAAATACATTGCCGGACAGATTCTTCAGGCCGCCAGCCTGCCTGTCCATATCGACATCAACCGGCAGAAAGTCATATCCACGCGGCGAAATATCCGCCCCGTCCGCGCTTGTGCTTTCCTTCAAAACGGTACTATCGTTGGCACAATTTCCTTGACTTCCACTGCCGCCACCATGAACGATATTGCTTCCCCTCCCCTCCATACCCCATTCCACGAAGCCCACCTTGCTGCCGGGGCGCGCATGGTCGATTTTGCCGGCTGGCACATGCCGATCCATTACGGCTCGCAGATCGACGAGCACCACGCGGTGCGGCGCGATGCCGGCATGTTCGATGTCTCGCACATGCTCGCGCTCGACATCGAAGGGGCCGACTCCACCGTCTGGCTGCGCGCCTTGCTCGCCAACGACGTCGCCCGGCTCGCCCGCGCGGGTGTTCCCGGCAAGGCGCTCTATTCCTGCATGTTGCGTGAAGATGGCGGCGTGATCGACGATCTCATCGTCTACCGATTCGACGACGAGCATTACCGGATCGTGGTCAATGCGGGCACTGCCGCGAAAGACGTGGACTGGATGCGCAAACATATCGCCAGCCATGCGTTCAAGCTCAGTCTCACCGAACGGCGCGACCTTGCGATGATTGCCGTGCAGGGGCCGAAAGCGCGGGAGAAAACCTGGCTGGCGCTCCCCGATCTGAAAGCCGGCAGTGAAACGCTGCCCCCGTTTTCCGGCGCGCAAATCGGTGAGATTTTCATTGGCCGCACCGGCTACACCGGCGAAGACGGCTTTGAGCTGACTTTGCCCGCCACTCGGGCAGAAGCAATCTGGCAGGCGCTGCTTGGCGCCGGGGTGCGGCCCTGCGGCCTCGGCGCGCGCGACACCTTGCGCCTCGAAGCCGGGATGAATCTCTACGGCCAGGACATGGATGAAAGCGTCTCGCCCCTCGATTCGGGGCTTGCCTGGACGGTCGACTTCAGCGACCCGGCGCGCGCCTTCAGCGGCCGCGCGGCCCTCGAAGCCAATCCTGCCACCCATAAGCTGCTCGGGATCGTGCTCGAAGAGCGCGGCGTGCTGCGCGCCCACATGCCGGTATTTACTGCCGCTGGCGCGGGGGAAACGACCAGCGGCAGCTTTTCGCCGACGCTGGAAAAATCCATCGCCTTTGCCCGTCTGCCGCTTGAGGCCAACGCAGGCGAAAAAGTCGAAGTCGAAATCCGGGGCAAACGCCTGCCCGCGCTGTCGGTCAAGCTGCCTTTCGTGCGCAACGGCAAGGCGCTCGTCTGAAACACTTACACCTTTTTTCTTCATCCCCACCGGAGATTCCCATGAGCAAAGTTCCCGCCGAACTGAAGTACACCGACACCCATGAATGGGTACGCCTTGAAGACGACGGCTCCGTCGCGGTCGGCATCACCGATCATGCCCAGGAAGCCCTGGGCGACATCGTTTTCCTCGAACTGCCCGAAATGGGCCGCAAGCTGGCCGCCAGGGAAAACTGCGCGGTCGTCGAATCGGTCAAGGCGGCTTCCGATGTTTACTCCCCCATTGCGGGCGAAGTCATTGCCGTCAACCAGGCGCTGGTCGACGCCCCCGAGGGCCTCAACGCCGACGCCTACGCCGCCTGGCTCTTCAAGCTGCTTCCTTCCGATAAGGGCATGGAATCCCTGATGGACGCCGCCGCCTACCAATCCACGACTGCCGAAGAATAAGCCTATGAGCACCCTGGCCGAACTCATCCGCCACGACGATTTCGCTTCCCGCCACCTGGGTTCTTCCACGGAGGAAATCGCCCGCATCTGCGCCGCGATTGGCGTTGCCGAACCCGGCGAACTCATCGCGCAAACCATGCCGCAGGCCATCCGCCTGCCAAAAGCGCTGGAGCTTGGCCCGGCCCTCGACGAACAGCAGGCGCTGCTTCGCCTGCGCGAGATCGCCGCAAAAAATACTCCAAGAAAAGCGATGATCGGCCTCGGTTACCACGGCACGTACACCCCGGCAGTCATCCTCCGCAATGTGCTGGAAAATCCCGGCTGGTATACCTCCTACACGCCCTATCAGGCCGAAGTCGCCCAGGGGCGGCTTGAAGCCCTGCTCACCTTCCAGCAAATGGTCGTCGACCTCACCGGAATGGATGTCGCCAACGCTTCGCTCCTCGACGAAGCAACCGCCGCCGCCGAGGCAATGACGATGGCACGCCGTATCTCCAGGTCAGGCTCGAACAGCTTCCTTGTCGATGCCGCTTGCCTGCCGCAGACGCTCGACGTGCTGCGCACCCGCGCGCAGGGACTTGGCTTCGAGATCATCGTCGCGAACATGGAAGACGCAGTGGAGGACACAGCGCGGCACGAAGCCTTCGGCGCGCTGCTCCAATATCCGGGCATGAACGGCGAAGTGAAGGATTTGAGCCAATTCATTTCCAAACTCAAGGCGCGCGGGACGATCGTCGCCGTGGCGGCCGACCCGATGGCGCTCGTATTGCTCAAGAGTCCCGGCGCGCTCGGAGCCGACATTGCGCTGGGTTCCATGCAGCGTTTCGGCATCCCGATGGGATTCGGCGGCCCGCACGCCGCTTATTTCGCCACCCGCACCGCCCATGTCCGGGCGATGCCGGGCCGCATCATCGGCGTCTCCAAAGACGCGCGCGGCAAACGCGCCTGCCGCATGAGCCTGCAAACGCGCGAACAGCATATCCGGCGCGAAAAGGCCAATTCCAACATCTGCACCTCGCAGGCGCTCTTGGCCAACATGTCCGCGTTCTATGCCGTCTGGCATGGCCCGCGCGGCCTTGCCGCCATTGCCGGACGCATCCACCGGCTGGCCGCGATCCTGAGCCTGGTCCTGCGCGACTCGGGGCGGCAGGTGCGCGAACAGGCGTTCTTCGACACGGTGGTTCTCGGCTTTTCCAACCCCGGCCTGGCGAACAGCGCCTTTGAGGCCGCCCTTGATGCGGGTGTCGACCTGCGCCGGATCGACGAACTGAACCTTGGCATTACGCTGGACGAAACCACGACCCGCGCCGACATCATCGCGCTGCTCCGCGCCTTTGGAATCCACATCGACGAAGCAAGTTTCGACAGCTTCGACCACCACGCCGAAACACATGAAATCCTCCCTGCGGCGCTGCGGCGCGACGATCCCATCCTCAGCCATCCCGTATTCAACGCGCACCACACCGAACACGCGATGCTGCGCTACCTCAAGCGCCTGCAAAACCGAGACCTCGCGCTCGACCACTCGATGATTCCGCTGGGTTCCTGCACGATGAAACTCAATGCGGCGGCCGCCATGATGCCGATCACCTGGCCGGAATTCGCCTCGCTCCACCCCTTTGCCCCGGCAGACGAAGCTGCCGGCACGATGCAGATGATCCGCGAACTCTCCGCCTGGCTATGCGAAATCACCGGCTACCCCGCCGTCTGCATCCAGCCGAATTCCGGCGCGCAGGGCGAATACGCCGGATTGGCCGTCATTGCGCGCTACCACGCCAGCCGTGGGCAAGCGCACCGCCGCGTATGCCTGATCCCCCAATCGGCGCACGGAACCAACCCGGCCTCCGCCCAGATGGCAGGCATGAAAGTGATCGTCGTGGATTGCGGCAGCAATGGCGACGTAGACCTCGGCGACCTGAAAGCCAAGGCCGCCACCCATGCGCACGAACTCGCGGCGCTGATGATTACCTATCCCTCAACCCACGGCGTCTTCGAGCAGGACATCCGCGAAATCTGCCAGATCGTCCATGAGCACGGCGGGCAGGTCTACATGGACGGCGCAAACCTCAACGCCCTGATCGGACTTACTTCCCCGGCCTTCATCGGCGCGGATGTCACGCACATGAACCTGCACAAGAGCTTCGCCATCCCGCACGGAGGCGGAGGGCCGGGCATGGGACCGATCGGCCTGGCCGCGCACCTCGCGCCCTTTGCCCCCGACCATGTCTTCATGCCGGAAGACGCGCCGAACCGCCAGCGCCCCAATCGCGGACAAGGCGCGGTCAGCGCCGCCCCGTATGGCTCGGCCAGCATCCTGCCCATTTCGTGGATGTACATCGCCATGATGGGCGGCGAAGGGCTGAAACGCGCCACCGAACTCGCCATTCTCAACGCCAACTACATCGCCCGCCGCCTCGGCGCCCACTACCCGGTCCTCTTTACCGGCAGGCAAGGGCGCGTGGCGCACGAATGCATCCTCGACATCCGCCCCATCAAGGCCGCCACCGGCATCAGCGAGATCGACATCGCCAAGCGCCTCATGGACTACGGCTTCCACGCCCCCACCGTCTCGTTCCCCGTCGCGGGCACGATGATGGTCGAACCCACCGAATCGGAACCCCTCTCCGAACTCGACCGCTTCATCGAGGCAATGATCTCCATCCGCGATGAAATCCGCCGCATCGAACAGGGAGAATGGAACGCCACCGACAACCCGCTGAAAAACGCCCCCCACACCCAGGCCGACCTCACGGACGAGTGGAACCGCGCCTACACCCGCGAACAAGCAGTCTTCCCGCTCCCCTGGATTGCGGAAAACAAATTCTGGCCGAGCGTGAACCGGATTGATGATGTCTGGGGGGATCGGAATTTGTGTTGTGTGCTGGAGTAGGGTGGCGCGTTGATTCTCTCTCCCAACGCATTCTCGTCCAAGCCTTCAATCCGCAGGAAAACCTTTATGACCGGAAAACAACTGAGCCAGCAGCATCAAGCCTCCTTTGACGGCATCCGTCAGATCGACCCGGACGGCAACGAATACTGGCTGGCTCGTGACCTGGCGCCGCTGCTGGAATATCCCCAGTGGCGCAATTTTCTGCCCGTCTTGACCAAGGCGCGTGAGGCTTGTCACCGGAGCGGTCAGCATGTGGATGACCATTTTGCGGAGGTGCGCAAAATGGTCGACATCGGCTCCGGCGCACAGCGTGAAGTGGAAGACGTGCGCCTGTCCCGCTACGCCTGCTATCTGATCGTGCAGAACGCCGATCCGTCCAAGCCGGTCATTGCCAATGGCCAGACCTACTTTGCCATGCAGACCCGGCGGCAGGAACTGGCCGACGAGGCTAAGTTCGCGCAATTGTCCGAGGATGAAAAGCGCCTCGCCATCCGCAACGAGTTGAGCGTCCATAACAAGCAGCTTGCCGCTGCCGCAAAGGACGCGGGGGTGGAGACCGCGCTGGATTACGCCATTTTTCAGGATCACGGCTATAAGGGGCTGTATGGCGGACTGGGCGCAAAAGACATCCATGCCCGCAAGGGCCTGAAGAAGAGCCAGAAAATCCTCGACCACATGGGCAGCACCAAACTGGCGGCCAATCTGTTCCGCGCGACCCAGACCGAGGATAAGCTGCGCCGCGATCAGGTGCGCGGCAAGACGCAGGCCAACCGGACGCACCACGAAGTAGGCCGCAAGGTGCGCCAGACGATCAAGGAACTGGGCGGCGCCATGCCGGAGAACCTGCCCGCGCCGGACAGGAGCATCCGGCAGCTTGAATCGGACAGGAAAAAGCAAATCGGGAAAAAAGGCGATTGAACTTCCCCTTGAATTTCGGCTACCGCCCTATGTTTCGATGTGTATGGAATTGAATCAATACTGCTCCCAACCCTTTGCTGGCCGGGGAAAAAATTCTAAATTACTGTAATAATTTTTAATTAAAATACACTACTGTAGCGGAATATTATTTAAGTAAATTTAGAAAATTAGGCTGGAGTAAACACTCGGTTCGCAGATTGAAGTGCATATGCGAATCCCAAAACATCGTCGTTATGTTCAACGCCCAACCGTTTCCGGCTGGGCGTTTTCATTTGTGGGTTCCGCATGTCAGGCGCGCTTCCGAGCCGTTCTATGCGTGCCGCCGTTTATCGTTTCTTCTCTCTTGTCGGCGCCTGGTAACCAGGCGCCAGTTTCGCATTCTCGACGCCATACAAGGCCAGTGGGTCGGCCAGCCACAGGCGGTATTGCTCTTCGGTGAGGCGGTGATCGGGCGAGCAGTCCACGCTCCAGCGCAGCAGCATATAGCCGGCCACCGCCGCGCGCACGCGCATCCGGATCGCGCCGTCGCTCATCGCGTAGTCCATGCGGACGATTTCGGGGCGGGCCAAACGCGGATGCGGCACAAAATCCAGTTCGACGATACGCGTCCACTGAATGTCGTTCTCCGGGCGTTCGTGGGCTTGCGCTTCCTCGTCCACCAGCACGGGGGCCTCAATGCGGGTGATAACGAAATCGCGGAACTCGCCAGACTTTCGGTCGAAGGCGCGGACGTGCCAGCGCAGGCCCGTGTCCACCAGGGCGAAAGGCACGATGACCCGCTGCGTCCTGCCGCTGCTCATCGAGTGGTAATGGATGGCAAGCGGGCGCCTGGCGTGGATAGCGCGACAGACCGGCGCCAACACATCCATCTTGGGATTGCTCAGGGTCGAGGGTGATTCGCAGGGCAACAACGGCACCGACGCCGCATTCACCCCCTCGCCGAATCCCAGAGCCAGTGACGACAGAATCCGCTGCGGGGCATGCTCGAACAGCGGCAAAAAGTGCTTCCCGATCCGATACACCTTGCTGCTGCCATCGAACTCGATATTCCCGGGGGCGATTTCACGGTACAGCGCCAGATCACGGGTCGCGCCCGCTGGCGCTACGCCGAACCGGTCGATCAGATCGGGGCGGCCTGTCTCCCCAAGGAAGTAGAGCCGGAAGTCGATATAGGCCAGCCGCTCGCGCTGGGCATGGCTCAAGCTCTCGACGCGCTGCGAGTGCATGGAAGAAGCTTTCTTATTCATGTCCATCCGTGGTCATTTCGGAGCGGAGGTGTCCGGATATTCACTTTTAGCTTTATATGTCATCAAATTTATTATATCATCAGTGTAAAAATGGTCTGTGTCAAGTGATCCATCGAGGGAGCCAAAGAGTGGTCGATATTGCCACATGGCAACAGGAATATGGCAAAGCCATCAACGAGCGCAATAAGGAATGCAGGGAGCGTTACAAAAAGAGCAAACCGAAATCGCCCGGAAGGCTGGCTGGGCATCGATCAGATCAAGTGCTTGGAGGGCAGTAAATCATGAAGGAAGACGTACAGATATTTCTGGTATTGCTCTGCACGATCGCCGCGTGGGCATGGGCGTGGAGATCCGCGGTCATATGGCTGGTTACATGCGGTACAAACAGATTTGCTGCCCATCTGGTCGGCGCGTTCCTTGGTATTGGAGCCGCTTTTGGCGGGTTCTGCCTGAGCGGCGCCTTCCTGATGCCGGGCGCGGTTGACGGGGCAACCATCGGGGTAGGCGCAATGGGCGGACTGGTGTTGTTGATCTATCTCGGCGCGATCCATCTGTCGAAAAAGAAAGAGGCGCAAGGCACTGAAACCATGCCGGTAGCCGCGCTTTCCAAGCCAGACATTGAAGAAGCGCCTGCTCCGGTGCACGCGTCAGAAAACAAATCAAGCAACGAATCGTTCAAGGCGCGGAGGAAGGAAGACAAGCGCAGCCAGGACGAATATCTCAGACAGAAGGAGATAAAGCGTGCAGCACGGGAAAGGGCGCTGGGCATGTCCTTCGGCGATTTTTTCCAAGAGAGAATGGAAGAGCACTTGATCTTCTGGATATTCATCCTGTTCTTCGTGGCGTGGGCTTATCTGTTCCTTTCCATATCGATGGAAGGTACTTTCTCACGTCTCGTCCTAAGCTTTTTCCTGACCCTCCTGATGGGGGGACTCCTCTGCGCCCTTGTTGTTCCGGGCATCTTGCTGGTGTTGATATTGCTGCCCTTCGCCTGGATCAGCATCCTGGCAGAGGCCAAGTGGCGCATCGGCAATGACGATCCCTATATCCCTCCTCCCGTGAACACCAATTACACCAATTCTTTCGAGGGCGCCAATTACACCCGTACCGCCCAGGAAACTCCGCCTCAAAACAACGGGAACTGGCTCGTGCCGCTCGCCATCGGGTTATGGATAGGTCACAAGTGGGGCAAGAATGATTGAGGAACATCAGCTTCGTTCCCGTGCTCATTGTGATGGTAGATTGGTTTCAGTAGTTGCTCGACAGCCCTGATAGATGCCCGATGGATTTGCTACGCTAAAATGCTATCATTGATAACAAATATCAGGAGAAGCCCATGTCCAGTTTGATCGTTCGCGGTGTCGATGAGGCGATTGTCAAGGCGCTCAAGTCGCGCGCCATCCGGCATGGTCGTAGCGCGGAGGCCGAGCACCGCGCGTTGCTGGCCGAGGCGCTGTTGCAACCGCGTCGCCGCCCGTTGGCCGAGGTGCTGGCGGCCATGCCCGATGTCGGCGAGGATGCCGATTTTGCCCGCGTGCGGGAACACGGGGCAGCGCGTGTATTTGATTGATACGAATGTCATCAGCGAGGCCCGCAAGGGCAGCGCGGCCAATTCGGGGGTGACGGCGTTCCTGCGCCATTGCGCCGAACAGGATGCGTGCCTCTGGCTGTCGGTGGTGACGGTGGGCGAATTACGGCGCGGCGTCGATCTTATCCGGCATCGTGGTGATCTGCCGCAGGCGCGGCAATTGGAGAAGTGGCTGGAATCCGTGCTGCGGGATTACCAGGATTGCATCCTGCCTTTTGATCTGGATGCCGCACAGGTCTGGGGCCGTCTGCGGGCGCCGTGGCCGGAAAATGCGCTGGACAAGCAGATCGCCGCGACCGCGCTGATTCACGATCTGACCGTGGTTACACGCAATATTGGCGATTTCGAGCGCACCGGTGTGCGCTTGCTCAATCCTTTTTCTCAGGACGATTGAATCCTTCTTCGTCCAAGCGAATTTTCTGTAACCGCCATGACCGAATCCGATCTCCTGCAAATCCTCGCGCGTGGCGAAGATAGCCGCCACCAGTTCAAGCGTGATGTAACCAACGCCGACGGCATCGCGGCGGAATTGGCTGCATTTGCCAATAGCGGTGGCGGCGTGCTTTTTCTCGGGGTGGAAGATAGTGGCAATGTGACCGGACTGGATGCCGCCAACGTGCGGCGCTTGAATCAGTTGCTCTCCAATGCTGCTTCCCAGAACGTCCGCCCGCCCATTCATCCCGCGACCGAAAATCTCCAGACCGGACTGGGTGTGGTGATGATGGTCACCGTGCCCGATGGACTCAACAAACCCTACGTGGACAACCAGGGGCGCATCTGGGTCAAGAGCGGCGCGGACAAGCGGCACGTTACGGCGCGAGAGGAAATCCAGCGTCTGTTCCAGCGCGCCGGGTTGATCTACGCCGATGTCGTTCCCGTTGCGGGAAGCTCGGTGGCTGATCTCGACGAAAAGGCGTTCAACGCCTATTTCAACCGGCGCTACGGCCAGTCTTCGGAATTCGCCGGTCAGCCCTTGCCGCAATTGCTGCAAAACCTCGGTTTGGCCGATGTGCAGGAACTGAACCTCGCGGGTTTACTGCTGTTCGGCAAGCATCCGCAACGTTGGCGGCCCGCGTTCGAGGTCAAGGCCGTGGCATTCCCCGGCGCGGTGCTGCACGACAGCCGCTATCTGGACAGCGAAGATATCGACGGCACACTGCTGGAGCAGTACCAGCGCAGCCTTGCTTTCATCAAGCGCAACCTGCGCCATGTGCAGGGCGACCAAAACTTCAACTCCCTGGGGCAACTGGAAGTGCCGGAGCAGGCCATCATCGAGTTGCTGGTCAACGCGCTGATTCACCGCGATTACTTCACCAGCGCCTCCATCCGGCTGATGGTGTTCGCCGACCGCATCGAGATCATCAGCCCCGGTCATTTGCCCGACACCCTGAATACCGAAACCATCCGCCACGGCATCACCAACCGGCGCAACCCAACCCTGACCGAGCACGCCATTCACATACTTCCCTATCGTGGCCTCGGCACCGGCATCCCCCGCGCCTTGCAGGACTGGCCGGAAACCCGGTTTGTGGACGATATGGCGGGCAATCAGTTCAAGGTGCTGATTCCAAGGCCGGAAGCGCTTACCCCGCAAGTTACCGGGGAAGTTACCGGGGAAGTTACCGGGGAAGTCGAGCGTCTACTGCGCATTATGGCCGGGGAGATGTCCCGGCAGCAGTTGCAGGAAGTGTTGGCGCTCAGGCACGAAGAGCATTTCCGCAATGCCTACCTGAAACCGGCGTTGGCTGCCCAGATGATCGAAATGACGCTACCGGAGACTCCTCGCAGCAGCAAGCAACGCTATCGGCTGACGGCACAAGGCCGACAATGGCTGAAGGATCATCCGGCAGATTGCTTGAAGTGAATCCGGTGTTCGTCCGCCAGTACTGAGCGCCCCCTCGAAATCCCGCCGACACCCCATTTCCACACCCAATTACGCCCATTTCCAAGCAAGGCGCGTCAAAGCCTCCACATAACAACGCCCAACCGTTTTTCCCGGTTGGGCGTTGTTCATCGAACTTGAGAAATTGCGTTGTGCTGCCTCGCGGCGCGTCTTACGCCTCTTCTTCGTCTTCCTGCATCCGCGTCTGTTTGTCGTTCCAGAAGCGGTAGATTTCGAGCGCGATTTCGGGGAGGGCTTCGGCGCAGTTTTGTTCCAGTTCGGCCAGTTCCTCGCCCTGGGGCCATTCGTCGCCGTGTTGTTCGGCAGCGGCCTGGGCTTCGCCGGAGAAGAACATCAGCGGGAAGAGGCATTCGTCGAGCCAGTCGATTTCTTCTTCGTCGTCGAGGGAATCGAACCAGTCTGCTTCGGCGCTGTCGATGCCGTGCAGATAGCCCTCGCACCAGGGCGCGAAGTCGTATTCCGGAGCAGCAGATTCTTCGCCGCTTTCCGCGCTGGCGTCTTCGTCTTCTTCCTCGCGCGGGTAAAGGTAGAGTTCGGGCGCGTTGCCGGACTCGAAGGTGCGGCGCAGGCTGTCGGCCAGGCGGCAGATGATTTCCCAGGCTTCGCCGCCGGCTTCGGTTTCGCGCAGCGCGATGTCGCCGAGGATGTCGTCGGCCCATCGGTCTTTCGAGGCGGGCCGGGGGCCGGAGAGCGCGGCGCAGAGGTAGCCGTGCAGTTCGTCGAGGTACATCGCGGCCTCGAGCGCCGGGTCTTCGAGCAGGATTTCGAGGCGGTCGAGTTCGGCCTCGGAGATGGCAAATGCGGAGTTTGTGGACGCTTGGAAATTCATGGGAATCAGCCTGTACTGGAGTGGGTCGAAGGATGCGGGAAAGACGGGCAGCATGGGTCTGCCGCAGGCAGCGCCGCCAAATCTGTTATCGGAGCCGGCGTCCAGCCGGGGGCGCGGTGTTCCGCGATGACGTTGGTGAAGATGCCGCCGCGCACGTAGAAATGCGCGTTGATCCGCGCGTAGCGCGGCTGCATTGCGGCGACGAGATCGTCGAGGATGCGGTTGGTCACGGCTTCGTGGAAGCAGCCCTGGTCGCGGAAGGACCAGATGTAGAGTTTCAGGCTTTTGAGTTCGACGCAGAGCGTGTCCGGGATGTAGTCCAGCGTCAGCGTGGCGAAGTCGGGCTGGCCGGTTTTCGGACACAGGCAGGTGAATTCGGGAATCCGGAGGTGAATCCGGAAATCGCGCTGAGGAGCCGGATTGGGGAAGGTGTCGAGTGTCGTGGAAGGCTGGCTGGACATGGCAGGAAGTGGCAGAAGCGGCTGGAGAGCGCGAAAACGAAGGTGTTATTATAGCGGGCTTCGTCGAACCGCTGCGGCTCCGCGCGGGACGGCGCTTGAAGGATGCTCTGAACAAGTCCCCGCGCCGCGTGCCTCCTGCCGAGCCGCCTCAAGGGAGGCACATACCCCCTCGGGGGGCAGCGAACGGCAGTGAGCGTGGGGGCCATTATCTGCATCTGCGGAGCCGGGCGGTCTGCAGCGCGCACTTTCCGCTCGACTTATTCAGAGCATCCTTGGAAGGTTTTCACTCTTCGCTTTTTGACTTCCTGCTTCCCGAATGCGTCTTTCCAAGCTGAAACTTGCCGGGTTCAAATCCTTCGTCGATCCGACCGTGCTCTCGCTGCCCGGTCAGTTGGTCGGCGTTGTCGGGCCGAACGGCTGCGGAAAATCGAATGTGATCGATGCCGTGCGCTGGGTGCTTGGCGAGTCGAAGGCGTCCGAACTGCGCGGCGAATCGATGCAGGACGTGATTTTCAACGGATCCTCGAATCGCAAGCCGGTATCGCGCGCTTCCGTCGAACTGATTTTCGATAACAGCGACGGACGCGCCGCCGGGCAGTGGTCGCAGTACGCCGAACTCTCGGTCAAGCGCGTGCTGACGCGCAACGGGCAATCCGAGTATTGCATCAACAATCTCCAGGTACGCCGCAAGGACATCACCGATCTCTTCCTCGGCACCGGCCTGGGGCCGCGCGCCTACGCAATCATCGGGCAGGGAATGATCTCGCGGATCATCGAGGCGAGGCCCGATGAATTGCGCGTCTTTCTCGAAGAAGCGGCGGGCGTGACGCGCTACAAGGAGCGCCGCCGCGAAACCGAAGGGCGCATTGCCGATACGCGCGAGAACCTGGCGCGTGTCGAGGATATCCGCATCGAACTCGGCGCGCAGACCGGACGGCTCGAAGCGCAGGCCGCAGTGGCGCGGCAATACTATGAATTGAACGGCAAGCTCCTGCGCCGGCAGCAATTGCTCTGGCTTCTCCGCCGCCGCGAGGAGGAAGCAAGACTCGAACGCGCCAGCGCCGAAATCGCGCGTGCGGCAGCCGAACTCGAAGCGCAGAACGCCGCGCTCTCCAGCCTGGAGGCGCGCATTACGGCGACGCGCGAGGAGCATTTCAGCAGCGGTGAGCGGGTGCAACAGGCGCAGGGCGATTCCTACGCCGCAAATGCCGTGGTCACGAAGCTGGAGGACGAGATCCATCACCGGCGCGAAATGCGAAAGGGGCTGGAGGCGCGCGTCGCGCAACTCTCGGCGGAGCGCCAGTCCTGGCAGGCGCAGGCCGAAAATGCGGCGAAGGAAACGCAGCGCTGGCGCGATCTTTCCAAACTTGCCGACGCGCGCGCGGAGGAAGCGGCAACGCGCCTCGAAGCGCGCGCCGGAACCCTGGAGCAAGCGGAAAGCGCGCACCGGGAGAAGCAGGAAAAAGTCGTGCAGGAGCGTTCGCAAGCGGCGGCGGTCGAACAGAAGTTTCGTGTCGAGGAGGCGAACCAGGCCAACGCCGAGCGCGCGCTGATGAATCTGGGCTCGCGCCGCCAGCGCCTGGAAAATGAAAGGGCGGCGCTTGCCGTTCCCGATCTGGGCGAACTCGAAGCGCTTGAGGCACAGATGTCCGAAGCACGCGAACATGTCGCGGCAGCCGAAGAAAACGAGGCAGGAGAGCAGCAGCGCCTGCCCGGATTCGAGGCGGCGCGTCGCGAAGCGCAAGCCGAAGTGCAGAAAGCGGCAGAGGCCGTGGCGCAGATTCGCGCGCGACGGCAAGCCCTGGAGCAGTTGCAGCAGCGTGTTGCCGGTTCGGGCGAAAAGGCGGCGGCGAGCCGCAAATGGCTCGAACGCCACGCGCTTTCCGGGCGCACGCCGTTGTGGAAGCGGCTTTCCGCCGAAGCCGGATGGGAAGACGCGCTGGAAGCCGTGCTGCGCGAGCGCTTGCAGGCCGTCGATGCGGGAGATGCCAAACTCGCCTCCTGGTCTGCCGACCGCCCCGGCACGCGGGTCGCGGTGCTGACCAATCTCACGAACACGGAAATTCCGCCCTGCCCCGAAGATTCGCTGCTGGCGCGCGTCCATTGCGAAGCCGTCGAATTTGCTGCGCCGCTTGCCGAATGGCTCTCCGGCGCGCGCACCCGGCCCGATCTGGCGCGAGCGCTTGCCGACCGCGACGATTTGCGTGCGGGCGAGTGCTTCGTCACCCCGCATGGCGATCTGGTCACGCGGCACAGCCTGACCCTGTTTGCGGCAGAAGATCCGGCGCACGGACTGCTGGAGCGGCAGCGTGAAATCGAGGCGCTTTCCGCAAGCCTGGCTGCGGGCGAGGAGACGCGAAGGGAAAAGGACGCGCAGGTACAAGCCTGCGATGCGGAACTTGCCCAGGCGCGGGAAAAGGCACAGGAAGCGCGGGACATCGTCAAGATGCGGCGCGAGGAAGCCCACGCGCTGCAAATGCAGCGCATGAAGCTGACCCAGATTGCCGAGCGTTACCAGGAGCGTATCGCGCAGATCGAGGCGGCGCGTTCCGAAATCCTGGCCGAGGAAGAAGCCGAGCGCGCGCGCAGTGCCGCCGGCAAGGAGCGCATCGAAGAGGGACGTGCGCGATTTGCCGCAGCGCAAAAACAGGTTGAAGTGGCCAGGGCGGTACTGGAAGAGGCCGAGCGCGCCTTGCGCGAAGAGCGCAGGCAGCATTCCGAAATCGAGCGCGAACTGGACCAGGCGCAATATTCGCAGCGCGAATGCGCAACGAAACTCGAAGAATTTGCCCGTCATGCGACGCAGGCAGGAGAACAACTGGAGAAAAACGCGGCAGCGCTGGCGCGTTGCGAAAAGGACATCGGCGCGCAGGACGCCGAAGATCTCGAACCGAAGCTGCAAGAGGCGCTGGAAGCAAAGAAGCAGCAAGAGGAAGCCCTGGCGGGCGCGCGCAACGCGGAGAGCGCGGCGATGGATCTCCTGCGGGAACTGGAAGAAGAGCGCCTGAAAATCGACAGGGGCCTGGCGCCCCTGCGCGAACAGGAGAGCGAGCAGCGCCTGAAGGAGCAGGCGGCGAAAATGGAGTTCGAGAAATTCGCGCAATTCCTTCTCGAAGCCAATGTCGATGCCGCCGTGGAAGCCGATCTCTCGGAAGAATTGCCCAAGGCGCGGCCGGGCGCGTTGCAGGGCGAGATCAATACGTTGCAACGCGAGATCGAGGCGCTCGGCGCGGTGAATCTGGCCGCGCTCGACGAACTGGCGGCGACGCAGGAGCGCAAGGCTTTTCTCGACGCGCAGGCCGAAGATCTCACCGAGGCGCTGGACATCCTGGAAAACGCGATTCGCCGCATCGACCGCGAAACCCGCGAGTTGCTGCAAAATACCTTCGATGCCGTCAACCGTCATTTCGGCGAACTCTTCCCGACGCTCTTCGGCGGCGGCGAGGCGAAGCTGATCATGACCGGCGACGAAATCCTCGATGCCGGCGTGCAGGTCATGGCGCAGCCGCCGGGGAAGAGGAATTCGAGCATTCATCTGCTTTCCGGCGGCGAAAAGGCGCTGACCGCGATTGCGCTGGTCTTCTCGATGTTCCAGTTGAACCCCGCGCCCTTCTGCCTGCTCGACGAAGTCGACGCGCCGCTGGACGACACCAACACCGAACGTTTCTGCGCTATGGTGAAGCGGATGTCGGCGCAGACCCAGTTCTTCTTCATCAGCCACAACAAGATCGCCATGGAAATGGCGCAGCAGTTGATCGGCGTGACGATGCAGGAATCCGGCGTTTCGCGTATCGTCGAGGTCGATATCGAGGAAGCCTTGCGAATGGGCGAGCAGGTCGTATGAATCCCCTGAAGCATTTTCTAAATTAACGAAAGAATTCATTACTGAGAATCACTACTGTAGCGGACTTTAATTCTTCTAATTTAGAAAATCATTCTGGAAAAACCTCAAAAAACCTTCTGAAGCGCGGCGAATCCAAATGGCAATAAACGAACTGCAACTGGGGTTGATCGGATTGGGCGCGGCGGCGGTTCTTGCCGTGTTCGGCTACAACCGCTGGCAAGCCCGGCAGCACCGGCGCACGGCGGAAGAGATGCTGCGGCAGGAACATGAAGATGTGCTGCTGCAAGAGGGAAATCCCGCTGCCGTCGAATATCCCACGCTGGGCGAAGTCGCGGACGATGCGGGATCCCTGCCGCCGCCGCAAACTCCCGAGCTGGAAATTCCCCCGCCGCAAATCCTGCCCCCTGCCGCATCCGCGCCTGCTCCTTCTTCCTCCGGCGGCTTCATTGCCCGCGCGACGCAAGTGTTCCGCAGCAAAGGCGCAGTGCAGGAAGAAGCTCCGGCCTCGCGCCTCGAACCGGTATTGTTCCCGGTTCCTCCGGCGCGTTTGCTTTCCTCTGCAATCGACTATCTCGCCGCGTTTGAACTGAGCGAGCGCGTCTCCGGAAGCCGCATCCTCGATTCGCAACGCGAGGCGCTGGAAGGGATCGGCAAGCGCATCTCGTGGGTCGGCGTCAGCGAGCGCACGCGCGACTGGGAAACGGTCGAAGCCGGTTCCGATTACCGCCGCCTCTACGTCGGCCTGCAACTCGCCGACCGCCGTGGGCCGCTCGGCGAAGCCGATCTGGTCGCGTTCCAGGGCGCGATGCAGGCGCTGGCCGAAGACCTGAAGGCGGTGCTCAACCAGCCGCCGCGCAGCGAAGCCTTGACTGCGGCAATCGCGCTCGACCGTTTCTGTGCCGACCTCGACATCCAGATCGGCATCAATATCCTCAGCCGCAAGCAGCCGTTTTCCGGCACGCAGATTCGCCGCCTGGCCGAGTCTGCCGGAATGCGCTTCGAGGAGCGCGGCGACGGAGGTTTCTTCGTCCGTTACGGCAGCGAAGGCGCCCCGCTCTATTGCTGCGGCAACCGGGAAAAACCGGCCTTTGCCGAAGAAGCCATCGAGATCGTGACCACTTCCGCCATTTTCTTCCTGCTCGATGTGCCCCGCGTCGCCGATGGCGAACAGGCGTTCACGCGGATGCTGGCCGAGGCGCAGCGCTTTGCCGAGGCGCTGGATGGCGCGTTGGCCGACGACAACGACCGCCCCCTTTCCGAAACGCAACTCGGTCCCATCCGGATCCAGATCGTCCAGAAACAGGCGGCGATGGCCGAGCGCGACCTGCCCGCCGGCGGGCCTCTGGCGCTGCGCCTGTTCTCATGACGTCAGCGGACGCTGCAAACGATGCCGCGCGCATTCTGGCCTTGCGCGCCGAAATCGAAGAACACAACCGCCGTTATTACGTCCTCGACGACCCCGCGATTTCCGATTCCGAATACGACGGACTCTTCCGCGCCTTGCAGGAACTCGAAGCGCGGCATCCGCAACTCGTCACCCCCGATTCGCCGACGCAGCGCGTCGGCAGCGCGCCCTTGCCCGAATTCGCCTCGGTCGTTCACAAAACGCCGATGCTCTCGCTTTCCAACGCCTTTTCCGACGCCGAAGTGGCCGCCTTCGACCGGCGCGTCCGGGAAGCCCTGGGCATGCCGATGGAGATTCCGGTCGAATACGCGGTGGAGCCGAAATTCGACGGGCTGGCGATCGGATTGAGCTACGTCGATGGCCGCCTGCAAACCGGCGCCACGCGCGGCGACGGTTTTTCCGGCGAGGACGTGACGGAAAACCTGAAAACCGTCCCCGTGATCCCGATCAATCTCAAGGGCGAGGGCTGGCCCGCGCGGCTCGAAGTGCGCGGCGAAGTGTTGATGCGCCGCCGCGACTTTCTCGCGCTGAACCGGCGGCAGACCGAACGCGGCGAAAAAACTTTCGCCAACCCGCGCAACGCCGCTGCCGGAAGCCTGCGCCAGCTCGATTCGCGCATCACCGCGACCCGCGCCCTGTCCTTTTTCGCGTATGGCGCCATCTTCGATTCCGGCGGCGATTCGTCCAGCCTTCCGGCCACGCATTCCGCCTTGCTCGACAGGCTCGAATCCTGGGGCTTTCCGGTCACGCGGCATCGGCGCGCGGTTTCCGGCCTCGACGGCGTTCTCGGCTATTACCGCGAAATGGGCGAACTCCGCGCCGGATTGCCCTTCGATATCGACGGCGTCGTCTACAAAGTCGACGCGCTTGCCGCGCAGGAACGCCTGGGCTTCGTTTCCCGCGCGCCGCGCTTCGCGCTGGCCCACAAATTCCCGGCGGAGGAAGCTGAAACCCTCGTGACCGGCATCGACATCCAGGTGGGACGCACCGGCGCGCTGACGCCGGTGGCGCGCTTGCAGCCGGTCTTCGTCGGCGGCGCGACCGTCACCAACGCCACGCTGCACAACGAGGACGAGGTCAGGAGAAAGGATGTGCATATCGGCGACACCGTGATCGTGCGCCGCGCGGGCGACGTGATCCCGGAAGTCGTGCGCGTGTTGCCGGAAAAGCGCCCGGAAGATGCGCGCGGATTCGTGATGCCATCGTGCTGCCCGGTGTGCGGTTCGGCAGTGGTGAAGGGCGAGGACGAAGCCGTGACCCGTTGCGGCGGAGGGCTTTTCTGTCCGGCGCAGCGCAAGCAGGCGCTCTGGCATTTCGCCTCGCGCCGCGCGCTCGACATCGAAGGCATGGGCGGAAAAATCGCCGATCAACTCGTCGACAGCGGCCTCGTCCATACCCCGGCAGATCTCTATCATTTGAGGCCCGAACAACTCGCCGCGCTCGAACGCATGGGCGAACGCTCGGCGGCGAATCTCCTGGCCTCAATCGAGAAAAGCAAGGAAACGACGCTGGCGCGTTTCATCTACGCGCTCGGGATCCGCAACGTCGGCGAGGCGACCGCGCGCGATTGCGCCCGTCATTTCGGCCGCCTGGAGCGGATACTCGCCGCAAGCGAAGCGGAACTGATGCAGGTGCCCGACATCGGACCGATTGTCGCGCGGAGCCTGCTCGATTTCGCTGCGGAAGCGCACAATCGTGAAGTCGTCGATGCCCTGCGCGCTGCCGGCGTCCATTGGCCGGAACACGAGCCCGCGCCGCGAATGGCTGCGGCGGAAGAAGAGGCGGGCCTTCCGCTTGCCGGAAAGACCTTCGTGCTGACCGGCACCCTGCCGACCCTTTCCCGCGAGGAAGCGAAGGAATTGATCCTCGCCCGGGGCGGCAAGATCAGCGGCTCGGTGTCGAAAAAAACCGATTATGTCGTTGCCGGCGCGGAAGCCGGTTCCAAGCTGGAAAAGGCGCAGGCCCTGGGCGTCGCGCTGATCGACGAGGAAGGGCTGCGGGAATTGTTGAACACCTGTCGAGCGCAATCCCCGCCATTCATGGCGGGGTCAGCGAGACATGGCGTAACAGGCGCCGAAGGCGCCCCACATTGTGTCGAGGAATCCCCAACCTTCAGGTTGGGGTGACTCAAAGGAGAATCCGATGTTTAAAGGAATACGCAAGGCTGTCTTTCCCGTCGCCGGCCTGGGCACACGCTTCCTGCCGGCGACCAAGGCCAGCCCGAAGGAAATGCTGCCGATCGTCGACAAGCCGCTGATCCAGTACGCCGTCGAGGAAGCCATCGCCGCCGGAATCACCGACATGATCTTCGTCACCGGGCGTTCCAAGCGCGCGATCGAAGACCATTTCGACAAGGCCGGCGAGCTGGAAAACGAACTCGAACGCCACGGCAAGACCGAAATGCTCGAAGAAGTACGCCGGATGCTGCCCAGGAACGTGCACTGCATCTACATCCGGCAGGCCGAACCACTCGGACTGGGCGACGCGGTGCTGCGCGCGCGGCCCGTGATCCGGGAAGAACCCTTTGCGGTCATCCTCGCCGACGACCTGCTCGACGCCGAAACGCCGGTGATGCAGCAAATGACGGAATGCTTCGTCCGCGAAGGCTGTTCCCTGCTCGGCGTGCAGGATGTGCCCAGGGAAGCGACCAGGAGCTACGGCATCGTCGCCAGCGCCCCGTATGGCGAGCGCCTCGAAAAAATCAACGCCATCGTCGAAAAGCCATCGCCGGAAAACGCGCCTTCGACGCTGGGCGTCGTCGGGCGCTATATACTGACTCCACGGATCTTTCATCACCTGGGCACGGCAAGGCCGGGTTCCGGCGGCGAAATCCAGTTGACCGACGCCATCGCCGCGCTGCTTGCCGAAGAGCAGGTATTGGCTTACCGTTATCGCGGCACCCGTTTCGACTGCGGTTCCAAACTGGGCTATCTCAAGGCAACCGTCGTCTTCGGACAGCGCCACCCGGAAGTCGGGAAGGCGTTTTCGGAATATTTGCAGAAAATGGAGACATGAAAATGCCGGAAACAAGACTGCGGGAAGCCCGCCAAATACTTGAAAACGCCGAGTTGATCCACCCGGCGGAAGCGGTAGACGAAGCAGTACGGCGCGTGGCCGGGGAAATCACCGGAAAACTCGCGGACACGCACCCGATCCTGCTTTGCGTGATGAGCGGCGGCGTGCCCTTTGCCGGACGCCTGATGACCCTGCTCAACTTTCCGCTCGACTTCGACTACCTGCACGTCACCCGCTACAGGCAGAACACCTCCGGTGGCGCGCTTTCCTGGCGTTCCGCGCCGTGGATCTCGGTCAAGGGCCGCACCGTCCTCGTCGTCGACGACATCCTCGACGAAGGCGTAACGCTGGCGGCAGTGCGCGACCGCCTCCTGCAACAGGGCGCGGAAGCCGTCTACATGGCCGTGTTCGCCAACAAGGACAAGGGCACGGAAAAGCCGGTGCGCGCCGATTTCGTCGCGCTGACGGTTCCCAACCGCTACGTCTTCGGCTTCGGCATGGATGTTCATGGCATCTGGCGCAACCTCCCGGCGATCTATGCCATCCGGGACCCCGCAGGACAACAATAAATGCTCGCGATCATCGGCGGCACCGGCCTGACCCAACTCTCCAGCCTCGACGTATCGCATCGCGAAGTCGCGCGCACCCCCTACGGCCCGCCTTCGGGCGCGCTCATCTTCGGCGAGATCTGCGGCCACCCGGCGGTCTTTCTCGCGCGGCACGGCTACGGGCATACCATCCCGCCGCACGAGGTCAACTACCGCGCCAACATCTGGGCGCTCTCCCGCGTCCCGGTCGATGCCATCGTCTCGGTGGCCTCGGTCGGCGGCATCCGCCCCGGCTTCGAGCCGGGCGACCTCGTGATTCCGGACCAGATCATCGACTACACCTGGGGCCGCCAATCCACCTTCTTCGACAGCGAAGGCGGCAAGGTCGTCCATGTCGATTTCACCGAACCGTATGACAGCGCGTTGAGAACGCGCCTGATCGACTCCGCCGCCGCCGCCGGCATTTCCGTCCACGTTGGAGGAGTTTGTGGCGTCATGCAGGGGCCGCGCCTGGAAACTGCCGCCGAAATCAACCGCCTCGAACGCGACGGCGCGGATGTCGTCGGCATGACCGGAATGCCGGAAGCCGTACTCGCGCGCGAACTCGATCTCCCTTACGCGGCAATCAACGTCGTTGCCAACCACGCTGCCGGACGCGGCAACAGCAAGAATGCGATTGATTTCGCCGCGCTGGAAAACGTCCTCCACGGCGCAATGCAAAAAGTCCGCCTCCTGATCGAGCGCCTTTCAGTGAGCTCCCGCACCGGGCACGCCCATCGGGGTTCGTAGGGAACGTTTGCATAAGCCTCTCTCTTCGAGGGAGGTGGCGCGAAGCGCCGGTGGGAGTTCCCCTCGCCCGCTTGCGGGAGAGGGGCTGGGGGAGAGGGGCAAAGTGTACCCACTTGAATCAAAACCGCTCCAGCGCCGGAGGAAGGATTTCCGCTCCTGCAAACCCCCGAGATACATTCAGCATGCCCGTCATCCTGCATGCCCTTCCAGGAAATACACCATGCAAAAACGGGGAATCCACCGACCGGCAGACTCCCCGTTTTCCTTGAAGCCGGCAAAAACCGGATCAGTCTTCTTCCTGCACCTTGTATTGTGACGTCATATGCTGCTGAACTTGCGGCGGCACGGGAGCGTAATGCGAGAAGGAGACGGTGTAGGCGCCTCGACCGGCGGTCAGGGATTTGAGGCGCGAGCCGTAGTCGCTCAGTTCGGCGAGCGGCACCTGGCCAGTGATGGCTGTCACGCTGCGGCTGCGCGTGTCGGTGCCGGTGACGTGGCCGCGCTTGCCGGAAAGATCGCCCGAGAGGTCGCCAATGGATTCGTCGGGGGCGACGATTTCGATTTCGACGATCGGTTCCAGCACGATCGGCGAGGCGTTGCGGATCGCGCTCATCGTCGCCTTGCGTCCGGCGGTGAAGAAGGCGATTTCCTTGCCGTCGACCGGGTGGGTCTTGCCGTCGAAGACGGTCACGCGCACGTCCTCGACCGGGAATCCGGCAACGACGCCATCCGAGAGCGCCTGCCGCACGCCCTTTTCCACTGCGGCCATGAAGACGCCGGGAATCGCGCCGCCCTTGACCGAGTCGACGAATTCAAAGCCTCCGCCGCGCGGCAGCGGTTCGACGGTCAGCGCGACTTCGCCGAACTGCCCGGCGCCGCCGCTTTGTTTCTTGTGCCGGTAAGTCGTTTCGGCGTTGCGCGTGATCGTCTCGCGGTAGGGAATGCTCGGCGGGCGGGTTTCGACTTCGAGCTTGTATTGATCCTGCATTCTCTGCAATTTGGCGCGCAGGTGGATGTCGCCAAGGCCACGGATCACGGTTTCGTTCGTGCTGGGGTGGCGCTCGACGACGAAACACGGGTCTTCGAGCGCGAGCTTGCCGAGGATGTCGAAGAGCCGTTGTTCGTCGCCCCTCTTCTTCGTTTCGACCGAGAGTCCCTGCATCGGCGCAGGGAATTCGAGCGGCTTCAGGAAGATATTGTCCTCGTCGTGCGAGTCGTGCAGAACGCTGTCGAAAACGATTTCGTCGACCTTGGAAATCGCGCCCATTTCACCCGGGACAAGCGCATCGACTTCGATGTATTCCTTGCCCTGGACATGGTAGAGATGCGCGACCTTGAAGGAGCGCCGGTCTTCTCCGATGAAGAGTTGCATGTCCTTTTTCAGGGTGCCCTGATGCACGGTAAAGATGCTGATCTTGCCGATATAGGGATCGACGGCGATTTTGAATACATGGGCAAGGGCGTGCAGATTCGGGTCCGGCTGCGCCTTGAATTCACTGGGCTTGCCTTCGGGATCGACGCGCTGGAACAGCGGCGGATTGCCTTCGGCCGGGTTCGGCGCCAGATTGGTGAGCACATCGAGCAGTTGCGGAATGCCCGCGCCGGTTTTGGCGGAGACAAAGAGGATCGGAATCAGGTGCCCTTCGCGCAAGGCTTTTTCAAACGGCGCGTGCAGGGCTTCCGGGCTGGGGTCGACGCCGTCTTCGAGATACTGCGCGAGCAGGCTTTCGTCTTCTTCGACGATCTGGTCGATCAGCGCCCGGTGCGCTTCGGCAACGGAATCAAAATCGGCGTCGCCGGAATCGTGTTCAAACACTTCGACGACATCGTGCGCTTCGTGCGCGGGCAGATCGAGCAACAGGCATTCCTTGCCGAAACGATCGCGGATCTGCCCCACCAGGCCCGGCAGGTCGATGTTTTCAGCGTCGATCTTGTTGATCACGATCATCCGCGCCAATCCCCGTTTTTCGGCCAGGCGCATCATGCGTTCGGCAGTCAGTTCGATTCCGGTCTGGGCATTGATCACGATCATCGCCGTATCGACCGCCGCCAGCGCGGGAATAGTCTGGCCAGCAAAATCGGGGTACCCCGGCGTGTCGATCAACTGTATTTGCGCGCCCTTCCATTCGTAGCGCGCCAGCGCGGAATTGAGCGAATGCCCCATCGCGCGCTCCTGCGGATCGAAATCGCAGACGGTGCTGCCGCGTTCGACGCTGCCGATAGCGGGAATCGCTCCGCTCGCGGCAAGCAGCGCCTCGGCCAGCATCGTTTTTCCAACACCGCCGTGTCCGAACAGGGCGATGCTGCGCAGATTGGAAGTTTCCGTTGTACTCATAAACGCTTTCTCCATCGTGATTCTTCGTGATCATCGAGAAACCCTGCAATCCAGGCGCCGCGAGAGTTTTTCCCGCATTCTTTTTGTGCCGTACCGCAGGATCGGTCACTGAGCATTCTAGAGCAGTTTCACGCGCCACGCGCACGCAAGCCGTGTGACGCCCGACAAGCTCGACTCGAACCTCGCCCCGGATTCGTCGCGGAAAAGTTCGAGTTTTTGCGAAGGACATTTTCTAAATTACTGTAATAATTATTATTTGAAATTTACTACTGTAGCCAAACATTCTTTAAGTAAATTTAGAAAATTTACAGGGGTTGAAGGAATGCAGGGTGAGCTGCGCCACGCGCCACTGCGCAAAAGCACCGCAAGAAAGAATCCATGGATAGGGTTTTCCGGCAACTCACTATAAAATCCGTCCATGCTCGACGAACGCTCCCGAATTCTCTTCAAGGTACTGGTGGAACACTACATCTCGGAAGGACATCCGGTAGGTTCGCGCGCGCTCTCGAAACTCTCCGGGCTGGATCTGTCGCCAGCGACGATCCGCAACGTCATGGCCGATCTGGAGGACATGGGCTTCGTCTCCAGCCCGCATACTTCCGCCGGTCGCGTGCCCACGCAGCGCGGCTACCGCATGTTCGTCGACACCCTCCTGACGGTGCAGCCCCTGGAGCGGGAAAAGATCGAAACGATGGAAGACCGCCTGCATCGCGCGCGGCCACGCGAACTGCTCAACAGCGCCTCGCAACTCTTGTCGCAGCTATCGCATTTCGCCGGAATCGTTTTGACGCCGCGCTATCCGGCGCCGAAAGTCCGCCAGATCGAGTTCCTCAATCTCTCCGAAAAACGCATCCTGCTGATCATCGTCACCACCGACGGCGATGTGCAGAACCGCATCCTGCTGACCGAACACTCTTATTCGCCAGCGGAACTGGTGAGCGCCGCCAACTATCTCAACGCACATTGCGCCGGACTCGATCTGGAGCAGATCCGGCAGCGCCTCTCGGAAGAATTGGTGCGCTTGCGTACCGAATTGCGGGCGCTGATGAATGCCACACTGGCGGCAAGCAACGAAGCCTTGTCGCCTTCAGGCGAGGCTTTCGTGCTTTCGGGGGAAAACCGGCTGCTCGAAGTGGTCGAGTTTTCTTCCAACATGAAACGCCTGCGCGAGCTTTTCGATCTTTTTGAGCGGCGCACCGGCCTGATGCAACTTCTGGAAATTTCCAACCGCGCCGACGGAGTGCGGATTTTCATCGGCGGCGAATCCGGCCTGATGCCGCTCAATGAATGCAGCGTCATCACCGCGCCCTACGAGGTCAACGGCGAGGTCGTCGGTTCGGTCGGCGTCATCGGCCCCACGCGCATGGCCTACGAACATGTGATTCCAATCGTGGATATCACCGCCCGGCTGCTTTCCAACGCGCTCTCGCGCCAGGACGAATAGCCGCAACGATTTCCGGAAAGAATCCGGAACCTCCCGAGTAATTTATTTTTCCGGCCCCACGACCGGCGCGTCGATGCCGAGCGCCTTCAATTTGCGCCGCGCAGCTTCCGCTTCCTGGCGAGTCTTGAAAGGGCCGATGGAAACACGGGTTTCCAGTATGTAGGATGGGTAGAGCGCAGCGAAACCCATCGTTTATTACAAGCCAACTGCGATGGGTCAATGATGGGTTTCGCTGTCGCTCTACCCATCCTACATGGCCTGAGTGCTTGAGGAAAAAATTATTTTTTATTTTTCCGGCCCCACGACCGGCGCGTCGATACCCAGCGCCTTCAATTTGCGCCGCGCAGCTTCCGCTTCCTGGCGAGTCTTGAAAGGACCGATGGAAACGCGGGTTTCCAGCGTGGAAGGGATGCCGTGGTTGGTCAGCGCCACCTGCAAGGCTTCCGCTTGCGCAGCGTCCAGATAGGTTCCCGCCGATAAGGTGTAACCCGTGGGCCGCCGCACCGAGGCCGTGCGCAGATTCGCAGGCAACAGCGCCGGATCGGCGCTCGCTTCGGGCTCGGCCCTGTCCGGCTCGGCCATCTGCACAGGCCGGGCCGGTTTTCCCGTCTCCGCAGGCCGCTCCCCACCCGAAGGCAGTTGCGGTCGCGCCTCCACGCTCGGCGGTGGCGGCGGCGGCACGGTCTGCGAAGAAGAAGCCGTGTTCGATGTGGAAGATTTCTTCGACGAAGTTTCCTTTTCGGCAGGATGGGAAGCTTCCATCCCGGCCTTATGCGCAGGAAAGGCGCCTTGTTCCGTCGGCGCCGCAGGCGGCGCGGGAGGCATTTGCGGCGGCTGCGACTCTTCCCCGGGAGGCGTCTGGCCGGAAGGCGTGGGAAGCTCAGGCTGGGGTTTCACCTCAGGCTGCGGCGCGGGGGTTTTCTTCCCCACCGGCACCGGTTTTTCAAAATGCGGCTGATCCGTCCCCGTCTCTTCCGTCGAAGCGCCGAAGCGTTCGGAGAGCCAAAGCAGGCCCAGCAGCACGACAATGAGGCCAAAGGCAATTGCCATATGCCGCATCAGCCGTCGCTTCAACCCGGCATCTTCTTCCTGCACTGGATTTTGCGTCTTCTCCGGCGGCGTCTTTTGAGCGGACGCGGCGGAAGGCGCGTTTCCCCGATATTGTTTATCCGGCATCGCTTTGTTTCCTGTTTTTCCCTTTGTTTTCAGGTTCTACCTGTAATTCCATTCTAAATCTTACTGTAATTATCCGGCGCGCGGCAACGCTATTCGGGAAGTAATCCGGAGCCAGCGCCCGGAAATGGCCGGAAACGATACATTGGAGCAGGGTTATTGCAATTACAAGCCTTGGGACACCCTGAACAAGTCACCGCGCCGCGTGCATCTGCGGAGTCGGGCGGTCTGCGGCGTTGCAAATCCTCGCCATAGCGACGGCTATGGCTGCGGTTTGCGCCTTGCATCCCATCCCGATCCGCAGCGCACACTTACCGCTCGACTTATTCAG
>WQZF01000022.1 GCA_009780885.1 Betaproteobacteria bacterium | reverse complement strand
GCCGCCACCGAGCACATGGTAAAACTCGAACAATCTCCCGAACGGGTCAAGAGCTTCTTCCAAGACCCGCACGTCAAATATGCCGCTTAAGACTTCATACTTCTGCTGGCCGGATCAATAACAGGCGCCGAAGGCGCCCCACTCTGTGTCGAGGAATCCCCAAGCTTCAGCTTGGGGTGACTCAAAAAAAAGGGACAGGAGCGATCCTGTCCCAATGGCTTTTACCTACAACAGACTGGATTACAAGTTCTTGACCGCCCCTGTTATTTTGGACGGGAACCTGTCGCGAACGGCCAGGCGGCAGATGGATTGAGCGCTGTTTTCGCGCCCGGGGTTGCCGCCAGGGACGGCGATCCTGGCAGGATTCCGGAAGAGGCGGAAAAGCCTGCCGGCGCCGGGGCAGAAGCCTTGGCGGCTGGCTTGGGCGCGGCCTTCTTCGCGGCGGGTTTTTTCGCTGCCGGTTTTGCCGCAGCGGCCTTGGTTGCAGCCGGTTTCTTTGCCGCAGCCTTCGCTGCCGGCTTCGCTGCTGCCTTGGGCGCTGCCGCTTTCTTCACTGCGGGTTTCGCGGCGGGTTTTTTCGCTGCCGGTTTTGCTGCGGCGGCCTTGGTTGCAGCGGGTTTTTTTGCCGCAGGCTTTGCTGCTGCCTTGGGTGCTGCCGCTTTCTTCACTGCGGGTTTCGCGGCGGGTTTTTTCGCTGCCGGTTTTGCTGCCGCCTTGGTTGCAGCGGGTTTCTTTGCCGCAGTTTTCGCCGCCGGCTTGGCTGCTGCTGCCTTGGTCGCAGCGGGTTTCTTTGCCGCAGGTTTTGCTGCCGGCTTCGCTGCTGCCTTGGGTGCTGCGGCTTTCTTTACTGCGGGCTTGGCAGCGGGTTTCTTCGCCGCCGGTTTTGCTGCAGCCTTGGGTGCAGCCGCCTTTGCTGCGGGTTTGGCAGCCGCTTTCTTTACTGCGGGTTTAGCGACGGATTTCTTGTCCTTCTCGCTATCTTTCGGTTTCGCTGTTGCCACGTTGACCTCCTAGTTTCAGTTAAAAAAACCCGGTGAACACCGTAAACACCATCCGTTCAAATCGCCCGGACCATCCGATTGGAACGGCGGAGGCCGACCCATCGAATCATGCTGCCGCATCATGCCGTCAAAGTCTCGGCAACACCGCGAAAGACACTTGCACTCATTCCGCGCCTCCGCTTCAACCGCCTTGGAACCCAATATCGGCGGCACTTGCGAAGCACACACTAGATATTGTGTCTTTCTTGCGATTTGGCACTAATTCTAGTAGTCCTGTTCGAGGGGCGCAAGCAGATGGATATGAGAAAGTCAACCCATTGGCAGTGACTCGTTGCATGTATGCAACAACGCATGATTTGAATCTGTCAATAGCGGGGTAAAGACCGTCTGTCCTTCATTTTTTTGTGCTCGGAAAAATTCCGGCGGCGATGGAAAGACAAGCTTTTCTTCCGATTCGGGAAAAATATTTTCGCCGTCTTCGGAAGCGGCGGCAGATCAGGCCGGCAGATGCGGCAATCCTGCGGCGGCGATGCGCGACCAGTCGAAATATGGTCCGGGATCGGTTTTTCTTCCGGGAGCGATGTCGCTGTGCCCTGCTGCTGCCGTCAGCGGGTAGCGCGTGCGCAATGCGCCGACCAGCGCCGTGAGGCGCTCGTATTGAGCCGGAGTAAACGGGGTGTCCTCGCATCCTTCGAGTTCGATCCCGATCGAAAAATCGTTGCAGCGCGCGCGGCCTTGCCAGTTCGATTCGCCAGCGTGCCAGGCGCGGTCGTTGCAGGAGACGAACTGGATCAGCGCTCCGTCGCGGCGCAGGAAGAAATGCGCCGAAACCTTCAAATGATGAACCGGCGCAAAGGAAGGATGCGCTTCCGGATCGAGGGTGTTGCTGAACAGGCGGATGACGGCATCGCCCGCGAATTCTCCGGGCGGCAGGCTGATGCAATGGATGACGAGCAGGGATACCGCGAATCCCGGCGGGCGCGAATCGTAATTCGGGGAAACGATGCGCCGGGGCAATGCTGCGGAAGAGCCGGCATCGAGCACCTGGCACCAGCCCTGCCCGTCGATTGTCAGCAGCGAGGAGACCGATGGGATCGAGGCTTCCATTCCTTCCGGAGGTGCGGCTTCATTCTTCATCCGTTCCCATTCCCAAACGCTCGATGCGATAGCGCAGCGAGCGGAAGCTGACGCCCAAAAGCCGCGCTGCGGTGGTGCGGTTGCCTTTGGTCCTGGCCAGCGCATCGGCAATCGCCTGGCGTTCGATGCGGTTCAGAAGTTCGTCGAGCGTTTCTTCGCCACGTCCGGCGAAATCGTTTCCGGCTTCGGTTTCATAGGGTGATCCGATCTGCAAATCCCCGGCGCCGATTTTCCCGCCGCCCGACAGGGCGATTGCGCGTTCGAGGATATTTTCCAGTTCGCGGACGTTGCCCGGGAAGGGATAGGAACACAAGGCAGTTTCAGCCTCTGCGGAAAGTTTCGGCGCGTCGGGGCCGCCCAGCCGTTCCAGCGCCACAGCAGCCAGCAGCGGGACATCCTCGGGGCGTTCGCGCAGCGGCGGCATCCTCAGTTCGATGACGTTGATGCGGTAATACAAATCCTGGCGGAAGGCTCCCTTTTCGACGCATTCCTTCAGGTTGCGGTGGGTGGCGCAGATGATGCGGACGTCGATGGGATCTTCCGTCGCGTTGCCGACCTTGCGCACCCGTTTTTCCTGGATCACGCGCAACAGCTTTACCTGCATCGCCAGCGGCAAATCGGCGACTTCGTCGAGGAAAAGGGTGCCTCCGTGCGCGACCTGGAAAAATCCGTCATGGTCGCGATCCGCGCCAGTGAAGGATCCCTTGCGGTAGCCGAAAAATTCGCTTTCCATCAGGTTTTCCGGAATCGCGCCGCAGTTGACCGGGACGAAGGCCGCCGCGTGCCGCAGGCTTTTCAGATGAATGAGCCGTGCCGCCAATTCCTTGCCGCTGCCCGATTCGCCGGAGATATAGACCGGCGCCTGGCTGCGCGCAAGCTTGTCGATCGTTTCGCGCACCTGCACGATGCTCTGGGAGACGCCAAGCAGTTCTGCGCCCTGTTTTCCGACTTCCTCCTTTTCCAGCGGCACGCTCAACACCGACTTGATCAGCGTGCGCAACTGGTCGAGCGCCAGGGGTTTGGCGAGATAGTCAAAGGCCCCCGCTTTCAGCGCCGCTACCGCGTTTTCGGTGCTGCCGAAGGCGGTAATGACCGCCACCGGAAGCTGCGGCCGCTGCTCGGCGATGAAGCGGACGATTTCCAGTCCGTCGCCGTCGGGCAGGCGCATGTCGGTCAGGCAAAGCAGATAGTTGTGCTGCGACAGGAATTCGCGGGCCTGCGCAACCGTTTCGGCGCAGTCGGCGACCAGTCCCATGCGGTTGAGTGTCAGGTCGAGCAACTCCCGGATATCGGATTCGTCATCGACGACCAGTACCCGTATCAGTCTGTCGGGGTTTGCGGATTTTGCCTTGGCGTGTGCCACGCATCGCTCCTTCCTGTAATCAAAAACCGGGCGCCGGGGTCGTTTTCGAGCAATTCGAGGTGAGCGCCGTTGGCATCGCACAATTCGCGCGCGATGAACAGTCCCAGCCCGGTGCCGCGCGGATTGGTGGTAAAAAAGGGTTCAAAGACATGTTGACGGAGATCGTCGGGAATCCCCTCGCCGTCGTCGGCGATGGAGAGAAGAATTTCTCCGCGCCGGTTTCCCGCCCTGGCGACGATGCGCACGCTTCCCGCCTCGTTCCGGCAATAGCGCACTCCGTTGGAAACGAGATTCCACAGTACTTGATAAAAGTGCGCGCGATCGAAGAACAGGATCAATCCGTCGGCAGCCTCGTATCGAATCACGCCCGATGGAATTCCTTCGCGGCTTGTGAACTCGTCGATGAGCAAGGGCAGGGTCTTTTCCAGCGCAAGCGCCTCGGGTTGGACGCGGTCCCGGCGGCCAAGTTCGAGGATGTCGCGTACGATCCGGTCGAGGCGATGGGTATTGTCGGAAACGATCTGCAAAAGCCGTATCCGTGTTTCCTCGCGCCGCTCGTCGACAAGCAATTCCGCCGCGTAGCTGATCGAAGAGAGCGGATTGCGGATTTCATGCGCGATGCTTGCCGTCAGCCGTCCCATCGCCGCCAGCTTCATTTGTTGCGCGTGCGCTTCGATTTCTTCGAGGCTTTCCAGGAAAACCACCATATCGCGCTCGCTGCTTTCCGTCGGCACGAAGCGGGCGCGCAAACGCATTCCCGTCACGGAAGATTGAAACGACATGCTCCAGGATCCGGGGCTGTGGCTGTGCGCGGCGAATGCCTCTGCCAGTTCGGGCGAACAGGCCGCCAGCTTCAGGTCTTCCCCGGGGTCGGCTGCAACCGCCTCATCCTTCCTGTCGTTTCCTGCGTCGCCTCCGGCGGGCAAGTCGAAACCGAGCACGGTCCGGGCGCGGGGATTGTACTGGTGGACAAAGCCGTTTCGATCGACAAACAGCACGCCGTCCTGCATTTCCTCGATTACGCGCTGACTGACCTGGGCTTGATTGTACAAACGGATGCCGCGACGGCGTGCCAGTTTTTCATTGGCGATGGCCCAGCGCGCGAGCAGTTGTGCCAGGACCGAGGAAATGAAAAAACCGCAACACAGCAGCCCGATCTGGAAAGGGAAAGCGGGTTCCCCGGAAACCAGTTGCAGTACCTCGCAGATGAGCAGCGCCAGCGTGGCCAGCGCCGGATACAGCAGCACCAGCCGCCCCTGCCCGATCAGGCCCGCGCCGGCGATCGAAATCAGGAGCATCGTGCCGAAACCGCTGCCGGCGGCGCCGCTGATGTAGATAAAGAACGCGAAGACCAGTACGTCGACGATCACCTGAATGCTCAACTGCCAGTTGAAGTGGCGTCGCAGATGAGAGGAAAACACTGCGGCGAGGATCGTTTCGACGAAATAGGCGGCAGCCAGCGGCAGGAACGTTCGATCGCCAACCCGGTACGACACGGGGAATTCCTTTGGCGATGCCATGACCGCAATGCCGATCAGGATGGCGATGAGGATCCGGTAAATCGTGAAATAGCGCAGCGCTTTCCAGTGCGTTTCCGAAATTCCGAAGTCCTGAACGCCGGCGGCGCTTCCATTCATGACGGTTCTCCACGGCGGCCCAATGCAAATGCGCGGCGGTGGTCTTCACAGCAAAAATAACGCCCGGAACTTTCAAGGCATTCGGAAACGGGTTGATAAACGCCACAGTGGGCGCAGACTGCCGTGTTTTCCGGCAAGGGTGCGGCAGGAGGACGGCGGTGGAGCGAGCGGCGGGATGATCGCGCCGAACGCGACAGCCAAAAAACCGCTACGGCAAGCACGAAAAACAGGAGTAAAAATTTGGGCATGATCGGCTGGATGGTCGGGAACACCTCTTGGGTTCTCGCGCAGTATTCTAGTTTTAATAAATTAATTGCTTGATGAAAATCACTGCTGTAGCAAAATACAATTTAACTCTAAATTAGAATATTCTGCCTTGCCCCGTGGGGCGGGGGGCCGGTCGGGGCGGATTCAGACCCGAACGGCGACGGCGCGGAGGGTTCCGAGCGTGCTGGTGGAGGTGTAAAGCACTGCGGCGCCGACTTCAAACAGCAGGGAGAAAAGGTTGCGCGCCGAATAGAGGCAGATCGGGCCGTCGATCCCGTAGCGTTTGGCGACGGCCTTCGGCAGCGGGGCATAACGGTCGGCAATGAGTTTTTCGCTATCCGGGTAGACGTCTCCGAGTTCGGAATGAATGCCATAGACCGAAACGAAGAGCTTGCCGCCGATTTTCTGGCGCTGCAAGAGCGAGCGCACCGCAAGCCGCGCCTCCTCGTAGCGCAGGGGATGCAGCACATGCTGGCAGATAATGAGATCGTAGGGTTGCGCCGGCAATTCCTTGTTGATTGCTGCCGGGTCTTCGAGGGCGCTCCAGATGTCGCGCAGCGGCACACGATAACCGACGCCGACCGGCAGTGGATCTTCGGCGTCATCGCCAAGCACGACGCGCGCACCTGCGGCAGCCATGTGGTGCGCCTGTTCGTGCGCGTTGCTGCCGAAAACCAGTGCCGTCACATCCGCGCCGCTACGACGCCGCTTGGCGATTTCGTCGAGCGCCATCTGTTCGAGATCGCGGGTTGTGTCGCTGGTACGGTTCATGGCTTCCCCCCTGCATTCAGTGGGTTCCGATTGTACTATAGGGGGTTGCAAAAAAACTCGGACATTCCGGGCGGGCTGCGCCGTCCGGCAAAAGGAGAGTAGCCCATGATCGTGAAAATGACTTCCAGCGCTGCGGGGCAGTTGATTCTGTTTGCCGAAACCGCGCATCGCCTGCTTCATATCGCCGGCAAGGAATGTACCGCGCGCGGCGTCATCACCGCAGCGGAAATCCCGTCTGTTCTGGAAAAGCTGCGTGCGGCGGTCGCAGAAGAAAAGGCTGCCGCGACACGGCGCGGCCCTGGCGCCGACGACGAGGAGCGGAAAAGGGAAGAAGAGGCAAATGCGTCGCCGGGTAGCGACACGATGAGCCTGGCGCGACGCGCTCCTCCTTTTATCCAGTTGCTGGAGCGCAGCTTGCGGGAGGAGGAAAGCTATATCGTCTGGGAAGCAGCGCAGGATTTTTGACTACATCCGGGCTGTCGCAACCCACAGGGCTGCGCCTGGAAAGGCGCAGCCCCGGGAAGCGCAGGAGAGAAACAGAAAATAGGCGGGGGGATCCGCAAAAACAATTCTTGAGGCGGTGGTCAGCCTGTTTCAGGCGGCTTCCCGGTTCGTGTTGAAGAACTGGCCCCAATGTTGCCGCCACAGGCGGTAGCTGTTCTCGGTGGCGATGAACCCCATTTTGGTGATGCGGTCGTTGTGGCGCCACATCCAGGAAAGACGTTTTTCGTCGTTGTGCGAGGGGACTCCGGATTCCTTTTCCACCAGAGCGAGAAAGCGCTCCATGGCCAGATTGTAGTAATCGGAACTGTCCGCGCAGCCGGCCAGTCCTTCGCTTTCGCCAGCGGCGCGACGCCACAGTTTCAGGGCCAGTTCCTCGTCGATTCCGGCACGCTTGGCAATCCAGGGCAGCAATTTCGGTGTGTTCATTGACTTCTCCTTTCAAATACTTCTCAATGCAGCCGCGAAATGCTCGCGGCGGATGATACGGGTTACGACAATTACGGGTCACGACAATTACATGTTGCAGTGCAGCATTGTATTCCTTTTTTTTTTGCTTTTGAACCCTTGAAATTTGATAAATATCACGTTTTTGTAATTGTGCGTTGCATCAAGCTCTCCGTTTAGGCGAAGCGATTCCTTTCCGGCGCCGCCTGTTCCGACCGGGGCCGTATAATCGGCTTCCCGCTTTCCGGCGCAGTTTGTTCCCATTGATTTTCCTGTTCCCGATTCGCGCCCATGTCCGATTTTCTTTCCCGCCTCAACGATCCGCAACGTGCTGCGGTAACGCTGCCCGCTGTTCATGCGCTGGTGCTCGCTGGCGCCGGCAGCGGCAAGACCCGCGTGCTGATTACCCGCATCGCCTGGCTCATCGCCACCGGCCAGTGCAGTCCGCACAATGTCCTCGCCGTCACCTTCACCAACAAGGCCGCGAAGGAAATGCAGGCACGCCTTGCCACGCTGGTGCCGGTCAACACGCGCAGCATGTGGATCGGCACCTTTCACGGCCTTTGCAACCGCCTGTTGCGCGCGCATCACCGCGAGGCCGGGTTGCCGGCGCAATTCCAGATTCTCGACGCCGCCGACCAACTGGCGGCGGTGAAGCGCCTGCTGAAGAATCTCAATATCGACAGCGAGCGATTCCCGCCGCGCGAGTTGTGCTATTTCATCAATGCGCACAAGGAAGAGGGAATTCGCGCCGCGCAGGCGGAAGCCTTCGACGACCACACCCGCCGCCGGGTGGCGCTCTACGCCGAATACGAAGCCCAATGCCGGCGCGAGGGCGTCGCCGATTTTGCCGAGCTGTTGCTCTCCAGCTATGAATTGCTCTCCCGCAACGAGCCCTTGCGGCGTCATTACCGCGAACGTTTCCGCCACATCCTGGTCGACGAATTCCAGGACACGAACCTCCTGCAATACCGCTGGCTGAAACTGCTCGCCGCAGCGCCGGAAAACGGCGCCGATGCCGGCGGCGCGAAGCTCTTCGCCGTCGGCGACGACGACCAGTCGATCTACGCCTTCCGTGGCGCGAAAGTCGGGAACATGCGCGATTTCGAGCGCGAATTCCGCGTCGAAAACGTGATCCGGCTCGAACAGAATTACCGTTCGCACGGCAATATCCTCGACGCGGCCAATGCCATCATCAAGAACAACCGCGACCGCCTGGGCAAGAATTTATGGACCGATACCGGCGCTGGCGAGCCAGTGCGGGTGATCGAAGCCTTTTCCGATGCCGACGAGGCGCGGATGATCGTCGAGGAAGCGCAGATGCTGATGAACGGCGGCCCGGAAGAAGGGGAAGCGCCCCTCGCCCCGGATCAGATCGCCTTGCTGTACCGTTCCAATGCCCAGTCGCGCATTCTCGAACACCAGTTGTTCAGCGCCGGGATTCCCTACCGCGTCTATGGCGGCCTGCGTTTTTTCGAGCGGCAGGAAATCAAGCACGCGCTGGCGTATTTGCGCCTGCTGACCAACCCCGACGACGACACCGCCTTTCTGCGCATCGTCAACTTTCCCACGCGCGGAATCGGAATGCGCACGGTGGAAAACCTGCAGGCGGGCGCGGCGCAGACCCATTCCAGTCTTTACAACGCCGCTGCGGGCGAAGGCAGGGGAGGCGGACGCTCCGCCGCCAGCCTTGCCGCTTTTGTGCGGATGATCGAGGAAATGCGCAAACAGACGCAGAATCTTCCGTTGCCGCAGATCGTCGCCCATGTCCTTGCCGCCAGCGGATTGCGCGCGCACTACCTGGCGGAAAAGGAAGGCCAGGAACGGCTGGAGAACCTGGACGAACTGGAAAACGCCGCCAGCAATTTCGTTTCCGAATCGGGGTGGATCGAGGACGAGGCGCAAGCGGCGGCCGAAACATCCGGAATTTCCGCGCTCACCCAATTCCTGACCCATGCCGCGCTGGAAGCCGGGGATCATCAGGCCGGCGAAGGGCAGGCCGCCCTGCAACTGATGACCGTCCATGCCGCCAAGGGCCTCGAATTCGACGCCGTTTTCGTCACCGGACTCGAACAGGGATTATTCCCGCATGAAAACAGCGTCACCGAACGCGACGGGCTGGAAGAGGAACGCCGCCTCATGTACGTGGCGATGACCCGCGCGCGCCGAAGGCTTTACCTCTCCTGGGCGCAGACGCGCCTCCTGCACGGCCAGACGCGCTACAACCTGCCTTCGCTTTTCATCGAGGAAATTCCCGCCGCGCTGCTCTCCACGCTCAACACGATTTCCCTGAAACCGCGCCCGGACCGGGAAGAAACATTCCGCCCCAGCGCCAAAGGACGGGAAGGAAACGCCACCGGCGCCCTGCCCCAGGGCTTGCGCATCGGACAAAACGTATCGCACCCGAAATTCGGCCAGGGCGTCATCGTCGCCGCCGAGGGCAGCGGGACAGAATCCCGCGTCCAGGTCAATTTCGGCAGCCGTGCCGGGACAAAATGGCTGGCGCTGGAATACGCGAAACTGACGCCGCTGTGAAAGGGAAGGTGTCGCACGGGAATGCCGCCGGACACAGACTTTCCAATTTCAAAATATTAATTTCTTCTTAAATTTCACTACAGCAGCCATTGTTAATTTCACTTTAATTTAGAATAATCCATGTTGACCTACGCCATTGGCGATATTCAGGGCTGTTACGATCCCTTCCGCCGCCTGCTTGACCGGGTTCGCTTCGACCCGGCGCGCGACCGGCTCTGGCTCGTCGGCGACCTCGTCAACCGGGGGCCGCACTCGCTGGAAACCCTGCGCCATGTCAAATCGCTTGGCGCTGCCGCGCTGACCGTGCTTGGCAACCACGACCTCTATCTCCTGATGCGCGCCTCCGGCGCTGTCGGCAGGATCGGCGCGGACGAAACGCTGGAGGCGGTACTGAACGCCCCCGACCGCGACGAACTGCTCGACTGGCTGCGCCGTCAGCCGCTGTGCCATGTGGAAGGAAAATACTGCCTCGTCCACGCCGGCCTGCTGCCGCAATGGGATGTCTTCAAGGCGCGCGCGCTGGCCCGCGAGGTGGAAGCATGGCTTTCCGGCGACGATTTCGCCAGGATTTTCGAGAATATGCCGGGGAATCACCCGGCGGACTGGGACGAAGCCTTGAGCGGCTGGAACCGCCTGCGCGTCATCGTCAACGCGATGACGCGGCTGCGTTTCTGCACCCCGGAAGGAAGAATGGATTTCCGCGCCAAGGGGGAGCCGAAAGACGCTCCGCCGGGTTTCCTGCCGTGGTTCGATGTCGCCGGACGCGCAAGCGCCGATCACACCATCGTTTGCGGCCACTGGTCGGCGCTCGGCCTGTTGCTGCGCCCCGGCCTCATTGCGCTGGATACCGGCTGCTTCTGGGGAAGGGAGCTTTCGGCAGTGCGGCTGGAAGACGGGGAATTGTTCCAGGTATCCTGAACTAGGCTGCATATTTTCCGATTTCGTGCGACTATTGAGGCTCTTCCGGGGATGTGTTCTACCTTGAACACCTGTCGAGCGCAATCCCCGCCATTCATGGCGGGGTCAGTGAGACATGGCCTAACAGGCGCCGAAGGCGCCCCGCATTGTGTCGAGGAATCCCCAAGCTTCAGCTTGGGGTGACTCAAAATTCTGTGCGGGAAAGAGGAAAAATCCCGAAAACTATCAAGAATGGGTTGATGGTTCAAAATTGCTCGCCGATAATCCTTAAACTGGAACCTGTTTGGTTCCGCGTTTTCTGCATGTTTTTCCTGCATGGTTCCTCGTATCCGAGATAACTCCGATGACGACGCCTCATCCCTCCCTTGAACAGCGGGTCAATGTCCTGTTGTCGCGCTGGAATGACTATGTCGCGTCCGGGCGGTTCGAGCAGTTCGTCGAGTTCACCGTTACACTGAACAGCCTGGCCGAGCAGTTCTCCAATCTGCGCCTGTCGGGGCTGGTGCGGATGTGCGAAGGGCTGGAGAACAGCGCCTTGCTGCTGTTCGGCAATACGAACACCCACCCGATTCCGGAAGCGGACCGCAAGGATTTGCAGCGGCAGGTCGAGGCCCTGGCGGGCACCTTCTCGAACGTGCGTTCGCCGGTCAACGAGCGGCGCACCGAGGATGAGACCCTGGCGTTCAGCACGCCCGACTGGGTGAAACAGCGCATGGTGTGGCTGATTGCCGATAAGGAGCAGAAGCAAACGGCGGAACGCCTGGAACGGCAATTGCGCTTTTTCGGGTTCCGCACCTACCGGCAGGATTGGGAATCGGTTCCGGCGGCCGACGAGCAGCCCCTGGCGGTGCTCTTTTTCTCGACCCGCCCCTCGGACGACAAGGATCGCCTCGAATTCATCGCCGGGATGCGCCATCTTTGCCCGAGCAGCCAGCTTTTCTTTATCGGCGTGCCGGCCGAGATCGAGCCGATCGTGCAGTTGATACGCTCCGGCATCGACATGACGACGCCTTCCGGCGAGCATCCGACGATGGTGCTCGGACGCATGCTCGATCTCGTGCAGACGCGCGAGCAGGAAAAATACCGCGTGCTGATCGTCGAGGATTCGCGCCTGGCGACGACGCTCATCGAGCGTACATTGACCGAATATCACGTCGACAGCATGGCGATTTCCGATCCCGGCCTGCTCCTGGAAACGATTACCTCCTACTGTCCGGATCTTATCCTGATGGACATGTACATGCCTCGTTTCAATGGCGTCGAGGCGACAAGGGTATTGCGCCAGATGGACCGCTTCCAGTCCCTGCCGATCATCTACCTCTCCTCGGAATCGGACATCAGCCTGCAAGTCGAAGCCTTGCGCCTGGGCGGCGACCAGTTCATCACCAAACCGTTCAACCCGATCGTCCTGGCCGCCACGGTGCGCGCCACCATCGACCGCTACCGCAAGACGCAACGCTGGACGCAGATGGACGGCCTGACCGGGCTGCTGAACCACACCGCTTCCAAGTCGCGGCTCGCCGCGCTGGTCGAGGCCCATCCTCCGGAGGAGGGAGGAAAACTCTGCGTCGTGATGATCGACATCGACCATTTCAAATCGGTCAACGATACCTATGGCCACCCGGTGGGCGACCAGGTGATCCGTGGCCTGGCCTGGCTGCTGAAGGGGCGGCTGCGGACAACCGACATGATCGGGCGCTACGGCGGAGAGGAATTCATCTGCGCGATGCCCAATGCCGACCTGGACCAGGCCATCCGCGTCATCGACAACATCCGCGCCGACTTCGCCGCCATGCCGCACGCCTTCCAGGGAGGCATGCTGCATGCGAGTTTCAGTGCCGGCATCTCCAGCTACAATGTCGCGCATACCGTCGCCGGCCTGACCGAAGGCGCCGATAACGCACTGCTCGAAGCCAAGCGCAACGGACGTAATCAGGTGCGCTCTGCGATCCGTCCGGGCGTCGCCGCTCCTGTCAGTATTTGATCGCCGCGAGGCGGCTCTCGCCTCCTGAATCCCCCCTTTCCTGAAGATCGGAAATCTTTCGCCGCGAATGCCCGGACGGTCTTCGGATCCTCCAAAGCCTTCGATATTTTTTGAAAGCCACTGTAAATTTTCTAAATTACTTAAATAATGTTCCGCTACTGTAGTGACTCTGCTGGATGAATTCTTTAGTCAAATTTAGAAAATAGATTGGAAAAACCCTTTGAAAAACCCTGCCGGCGGCAAGCCGCCGCTGTTCTCCTGGCGCAAACACTGGGCGCAGCGCTTCGGCATCGCACCCTTCCTGCCGATGTCGCGCGCGGAAATGGAAAAGCTCGGCTGGGATTCGTGCGACATCATTCTCGTCACCGGCGACGCCTACGTCGACCATCCGAGTTTCGGCATGGCGCTGATCGGGCGGCTGCTCGAAGCGCAGGGTTTTCGCACCGGCATCATCAGCCAGCCGGACTGGCGCTCGGCAGAAGATTTCCGGCGTCTGGGGCGGCCCAATCTTTTCTATGGCGTCACTTCCGGCAACATGGATTCGATGGTCAACCGCTACACCTCGGAGCGCAGGATCCGTTCCGACGACGCCTACACGCCGGGCGGCATCGCCGGAAAACGCCCCGACCGGGCGCTGCTCGTCTATGCGCAACGCTGCCGCGAAGCGTATCCGGATTCCGTGATCGCGCTCGGCTCGATCGAGGCGAGCCTGCGCCGCGCCGCGCATTACGACTACTGGTCGGACACCGTGCGCCGTTCCGTGCTGCCCGATTCCAAGGCCAACCTGCTCATCTACGGTAACGCCGAACACGCCATCGTCGCGCTGGCGCACCGCCTGGCGGCGGGCGAAGCCATTGGAAGCATCCGCGATCTTCCGGGCACCGCCTTCCTGCTGCCGCGCGGCGAAACGCCCGGCCCGGAATGGATTGTGCTCGACGCGACGGCGGACTCTCCCGCCGCTCCTGCCGTACCGCTGCAATTCCACGGCCCGAACGAAAAACGCCCCAAACGCCTGGAGCGTCTCGAAAAACACCTGGACCAACGCGCCCAGACGGCGCTGCGCCTGCCTTCCTTCGAAGCGGTGCGCGAAGACCCGGCGCTCTACGCGCACGCCTCGCGCATCCTGCATCTCGAATCGAATCCCGGCAACGCCCGCGCCCTGGTGCAGGCGCACGGCAACCGCGAAGTCTGGATCAATCCGCCGCCCAAACCGCTCTCCACGCCGGAACTCGACGGCATCTACGCCCTGCCCTACCAGCGCCGGCCGCATCCGTCCTACGGCGCGGCGAAAATTCCGGCCTGGGAAATGATCCGCTTCTCGGTCAACATCATGCGCGGCTGTTTCGGCGGCTGCACCTTCTGCTCGATCACCGAACACGAAGGGCGCATCGTGCAGAGCCGTTCCGAAGCCTCGATCCTCAACGAAATCGGGGAAATCCGCGACAAGACGCCGGGATTTACCGGCGTCATCTCCGACCTCGGCGGACCGACGGCGAACATGTACCGGATGCGCTGCAAGGACGCGATGATCGAAGCCGTCTGCCGCCGTCTTTCCTGCGTCTACCCGGACATCTGCCCGCGCATGGACACCGAACACGCGCCGCTGATCCAGCTCTACCGCAAGGCCCGCGCGCTGCCGGGCATCAAGAAAATCCTGATCGGCTCCGGCCTGCGCTACGACCTCGCCGCGCGCTCGCCGGAATATGTGCGCGAACTCGTCACGCACCATGTCGGCGGCTACCTCAAGATCGCCCCCGAACACACCGAACCCGGCCCGCTCGCGCACATGATGAAACCCGGCCTTGAAAGCTACGAGCGCTTCAGGACGATGTTCGACCAGGCTTCCCGCACCGCCGGCAAGGAACAATACCTGATCCCCTATTTCATCGCCGCGCATCCGGGCACGACCGACGAGGACATGCTCAACCTCGCCCTCTGGCTCAAAAAAAACGGCTTCCGCCCCGACCAGGTGCAAAGCTTCCTGCCGACGCCGATGGCGCTCGCCACCGCGATGTACCACACAGGCAGGAACCCCTTGCGTCGCATCGACCTTTCCTCCAGCAAGCTCGAAACCCCGCGCGGCGAACGCAAGCGCAGGCTGCACAAGGCTTTCCTGCGCTATCACGACCCCGCCAACTGGCCCCTGCTGCGCGAGGCGCTACGCGCAATGGGCCGCGCCGACCTGATCGGCAGCAGCAAAAAACACCTGATCCCGGCAGCGCAACCCTTTCATCGGACACGCCCGGAACAGCCGGAACAACCCGGGCGCGCAAGCTCCCGACCGCAACGAGGCGCGCGGAAGAAGTGAACAATCACGTGCATCAGTTTCTTCCATGAATCCGGGGGATTCCGGATTTTCTTGTATTGCTTCAGAACCCCTCAGAAATCTCTTGTACCTTCAAACAATTCAAGCATCGTATTTTTATCAAAATCAAACGACTCAGGGATCAACCTCAATAACCCATCCAATACCTCAAAAATCTGTTCGCGCTCAACGGTTTCGATAAAGTTTTTCCGTTTATCCATTTTATTGAACGCTTCTGCATAATCCCTGACGATCCCTTCCATCTTGATCATAAGATCATCGGGATGATTCTCGACAAGTTTCAATATTTCACTTCGCGTTTTCCTGTATTGCGCGGCAGCTTTCCTGGCATTTGTGGTGGAAATGTGCTCCTGCCCGTCCCAATCCCTGAAGGGGTTGTCGAGGTTTTCCCTGAGCCATTCAGGCTTTCTGGCCATTCCAATCCATAAATCAAGGCCGTTTTCCGAGGGTTTTTTATACAGCCGTCTTGCCGCCTTCGCGGCGTCTTCTGGCAGACTGCTCATCCAGAACCAGTTGAGTTTCGGCATTTCATCGGGTTCCGGTATATCCTCGGCTGTGAATCCAAACAGATTATCGGTAGAAAATTTCTCCAGGTTTTTCAGCAGACTTACATCCCTGAAATTCCGGATATATCCCGGCTTGCCCCAAAGCCGAAGCTCCCAAAGCTCCGGATAGGCCGCCACAACCTTCGACATGTCAAACTCGCCCAACCCGGAGCAATGCAAGCCGCCCAAATTCGGCAACCCGCATTCTGCAACAAACATGTCGCTCTGAAGTAAAAGCCGTTTTCCGCCATCCTTTGCATGGACAACAAAGGCGTGGTCGATATTTCTGGTCAAGGACAATTTTTCCATCTCATCATTGAGATAAATCTCTTCTACCGTATCCATTTGAATGGATAATCTTTCAAGGCGACTTCCCCGGAAATCAAGGCTTTTGTGTCCGTGATTGCGCAAATCAAGAATCCGTAAAAAAGGATTTGACCGTACATATTCACATAAATCGTCATGCCATCGTTCGCAGTGCAGAATTGAAAGACAGGGCAGCGCGCCGAGTTCCATCGCGCTTTTGAAGTCGAGACCGGAGTCCTCAATTCTGAAGGAAGCGGCTGGAACTTCCTGTCCGGATAACATTATTTTTTTATCGCATTTTATGGCAGATTCAAACGCATTTCGTTTTTCCTCGGGTATTTCCATCCATTTTAGCTGGTGATATATATCGTCATCGTATTCCCACGTTAAATTGGAGAATTGGGTATACTCATCGCTCAGCGGAGGGATGTTTCCTGCAAGAATATAATTCCTCGGCACTTTCGGTTTTACATCGTATATGCACAGTCTTTTTCCAAAAAGAGGGTTGAAATCCATGAATAATGGCCGCATGGAATGGATTTCATTTTCTTTCGGCAATTCATCGCCAGACCAGTCAAGCAAAAGCAATATGGCTCGATCATTGTCAATAAGCAACTTTGTTATCTGATAGGCAATATATTTCTGCATCCTCCTCGAAAAAACACAATATACATCCCCAAGCTTTGGCTGCATGTCATCACCCAATTTATGTTAAAAATATAGAACATCCTTGGACCGGCCCTTGCAGGATAAATCGTGCCCAGGAAGTGCTCAAGGGATCTGTTGGTAAAATAATTATTTGGTTCTACAATTAAACTCGCGATCCCGCATAAAAACGGGCTGCGCAAATTGAAGGGAAAATACGATGTCTGAACTCACCCCCCATCCAGATCCGGAAATGAACGGGGAGTACGCGCGTGTCACGACCCCGGAGGATATCCTCGCAAGGCGGCGCGGGCGTCCCGTGGGCAGCGTCAAGGAAAACCGCAAGGTGCAAACCGCCATCCGCTTCGACCCGGAAGTGCTCGCGGCCTTGAAATCGACCGGTCGGGGCTGGCAGACGCGCGTCAACGAGGTGATGAAGGAGTGGGTTGCGAAGCATGTGACGGGCTGAACAGCGATGCCTGCGCTATCACGACCCCGCCAACACAACCCTTTCTCTGGATGCGCCCGGAAGAGCGGCCCGCCTCACCTCCTACGGCCTTCACTCGTAAACACGGCGGATCTTTCTTGAAATTCAGAAAGTAAGGAAGTAAGATTTGATGATGCCAATACTGGAGAACGCCTCATGCTCGCCAAGCTTACATCCAAGAATCAGATCACTCTGCCCAAGGCGACCGTCTCGGAGGTCGAGGCTGCCGAATATTTCGATGTCACCGTCGAAAGAGGGCGTATCGTCCTTACCCCGGTGCGGGTACAGCAGGCGCAAGCCGTCAGGCAGAAACTGGAGGAACTTGGAATCACCGAGCAGGATATCGAGGACGCTGTCGCATGGGCGCGCAAGTAGTACATCGCGTCGTTCTCGATACCAACATTGCCCTGTCCGCCTTGCTGTTTGCCCGTGGGCGCCTGGCATGGATTCGCCACGCCTGGCAGCAAGGGCGGCTTCAGCCTCTGGTATGCCAGGCATCGGTCAATGAGTTGCTGCGGGTGCTGGCTTATCCCAGGTTCAGGCTTTCCGCTGCCGAGCAAAAGGAATTGCTGGCCGATTTCCTGCCTTATGCCGAGGTGATCGACTTGCCAAATCCCTGGCCGGACTTGCCGGCTTGCCGCGATGAAAAGGATCAGGTTTTTCTGGTGCTCGCCCACGTGAGCCGCGCTGATGCGCTGGTGACGGGAGACGCTGATATTCTTGCGCTGCGCGTTGCGTTTCCGGATTTGATTCGCACCGCCGGGGAATTGGCGCTCGACTTTCGGGAATCTCGTCCATGAACAGCGCTGCCCGCCGCGTCATCGCACCGGACAAGCACGGACGCAAAAAAGCCCGAATTCTTTATAGAATCGGGCTTGTCTGAAATCGGTTATTGGTGCCCAGGAGAGGACTCGAACCTCCACAGTGTTGCCACCGCCAGGACCTGAACCTGGTGCGTCTACCAATTCCGCCACCTGGGCAAGGGGCCGAAAGAAGGCGGAATTCTAAAGGAAACAGGCTAAATGTCAATAAAAAAGCTCTCGAAAGCACGTCGCAGCGATCCTTTTTTTGAGCGCGAAGCGGGCAAATACGAAGTTCCGCTGCCTTCGCGCGAGTATGTGCTGCAAATTCTGGAACGGGAAGGCAAGCCGACCCGCTTCGAGCATTTGTGCGCGCTGCTCGATGTGCGCAAGCAGGAAAGCGAGCATTTCCGCCGCCGCCTTGGAGCGATGGAGCGCGAAGGGCAACTGATGCAGAACCGCAAGGGCGCTTATATCGTGCCCGAGCGCGCGCATCTGATTCCCGGGCGCATCGAGGGGCACAAGGACGGTTACGGTTTTCTGCTGCCCGACGACGATGCCGAAACGGATATTTTCCTCGACGCGCGGCAGATGAGCGGGGCGCTGCACGGCGACCGCGCGCTGGTGCGCATCTCCGGCTTCGACCGCAAGGGACGCCGCGAAGGCGTCATCGTCGAAATCCTGGAACGCGCGAACCGGAATGTGGTGGGCCGCGTGCTGATCGAACGCGGAATCGCCTTCGTGGTGCCGGAAAACAAGAGAATCGCGCAGGAAATCCTGCTCGCGCCGGAGAAGAAAAACAAGGCGAAGGCCGGGGAAGTGGTCATCGTCGAAATCATCGAACAGCCTTCGCGCCACGCGCAGCCGATTGGGCGGATCGTCGAACGCCTCGGCAATTACGCCGACCCCGGCATGGAAATCGAAATCGCGTTGCGCAAGCACGATCTGCCCTTCGTTTTTTCAAAGGCGGCGCTGGCAGAAACCAAGGAATTGCCGAGCCGGGTCAGGAAGGCCGAGGCCGAAGGACGCGCCGATCTTCGCGCGCTGCCGCTGGTAACGATCGACGGCGAAACGGCGAAGGATTTCGACGACGCGGTCTATGCCGAAAAGAAGGGACGCGGCTGGCGGCTCGTTGTCGCCATCGCCGATGTCAGCCATTACGTCCGCCCCGGCATGGCGCTCGATGCCGAGGCGCTGCAACGCGGGAACTCGGTCTATTTTCCGCGCCGCGTCATTCCGATGCTGCCGGAAAAACTCTCGAACGGACTCTGCTCGCTGAACCCGGACGTGGATCGCCTGGCGATGGTGTGCGACATCGATATCGCCTCTTCCGGCGCGATCAAGGACTATCGTTTCTATCCCGCCCTTTTTCGCTCGCGCGCGCGGCTCACCTATACCCAGGTGTGGAACTGGCTTTCCGGCGCACAATCTCCGGAAACCCACGCCGAAGAACTCCTGAAGCCGCACCTGCAAACGCTTTACGCGCTCTGGCAGGCGCTGGCGAAGGCGCGTCAGAAGCGCGGCGCGATCGACTTTGAAAGCACCGAGACGATGATGATCTTCAACGATCAGGGCAAGATCGACAACATCGTTCCGGTGGAACGCAACGACGCCCATCGCCTGATCGAAGAATGCATGCTCGCGGCCAACGTATGCGCCGCCGACTTTCTCGAACGGAGCAAACATCCCTGCCTGTACCGCGTGCATGAAGGCCCGAGTCCGGAAAAGCTCGAAGCCCTGCGCGCCTTCCTCAAGGAATTCGGGCTGGGCCTGGGCGGCGGCGACACTCCGCACGCCAGGGATTACTCCACGTTATTGGAGAAAGTGCGCGAGCGTCCGGACGCCGCGCTGCTGCAAATCGTGATGTTGCGCTCGATGCGGCAGGCGATGTACGCCCCCGGCAACGTTGGCCATTTCGGGCTGGCCTACGAGCATTACACCCATTTCACCTCGCCGATCCGCCGCTATCCCGATCTCCTCGTCCACCGCGCCATCAAGGCGGTGCTGTCGGGCGAAGCGCATTACCGGCCCGGCAACTGGGAAGAAATCGGACGCGCCTGCTCGATCACCGAACGCCGCGCCGACGAAGCCACCCGCGATGTCGATAACTGGCTCAAGTGCTACTACATGCGCGAGCGCATCGGCGAGGAATTCTCCGGCACCATTGCCGCCGTCGTCCCCTTCGGCATCTTCGTCGCGCTCGACGAGGTCTACGTCGAAGGACTGGTGCATGTTTCCGAACTGGGCGAGGATTATTTCGGCTACGACAACATCAAGCACCAGATGCTCGGCGAACGCACCGGCAAACGCTACCGCCTGGGCGACCGCCTGCATGTGAAGCTGGTCCGCGCCGACCTGGAAACGGGACAAATAGATTTCGTCCTCGCCGCCCCGCCGCCGGAAGCAGTGAAAGCGGCGAAGAAAAAACGGAAGTGACAGGGGCGCCGGTTTTTTTGGATTCCCGGATGGAATCAAAGCGGGTAGGATGGGTAGAGCGTAGCGAAACCCATCGTTTTCCTGGTAGCCTGTAAATTGCAATGGGTTTCGCTTACGCTCTACCCATCCTACATTTTGTGCTGAAACTCGCGCGAGACGTATGAAGGAGGTGTCCAATGCCTGATCTCGAATTCAAACCCATCCAGCACAATCACAAGGAATTTCTTGCCAGGGCAGAAAAGCGCAAGGGATTTGCCGAGGCATATGATGCCCTTGCCCTTGAGTACCAGATTGCAGACCAAATGCTCAAGGCTCGCGCCCGGGCAGGTTTGACTCAAAGCGCCGTAGCCGAGCGGATGGGCACAACCAAGAGCGCCATTTCACGCCTTGAGTCGGCTGGAAAAAATGCGCCTTCGATCACCACGCTCAAAAGATATGCCCAGGCTGTAGGGTGTGAGCTTCAGGTGCATTTGGTTCCGCACAAGGCCGCCTGATAGCGCAAATTCTGCTTGTGGCGAACCTGTGTCGACTACAACGACATCCGCTTGAAAATCCGTTCCGGGATATGCCGGACGACGAACATGATCAGCCGCCAGAACGAGGGCAGATAAACCTCGTCCTGCCGCCGCTCGATCGCGCGGACGATGCCGCGCGCGATCGCTTCGGGCTTTGCCCAGAGCATTCCCTTCTTCAGCGCCGCAGTCATCGGCGTATCGACGAAGCCGGGCTTGATCGTCAGCACATGCACTCCCTTGCGGTCGAGGCGGTTGCGCAGGCCGGAAAGGAAATGCGCGACAAAGGCCTTGGCGGAACCATAAACATAATTGCTCCCGCGCCCGCGATCCCCGGCCACCGAGCCGATCACCGCCAGACACCCGCCGCCCCGCGCCTCGAAACCCCCCGCAAGCCGGGTTGCCAGCGCGATCACCGAAAGCGCGTTCACCTGGATTTCGCGCAGGGTTTCCTCCACCGAGCTTTCACAGGCTTTCTGGTCGGAAAGCGAACCGTGCGCGATCAACGCAATCTCCAGACTCCCGAGCGCGGAAAGCGCGGCCTCCTGCATCCTTTCGTGCTGATCGAAAGCCGTCGCGTCCATCACAAAAGTCTCCACCCGGCGCGCGCCACGGATGCGCAAATCGGCGGCAATCTCACCGAGCCTTTCCCCGTCGCGCCCGACCAGAAACAGGCCCGCCCCCCGCGCCGCCCACAGACGAGCCGTCGCCTCGGCAATCGCGGAAGCCGCGCCGACGATGAGGATATTGGGCGTTTCGTTCCTGAGGGTTTCGGGTACGGTGCTCTGGTTCATGATGAATCCGGCGGGTTGAAAAATCCTGCGAAAAGAAAGCGCCGCTATCGGTGGGGGGATATGCAGGCAGAGGCGCAGCGGTTGAACACCTGTCGAGCGCAATCCCCGCCATTCATGGCGGGGTCAGCGAGACATAGCGTGACAGGCGCCAAAGGCGCCACACACTGTGTCGAGGAATCCCCAACCTTCAGGTTGGGGTGACTCAAAAGGAGCTATTTCGGATTTTATATGTTGCGCCGCCAATCCATGCTCTATTCTTGATAAACCCCGTTTTCCGAAGGGGCGGTGCGATCTCGTGAAACCAGGACTGCGGTTTTGGATGCGCCATTTTTTCTCTCACCGGCGCTACGCGCAACCGGCTGTCTGTGTGAGATAAAAAATGGCCTTGCCTTTTTTGCAAATGAGAATTATTATCATTTGCGTGTCTCCAATACCCGGATATACAGGATTACCAGAAGGGAAATCTTCCATGCGCTTCATCCGCCGTCGCCCCTCCGAACGCTTCAAGGCCGCATTGCTGCCGCTGTGTGCCAGCCTTTCCGGATTGCTTGCCAGTTCGGCCGCATACGCTGCCCGTCCGTTTTTCACCGACGACGCGCGCATCGTCGATGAAAAAGCTTGCCAGATCGAGAGCGGGATCCAGCGCGAGAACGACGGCACGGAATACCGGGCCCTGGCGGGCTGCAACTTCATCGGGAATCTCGAACTGACGCTTGGCGGCGCCCGCAGCAATCACGACGGGAGAATGCGAACCACGGATGTCGTCGTCCAGGGCAAGACCCTGTTCAAAAGCCTGGAGACGAACGGCTGGGGGGCGGGGCTGACGGTTGGAAACTCCCTTAATCCGCAGATCCATCATGGCGCGATCAGCAATCTTTACGCCACCGTGCCGGTGAGTTTCTCGTTCAGGAATGACGATCTTATCGTCCATGCCAATCTGGGATGGTTGCGGGAAAAGGAACTTGGGCAGCATCGAATGAGCTGGGGCCTCGCCTCCGAGCTGAAACTCGGCGAACGCTTCTGGCTGATTGGAGAGACCTTTGGACAGAACCGGGGCAGGCCGTTCTATCACGGCGGCTTCCGCTATGCGCTGGTGCCCGGCCACGTCGAGGTCGATGCCGCCTACGGCAAGCGCTTCGGCAGCAGCACGGAAGAACAGTGGTTTGTCATCGGCCTGCGATTGGTGTCGCCTGCCTTTTTGCCGTAGGTCCGTGGATGTAAATGTCGGATTTCGCAAGCGCAACCCAGACTGGAATTTCATGAATGACTTCAGTCGTGTCCGGTTTATTTGATGCCACCTTCCTGAAGATCCGTTATTGACGCGGGTTTAAAGGGTTTTCGGGGTGTCCGCGATTTGAATTTTATGAGAGGCAATACAAAATCAACACTGCCTTTGGGAAAGGGGCTTGATAAGCCTTCCCCTTCGTTTTCTAAATTTACTTAAAGAATATTTCGCTACTGTAGTGATTATTATTAAAAAATTATTACAGTAATTTAGAAAATTCACGTCCGCGCAGCGCGTGTCTGGGCATGTAGGGGACGCCGCCCTCGGCGTCCCGTCAGGAAGCAGGATTGATATCGGCAGCACGGAACGCCGAGGGCGGCGTCCCCTACGAAAACCTTGATCCCAATCTGCATGTCAAGAATATAAAGTCCGGGGCAACTCACTCGCTCGCCTTGAAGTTATAGGCCGTCCGGATTCTTTCGACGACTTCCGCCGTGGGGGCGATGTGCGAAAGAATCTCGTCCATGCTCTTGTAGGCCATCGGCGATTCATCCAGCGTGGCGCGGTGGACCGAGGTGGAAAAAACATCCTTCATCCCGGAGCGGTATTCGTCCATCGACAAGGTATTGAAGGCCCTGGTGCGGCTCATCAGGCGGCCCGCCCCGTGCGGCGCGGAATAATTCCATTCCGCGTTGCCCTTGCCCACGCAGATCAGGCTGCCGTCGCGCATGTTGATCGGGATCAGCAGGTGTTCTCCCGAGCGGGCGGAAACGGAGCCTTTGCGCAGGATCATCGCTTCCGTGTCGATGTAATTGTGGATGGTGGTAAAGCGGCCCGTTTCGGACAAGCCCATTCCCTCCAGGATGACCTCCGTCATCGCTTGCCGGTTCAGGGCCGCAAAGCGCTGGACGATCCGCATATCGTGCAGGTAATCGTCGAAGAGCGCATCCGAGGCGTAGGCCAGGTCCCTCGGGATATCCGAGGCGGATTCCATCAATTTTTGGATCGCCCCCTCGATTTCCTGTTCCCGTCCCTTGGCTTTCAGCGCGGCGATGGTCTGGTTCAGCGTCTTCCTGGAAGGCCCGGCCAGACGCTCGCAGGCTTGGCTCTGGTACCAGGTGGCGACTTCCTGCCCAAGGTGACGGCTGCCGGAATGCACGACCAGATACAGGCTTCCGTCATCGGCGCGATCCACTTCGATGAAGTGATTGCCTCCGCCCAATGTGCCGATGCTCAGGCGCGCGCGGCCCACATTGACGCGGCTGGCGCAGCGCAATTTCTCCAGATCGACTTTTGCGTTCAGCGGATGATGTTTCTTGCGGATACCGCGCCCGGACGGAATGTCCGCCCGAATCAGATGGTCGAGCTTCGAGAAATCCAGCGCGCGTTCGGCGATGCGCACGGTTTCCATCCCGCAGCCGATATCGACGCCGACCATGCCCGGCACGATCTTGTCGGTGATGCTCATCGTGGTGCCGATGGTGCAACCCTTCCCGGCGTGCACATCCGGCATGATCCGGATCTTGCTGCCCGCGAATTCCTGACGGTCGCAGACGGCCTTGATCTGCCTGAACGCCTCGGGTTCCAGTTCCCCGCAATAGCACAGGGCGGTGTTGTGTTTTCCTTTTACTTCAATCATGAGTCTGGCTTCCGGGTTCGTTCAATGCTTTTCCGAGCGGTATCTTGAGAGTCCAGTCCTGAACCAGCTCTCGCTTTGCACGGGCGCTTCGTTGCCGCATTTGACCAGATAGGGCTTGCCGCTCATGCTGCTGCCCGTCGCGGCCTTGTCGATGAAATCTTCCGTGGATGAAAGCATGTTTTTATCAAGCAGGTATTGGAGCTTCCTGTCGAGATGGGAGACGGCTTCCTCCGCGCTGTACCATTTCCCGTTCCGGTTGAATTGACACCCGGAATTCTTCAGCCAGGAAAACAGATAATCGACTTCCGCCCTGGCTTGCGAGGAAAGATCGCCCGCATGAACGCTGCCGCAAACGGCAGCGGCCAGGATTGCAGCGGCAAAAAGACGTGTCATCACGATGGCTCCTTCGGTTCAATGGCTTCGCAGGCGGCGGAGACGAATCTCGTCTCCGCCGTTTCTTCAATTATCCCGCTTTCAGGCTCACAAGGCCGTTCAACACCTGATCCAGGCCGCCGAAGACCGAGATGCGGTCGATGCGTTCAGCCACCCGTTCCAGGGTTTCCAGTTCCTTCAAGCGCAAGGCCACCGGGTTGTCTTCCATGACCTTGGCGGTGTTCAGGAGCGAACGGGTCGCAGCGGTTTCCTCGCGGCGGCGGATGACGTTGGCTTCCGCCGACTTTTCCGCTTCCACCACGCGGGCGAGGATCTCCTTCATGTCGCCCGGCAACATGATATCGCGCACGCCGAGGCTTCCGACCTCGATGCCGAAACCGCTCATTTTCGCCCTGGCGTGCGCGGCAACCATCTCGTCGATGTCCTGCTTGTTTTCCAGGATCGCGTCGATGCTGCGGGTACCGACGGCGGCACGCAGGCCGAACTGCAATTCCCGGTACAGGTAATCGAAGGGTTTTCCGACTTCGGCAAACGCCCTTTGCACATCGGTGTAGCGCCAGCTCGCCACGAGGTTGATCCGCAGACCCACGCGGTCCTTGCTCATGATTTCCTGGCCGCTCACCTCCATGACCTGCAAGCGCGTATCGACCAACTCCACCCGGATGTCGCGGTTGAAGCGCCAGAAAGCCTTCAGGCCCGGTTCGAGCAAGGCCGCGATTCGCCCGTCGATGCTCAACACACCCACATGCCAGGCAGGCACCTGGACGAACAAAACACCGTCCAATCCTGTGATCGCGCGGCCTTTCGGGGTGGCCGGGTTGATTTGGGCGGCCAGCGCACCGGGCAATTCCGCGCCCGATTCGAGATCGAAACGTTCCAGCCGGTGCGTTTTCATCCCTTTCCAGATGAAACGCCGCGACCCGGGCGGCAATACCTCGACCGGCACCTCGTTTTCAAAACGCAGGCCAGCCTCGTTGCCTCCGAGCGTCATCGCGACAAAATGCCTTTCCGCTTCCGCCGGATCACGTTGCAGCAGGTAATCGACGATCGATTCGGCAATCATCACCGAATCCTGCGCGAAGGCGCTGACCGATGGCTTTCCGCCAAAGGGCAGGAAGCGGTAACGCCCCGGTTCCAGAATGGCGCGGAAATCGCCGTCCCGCGTCAGGATGCCTTTTTCGTTGACACGAACAATGAATTTTTTCAACATTTTTCTCACCTTCAATAAAGTGCCGGCCTTGCCGGCCCGGCGGACGGTTCTTTCGATGCGGCGGGGGCGGTTCATGGGGCGGAGACAGCTTCCGGATTCCTCTGGACAATGCTGCTTGTCCAGAGCCAAGCCTTTCCCTGCTCCGCGTCCAGGACCGTGCCCGTCGCACGGGCCGAATGTCTGGCCGGGCCGGCAGCGGAAGTTTTCGAGAAACCCCCGCAGCCAGCGGGTATTACAACGAAGAAGCCCTTTCAAGGCTTTTTGGAGCGGGAGTCGAACCCGCGACAAACCAGTTATGCACTGGCCGCTCTACCAACTGAGCCATCCAAATGGTGTGCAATCGGGAATCGAACCCGACGAAGCAACCCTGCTTGCACTTGCCAAGCAAATGTGGAACCCAGATGCCCTGAGCGGGCGGCATACGCGAAGGCGACGCTGCAAGCGGCTCTCGCGCACCGGCGGGGCAATGGAACCCCTGACCTGTTATCCCTGCTCAAGACAAATATCGTCCGCTATCCTTATAGCAGATCCCGTGCCAGACAGGGATATAACTTGATAACCTGTTGAAAAACATGAAGAAATGCCCAACAACCAAGGACGTTCGGATATTTTGCCCGCGAACAAAATTATCTTTTTATATAAAATCGTATTTATATATATAATTTATGGGTATTGATCGCCAAGGGTAAGAGCATCATGAAAAAAACAGTGGTCTTTGGTTTTCTGGGCAACAAGCTCGACGCCATGGGCGGCTTCAACCTGCAAAAGCGCATGGGCCGCTGGCGTCCCACCGTCGGTTTGTGCAGCCAGCCGGATTTGCCCGTGGATCGGCTGGAATTGCTGCACCACCCACGCGACGCGCAACTGGCCGGACGTATTGCCGGGGATATCGCCGAGGGTTCCCCCATCACCGAGGTGCGGTGTCATGAACTGGCGCTTTCCGATCCCTGGGATTTCGAGGAGGTCTACACCCGGCTGCGCGATTTTTCGCTGGATTACGAGTTCGATATCGACCGCGAAGACTATTTCGTCCACATCACGACCGGCACCCATGTGGTGCAAATCTGCTGGTTCCTGTTGAGCGAGGCGCATTATTTTCCGGGGCGTCTCATCCAGACCATGCCGCGCCGCATCGGGGAAGAAGGTGAAGGAACGAGCGCCAGACCTGCCGGATTTGTCGATGTCATCGACCTCGACCTTTCCCGTTACGACCAGATCGCCCAACGTTTCCGCCGTGAGCAGGCGGATGCGATCAGCCGCCTGAAATCCGGCATCGCCACGAAAAATGCCGCTTTCAACATCATGATCGAGCAGATCGGGCGCGTGGCCGGACGTTCGCGCGCCCCCATGTTGCTGACCGGGCCGACCGGCGCGGGCAAATCCTTTCTCGCGCGGCGTATTTTCGAGTTGAAGCAGGAGCGCCAAAAACTGAAAGGCCCCTTTGTCGAAGTCAATTGCGCGACCTTGCGGGGCGACTCGGCGATGTCCTCTCTTTTCGGACATGTAAAGGGAGCCTTTACCGGCGCGCAGAATGAACGGACAGGGCTGCTGCGTTCGGCGCACGGCGGCGTGTTGTTTCTCGATGAAATCGGCGAACTCGGGACGGATGAGCAGGCGATGCTGCTCAAGGCCATCGAAGACAAACGTTTCCCGCCTTTCGGCGGCGACAGCGAAGTGGAGAGCAATTTCCAGCTCATTGCCGGGACGAACCGCGAGCTGCGCGAACGCATTCGTGAAGGCCGTTTTCGGGCGGACTTGTATGCCCGTATCAACCTCTGGACATTCAGCTTGCCCGCGCTGGCGGAACGCCCGGAAGACATCCCTCCCAACCTGGACTACGAACTCGCCCGCCATGCCCGCGATTACGGCGTGCAGGTGCGTTTCAATGTCGAAGCGCGCCGCCGTTATCTCGATTTTGCCTGTTCGCGGGAAAGCCTCTGGCCGGGCAATTTCCGCGAACTCACTTCCAGCGTCACCCGCATGGCGACATTGGCGACAGGCGGACGTATCACCGAGGCGGATGTCGCCGAGGAGATCGAACGTCTGCACGCGGCCTGGAGCGAGGCTCCCAAACTGCCCGGAATCGTGGAAAGCATGCTGGACAAGGAAATTTCCGGGGAACTCGACCTTTTTGACCGCAGCCAGCTTGAAACCGTGCTGCAAACCTGCCACCGGAGCAAAAGCCTCTCCGATGCAGGAAGGATATTATTCGCCCGTTCGCGGCAAAGGAAAAAGCAGGCGAACGACGCGGACCGCCTACGAAAATACCTGCTGCGTTTCGGCCTGGACTGGGAAACGGTACAGGAGATGAACACCTGTCGAGCGCAATCCCCGCCATTCATGGCGGGGTCAGCGAGACATAGCCTAACAGGCGCCGAAGGCGCCCCACACTGTGTCGAGGAATCCCCAAGCTTTAGCTTGGGGTGACTCAAAAAATCCCTTTCCGGGGCGTCTGGCGAAACCTGAACCTGTTCCGCCCATAATCACGCCGATAACAAGAAGTATGTAGGATGGGTAGAGCGAAGCGAAACCCATCGCGCTTCCAGATTGAGGAATCATGGATTCCGCTACGCTCTGCCCGTCCTGCGCGGTCGTCATTCCGTCCTCGTGCCTCAAGACCGCTTCTTCCCCTTGGCGCGGGTTTTGGGGCGCGCGCCTTCGGGCGCCTTGTCCGGATGTTTTTCCCGCGCGGTGCTGATTGCCTGCGCGAGTTGGTAGACGGACATCGCGTAGAAATTGGAACGGTTGTAGCGCGTCAGGGCGTAAAAATTGTTGAAGCCCGCCCAGTATTCGGTTTTTTCGCCGGGGGTTTCCAGGTCGATCAGGGCGGCGTAGCGTTTGGGGTCGCCCGGGGCGATGAACTCCGGCGTCGTGACGCCTTCCGCAGCCAATTCTGCAAGCGTTTTCTGCGGCAGGATGCCCAGCGCCAGCAGCGGTTCCGGGTCGCCTTGCAGACTTGCCGGAACCGCGACGGGATCATCCCTTTCCCAACCATGCTGATAGAGAAAACTGGCGACGCTGCCGATCGAGTCGGCGGTGCTGTTGCGCAGGTCGATGTGGCCCTTGTCTTCAAAGTCGACCGCAAAACGCCGGATGCTGCCCGGCATGAATTGCGGAATGCCGATCGCGCCGGCGTAGGAGCCTGTGATCGTCGCCGGGTCGATGCCGTTTTCGCGGGAAAAGAGCAGGAATTGTTCCAGTTCGCTTTTGAAGTAATCGGCGCGGGGCGGATAGTAAAAGGCCAATGAGGCGAGGGAGCGCAGGACGTTGAAGCGGCCCGTGTTGTGCCCGTAAAGGGTTTCGATGCCGATGATGGCGACGATGATTTCCGGTGGTACGCCGTAGCGCGCCTCGGCGCGCTTCAATTCCGCTTCGTGGCGGCGCCAGAAGAGCACGCCGCCCTGGATGCGCCTGGGATTGAGAAAGCGGGCCCGGTATGCCTTCCACGAGTGATCCCCTCTCACTGCCGGTGGCAGGATCGCCTGCAATACCGTGGGGTTCGGACTGAAGTCGACGAAAAGGCGCGTGAGTTCGGCGTCGTCGAAGCCGTGTTCATCGCGCATGCGGGCAATGAAGGCGTCGATTTCCAGAGCGGCGGAAGCGGCGATGGAGGCGGCATCCGGGGTGGAGGATTCGGCATCCGGTTCCGCAGGATGTCCCGTGGCGGGGAACAGGGCGGCGGCGACGAGCGCCGCCGCCAGAAAGCGCGCAAGTCTTTTCAAGACGAATCCCGAAAGCCCTATACCGCCCGCAGTCCCAGTTTGGCGAATAGCGCGTCGTCGCGTTCGGCGTCGGCGTTATCGGAGGTCAGCAGTTTTTCGCCGTAGAAGATCGAGTTCGCTCCGGCGATAAAGCACAAAGCCTGTAGCTCCTCGCTCATCGACTCGCGCCCGGCGGAAAGGCGCACGTATGAAGTTGGCATTGTGATCCGGGCGCAGGCGATGGTGCGCACGAATTCAAAATGGTCGAGACGCTCCTTCGCAGCCATCGGCGTGCCCGGAATCGGCACCAGGTTATTGATCGGCACCGATTCCGGCGCAGGGTCGAGGTTCGCCAGTTGCGCGATCAGCGCGGCGCGGTTCTGGCGCGATTCGCCCATGCCGACAATGCCGCCGGAGCACACCTTGATTCCCGCTGCGCGCACGTCACCAATCGTGTCGATGCGATTCTGCTGGGTGTGCGTGGTGATGACCTGGCCATAAAATTCGGCGTCGGTGTCGAGGTTGTGGTTGTAGTAATCGAGGCCGGCCTCCTTCAGTTGCTCGGCCTGGCCGGGTTTGAGCATTCCAAGCGTCACGCAGGTTTCCAGCCCCAGGCCCTTGACTGCCTTGATCATGTCCAGCACCGGTCCCATGTCCCGGTCTTTCGGCCCGCGCCACGCCGCGCCCATGCAGAAGCGCGTCGCGCCCTTGTCCCGCGCGGCCTGCGCGGCGGCAAGGACTTCGGGGAGCGGCAGCAGTTTCTCGCGCTCCATGCCGGAAGAATGACGCGAGGACTGCGAGCAATAGCCGCAATCCTCGGAACATCCGCCAGTCTTGACCGAAAGCAGCGTCGAGCGTTGCACCTCGTTGGCGTCGAAATGGCGGCGATGAATGGCCTGCGCGCGCCACAGGAGGTCGATGAACGGCATTTCATACAATGCCGCGACCTCCGCCGTGGTCCAGCGGACAGGAGAGGTGTGGGGCTGGGGGCTGGAATGCGTGGAGCCGGAAATTGTTGCAGGAGTCATGGCAGAAGCGGGAGCGTTCATAGGAGTACACTGAAATCGGAAAAATCCGCAATTATAGCAGCCGCATGAAAATGAAAAGCTTGCCGCATCGCCTTGCCGCCGCCCTCTTTGCCGGAGATTGCCTGCTCTGCGGCGACGAGGAAGGAGCGGATCTGCTCTGCCGCGAATGCGAGGACAATCTGCCGGGGCTCCCCGCAGAACGCTGCCCGCGTTGCGCGCAGCCGACGGCGCAGGGCATCGCGTGCGGACATTGCCTCTCGCACCCGCCGCATTACGAACGCACGCTGGCGCTCCTCCCCTACCGCTTTCCGGTCGATCAAATGATCCAGTCGCTCAAATACCGCGAGCAGTTAGCGCTTGCCGGCTGGTTCGGAAAGCGTCTGGCAATGCTGTGCAAGGAAAGTTTCGCGGCGGCGGACGCGGAGAATCCCGCACCCGACCTGATTATCCCGCTGCCGCTGCACCGGGAGCGCCTCTCCTGGCGCGGCTTCAACCAGGCGCTCGAAATCGCCCGCCCGGCAGCAAGAATCACCGGCATTGCGTTGGCCCCTCGTCTCTGCCAGCGCATCCGCGCCACAACGCCGCAAGTGGAACTGCCGTGGAAGGAACGTGCGAAAAACGTCAGGAACGCTTTCATGTGCAACGCCGATCTTTCCGGTCGTCATATTCTCCTGATCGACGATGTGATGACCAGCGGCGCCACGCTCAACGAATGCGCGCGGACCTTGAAGCTCCACGGTGCAGGAACGGTCACCCTCGCGGTTGTCGCGCGGGCCTTGCGGGAATGAGTTTTTTTGAAACAATTTTCTAAATTAGAATAAAGAATTCTTGCTTGGATATAACTACTGTAGCCGATCATTATTTAAGTAATTTAGAAAACTGAGGGTTTCGTTTGGAACAGTCGCCCGGCGATTTACGGCGCATGTCGTTTCATGCGCCCGATGCCTTCCGCGATGAAGCTCAACACCAGCATGTTGAGCGAAACGCCCTCCATTCTGGCCCGTGCCGAAAGGGCTGCGTGCAGGCTTCTCGGAAGGCGCGTCACAAACTTGCCCGAAGCTGCCCCGCCGCTGTTGGGCGCGGGGATGGAATGTCCGCTTTCTTCAAGCGCGTTTATCGTTCCCTGGAGGGCGTCACGGCCATTGGAAATTGCCTCTTCTATGGTTTCGCCGTCTGAGATACAGACATTGAAATCCGGGTAGCTGATCAGGAAACCTCCGCCTTCTTCTTCGGTCAGCGGTCGGATTTCAAAGGGGTAGTCATCGAGATTGCGCATGGTTCAAGGCTCCGAAAGCATTTTGATGAACAGCCGGACATAAACGGGCTTCACGGGGCGGTGCGCGGGAACAGGCAGGCTGCGTCCCTCAGGCCACGTAAAAATGCAATGGCTGCCGCTTTCCTGCCGCCAGAGGATTCCATACTGCCGGGCCACGGTTTGCAATTGCTCAATCCGCCAATCCCTTGGGTTGGCTTGCATTGCGGCCAGGAGCTTCGCGGCGGTATTCATACTTTTAGATGATACTACGGGCAGTATCAATCATCAACGAAATCTCCATCCGGATCTCACCGAAAAGAATTGCCCCGGAAGTTGTAACGCGCGACCATCTTCCGCCTGAATGGCACGCAAAACATGAGCTTTTCCGGGAATCGCTATAAACTGGCGCACTTCTCCATTGCTTCCGGCCTTCCTTCATTTTCCATGCGTCTTTTGCGCCTTGCCAAAATCATTTCCGTCGCGGGCCGTTACGGGCTGGACGAGATGTTGCTCGAACACGAGCCGACCGGAAAACTGCTTGCCCTCTCGCGAATCCTGTTTTTCTGGCGCAGGCTCGACGCGCCGGCGGCGGTGCGCTTGCGGCTGGCGCTGGAGCGGCTGGGGCCGATCTTCGTCAAGTTCGGGCAGATGCTCTCGACCCGGCGCGACCTGCTGCCGACGGATATTGCCGACGAACTGGCGAAACTCCAGGATCAGGTTCCGCCCTTTTCTTCCGCGCGGGCGCTCGCCGAAATCGAGGCCGCCTACGGAAAGCCCGCCTCCGAAGTCTTTGCCGAATTCGACGCGGTTCCCGTCGCAAGCGCCTCGATTGCGCAGGTGCATTTCGCGCGCCTGCCGGATGGCCGCGCTGCGGCGGTAAAAATCCTGCGCCCGAATATGCGCTCGGTCATCGCCCGCGACCTGGCGCTGCTCCAGAGCTTTGCACTGCTGGTCGAAACCCTCTGGAAAGACGGCAAGCGCCTGAAGCCGCGCGAAGTCGTCACCGAATTCTCCAAATATCTTTACGACGAACTCGACCTGATGCGCGAAGCGGCCAACTGCGCGCAACTGCGGCGCAACTTCGAGGGCTCGCCGCTGCTCACGGTGCCCGAAGTCTATTGGGACTGGTGCACCTCTTCGGTCATGGTGATGGAGCGGATGAGCGGCATCCCGATCGGCCAGACCGAACGCCTTGCCGAAGCCGGGATCGACCTGAAGGAACTTTCCCGCGCCGGAGTCGAAATCTTCTTCTCGCAGGTGTTCCGCGACGGCTTCTTCCATGCCGACATGCACCCCGGCAACATCCTCGTCGCCGATTCCGGCGAAAGGAAGGGCTGCTACATCGCCCTCGATTTCGGCATCGTCGCCACCCTCACCGATGCCGACAGGAACTATCTCGCGCGCAACTTCCTCGCCTTCTTCAAGCGCGACTACAAGCGCGTCGCGCAGACGCACATCGAATCCGGCTGGGCGCCGCCGGGGACGCGCGAGGACGAATTCGAGGCAGCGATCCGCGCCGTCTGCGAACCGATTTTCGACCGCCCGCTCAAGGACATCGTATTCGGCAAGGTGCTCCTGCGCCTCTTCCAGACCTCGCGCCGCTTCAATGTCGAAATCCAGCCCCAACTGGTGATGCTCCAGAAAACCCTGCTGAACATCGAGGGACTGGGCCGCCAGCTCGACCCCGACCTCGACCTCTGGAAAACCGCGCAGCCCTTCCTCGAACGCTGGATGAGCGAACAACTCGGCTGGCGCGGCATCCTCAAGGCAATCTCCCAGGAAGCCCCCCACTGGGCGCGCACGCTGCCGCAATTGCCGCGCCTGATGCACCAGGCCCTTTCCGCGCCGCCGCCGCCCGACTACCCCGAACTCCTCACCCGCCTGATCGCCACGCAGAAGCGCCAGAACCGCCTGCTGGCCCTGATCGCCGCCTTGCTGGCCGCCCTGGTCGTCCTCTTCGTCCTGCTGCCCTGAACATTGCGATTTCCCGGATCCTGCGACTTCGCGCAGGATGACGGATGATATGTAGGATGGGTAGAGCGAAGCGAAACCCATCATTCCTTCCTCTGGAACCCCGATGGGTTTCGCTGCGCTCTACCCATCCTACATGCTTCGCACCGCTCGCGATGACGGTCTCCCCTACAGAATGATCCACAGGCGGGGCAGGAAGCTAAAGAGATAAACCCCTAAAAAACAGCGGCGCTCCGAAGAGCGCCGCTGTTCAATTCAATTCCCCCTCCGTGGAGGGGTAGCGGCAAAGCCGCCGGGGTGGTCAGGGAGCTGCCCGGAACACACCGCAATAGCGATCGTTCAGCATCATCTCCTCTTCGCTGTTGCCGTTGCCGAAATACAACTCGGTGCCGAGGATATCGCGAATGTCCAGGCCGTTGACCAGCGTCACCGTCTTCTGGCCGGCGTCGGAGGCGGAGAAGAGCGGCAGGAGAGGATCGTCCAGCG
>WQZF01000021.1 GCA_009780885.1 Betaproteobacteria bacterium | reverse complement strand
GAGTCACCCCAACCTGAAGGTTGGGGATTCCTCGACACAGTGTGGGGCGCCTTTGGCGCCTGTCACGCTATGTCTCGCTGACCCCGCCATGAATGGCGGGGATTGCGCTCGACAGGTGTTCAATCCTGTGCTGCAGGGGCGGCCTGTGGTCGCCCGAAATCACCCGTTTGCACCCATCGGCAGCACGTAGGATGGGTAGAGCGAAGCGAAACCCATCGTTTCTCAATCTGGAATTCCGATGGGTTTCGCTGGCGCTCTCTCAAGAAACCCCCTCTCCTGCACACTGGATCCTGCGAATCGCGCAGGATCCAGAGGAAGATGCCAATCCCTGCTCCCGGGTTTCTTCGGCGCGATTTGCGGCAACGGGCCGATGAAGCGCTACCCATCCTGCTTGCTGATTTTCTAAATTACTATAATAATTCCTTAATAAGAATCTCTACTGTAGCGAAACATTCTTTAAGTAAATTTAGAAAATCATCGCAAAAAAACTTCTTCCCCGGCATTAGCCGGTGAACGGGGAAACGCGACGGTAAAGAACGAAAGCGAAGGAAAGAGCTTCCGAAGTTTTGTGGGAAGCGCGGGAGCTTTCGCGCCATTCCTGCGGGGAGAATTCGGGGAAGAAAGTGTCGCCCGCGTATTCGGCGTCGATTTCGGTCAGGTACATCCGTTCGGCCAGCGGCAGGGCTTCGCGGTACAGCGCGCCGCCGCCGATGACGAAAATTTCGGGTTCTGCCGGTTCTGCCATTTCCCGCGCCGTGGCGGATTCCCGGAGGCTCTGCGCCGCGAGCGCGAGCGCCGCAGCGAGCGAGGTGACGACAGACGCGCCCGGAGCCGGATAGGAGGCGTTGCGGCTGACGACGATGTTTTTGCGTCCGGGCAGCGCTCGGCCAAGCGATTCCCAGGTCTTGCGCCCCATGATGACCGGGCGGCCGAGGGTGGTGGCCTTGAAGTGGCGCAAGTCTTCGGGCAGGTGCCAGGGCATTTTGTTTTGATCGCCGATGACGCGGTTTTTCGCCAGCGCGGCGATCAGCGCGACGACCGGGCGGGAGGAGGCGGGAGCGGAAGCGTTCATTGGAGGGAGAAGATCAGCGTTCGTGAATCCGGGCGCGCAGCCAGGCGATCAGGCCGGCGGTGGAAGTGTCGCTGCCGGTGGGCATTTCCGTTCCGGCAATCGCGGGCAGCAGCCGCCGCGCGAGTTTTTTGCCCAGTTCGACGCCCCATTGGTCGAAGGGGTTGATTCCCCAGATCGCGCCCTGGGTGAATACCTTGTGCTCGTAGGCTGCGATCAGCAGGCCGAGCTGGAAGGGGCCAAGGCGCGGCAGCAGGAAAACCGAGGAAGGCTGGTTGCCGGGGCAGCGTTTGCGCGGGTCCTCTTCCTCGCCGAGCACAGCGCTGCCGAAGGCGAGCGCCTCGGCCTGGGCGAGACAGTTGGCGAGCAGTTGCTCGTGGTGGCCGGGAAGCGCGGCCTCGCTTTCGGCGCAAGCGATGAAATCGCAGGGAATCAGGCGGCCTCCCTGATGCAGAAGCTGGAAGTAGGCATGTTGCGTGTCGCTGCCGATGCCGCCCCAGAGCACCGGCGCGGTGTCGGCGCCGACGGGATCGGCGTCGTCGCCCAGCGTCTTGCCGTTCGATTCCATTTCCAGTTGTTGCAGGTAGCCCGGCAGCCAGCAGAGCGGCTGGCAATAGGGATTGAGCAGGTGGGTGGAAGCGCCGAGAAAATTGGTGTTCCAGATGCCGATGAGCGCCATCAGCACCGGCAGGTTCGCGGAAAAGGGCGCGGCGCGGAAATGCCGGTCCATTGCCGCGCCACCGGCCAGGAAATTCTCGAAATGCTCCATGCCGATGGAAATGGCAATGGGAAGCCCCACCGCCGACCAGAGCGAGAAACGTCCGCCGACCCATTCCCAAAAGGGGTAGACGCGATCCGGGCGGATGCCGAAGGCTTGCGCGGCTTCGGCGTTTCCGGTCACGGCGACGAATTGCTCCATTGCAGCCTCCGCGCCGAGGGCGGACAGAAGCCAGTCGCGCGCGCTGCGGGCGTTGGTCAGCGTTTCCTGCGTAGTGAAGGTTTTGCTGGTGACGATGAAGAGGGTGCTGCGCGGATCGAGCTTGTCCAGCACCGGCCACAGGTCGGCGTCGTCGAAGTTGGAGACGTGAAAGACGCGCAGCCCCGGATGCGCGAGATGTTCCAGCGCCTGCGTCGCCATTTTGGGTCCGAGGCCGGAGCCGCCGACGCCGAGGTTGACGACGGCGCGGATTGGTTCGCCGCTCGCCCCGCGCAACGCGCCGTCCCGGATGGCGCGTACCAGTTCGCCCATGCGCTCGCGCAGGGCGCGCACTTGCGGCATCACATCCTCGAAACCGGAATCACTGGAAGGAAAGGGCGAATCATCGAGATGGCGCAACGCCATATGCAGCGCGGCGCGGTGTTCGCTGCGGTTGACCGGAGCGCCGGAGAACAGCGCGTCGATCTGCGTTCCGAGCCTTGCCGCATCGGCCAGCGCGACCAGCAGATCGAGCGTCTTCGGGGCGATGCGCTGCTTCGAGTAATCGAAGAGCATTCCCTCGACATCGAGCGAGAAACGCGAAAAGCGTCCGGGATCGCTCGCGAAGAGTTCGCGCAGATGGCGCGGCTTCATTTCCCCGGCATGTTCGGCCAGGGCTTTCCAGGCGGGGGTTTCGGTGATGTTCATCGTTGGGGTGTCAATGCGCCTACACCGCGACCCGCGCCGCGATGTGCGGATGCGGATCGTAGCCGCTGAGGCTGAAATCCTCGAAGCAGAACGCGAAGGGATCGCGCCGCGCGGGGTTGAGCTGCATGGACGGCAAGGGCTTCGGCGCGCGGGAAAGCTGCAATCGCGCCTGGTCGAGATGATTGCTGTAGAGATGCGCGTCGCCCAGCGTGTGGATGAATTCTCCCGGCTTGAGATCGCAGACCTGCGCCAGCATCAGCGTGAGCAGCGCGTAGGAAGCGATGTTGAACGGAACGCCAAGAAAGATGTCGGCGCTGCGCTGGTACAACTGGCAGGAAAGCCTGCCCTCGGCCACGTAGAACTGGAAGAGGGCATGGCAGGGCGGCAAGGCCATGCTTTCGACCTCGGCGGGATTCCATGCGGTGACGAGATGCCGGCGCGAATCGGGGTTTTCGCGCAGCCCCTGGACGAGCCGCGCGATCTGGTCGACCTCGCCGCCGCCCGGACGCTGCCAGTGCCTCCACTGATGACCGTAGACCGGCCCCAGTTCGCCGTTCTCGTCGGCCCATTCGTCCCAGATACTGACGCCGTGCTCTTTCAGGTAACGGATGTTGGTCTCGCCCCTGAGAAACCAGAGCAGTTCGTGGATGATCGATTTCAGATGCAGCTTCTTCGTCGTCAGCATCGGGAAGCCGGCGGCGAGGTCAAAGCGCATCTGCCAGCCGAACACGGAACGGGTGCCGGTTCCGGTGCGATCGGTTTTTTCGTGGCCGTGTTCGAGCACGTGCCGCATCAGGTCGAGGTATTGCCGCATGAGGATTTGGAGTTTGTGTGTATATTGGCGAAATCCGGACATTCTAATGGAACCCGTATGCTTGCCCAACTTGCCCCCATCTCCTTCGTCCGCAATATCGGACAAGGGCATTCTCATGTTTTCGTCATCATGCCTCGCGCCGAATCGCTGCCCGAGGATCTGCCCGGAAAGGAAGTGCTGGAACAAACGCTGGCGCGGCAGGGCAAAAAGGCCGGCGTGCTGGCGAAGACGCCGCTTTGCGCGACAGCCGGCAGCGCGCTGGTCGCATGGGCAATGGACGACTCGCACGCGCCGCGTTTCGCCCGCGCAGCGCACCTGCGCAAGGCGATGCAGCCCTTGCTCGACGAGAAACCGGAACGCCTTTGCATCGCCGTGCTGGGGAGCGCGGAAGAACGCGCGGCGGCAGCGACTCTTGCCGCCGAAATCGCGTGGATCAACAGCGCCCCGCTGCTGCAAATGAAGAGCAAGCCGGAGGACGAAACGAAACGGCGCGGCAGGACGAAAGACCAGCCGCCGGAAACGCTGCACGAATTAGCCCTGTGCGGCTGGCGCGGCGATCTGGCCGCGCACGCGGCGCTGGCGCAGGGCAACACCCTGGCGCGCGCGCTGACGCAGTTGCCGCAGAATATCCTGACGCCGGAAGACTACCGCAAGCGGATCAAAAGACTGGCCTTGCAGGAAGGCTGGACGCATGAAGAATACAATTTTGTGCGCCTCGAAAAAATGGGCGCCGGCGCGTTTTGCGCCGTGGCGCGCGGAAGCCAGAACGGAGAAGCGGCGATCGTGCATCTCTCCTGCAAGCCTTCCCGGAACCGGACGAGGCATGTGCCTGAGCGCATCGCGCTCGTCGGCAAGGGCATCTGCTTCGATACCGGCGGGCACAACCTGAAACCGCCGCGCGCAATGCTCGGAATGCACGAGGACATGGCCGGATCGGCGGTGGCGCTGGGCCTGCTGCTGACGGCAAGCCGCCTGCAACTGCCGCTGGAAATCGAAGTCTGGCTCGCACTCGCCCGCAACCATCTGGGGCCGCAATCCTACGCCCAGGGCGACATCGTCACCGCGCTCGACGGCACGACGATCGAAGTCGTCCATACCGACGCTGAAGGAAGAATGGCACTGGCCGACGCGCTGTGCCTGGCGGCGCGGAAAAAACCGGATCTGATGATCGACTTCGCGACCCTGACCGGCAGCATGATCACGGCGCTGGGCACGCGCTACTCCGGCGTCTTCGCCAGCGACGCGGCGCTTGGAGCGGCAGCGGTGGCGGCAGGGCAGGCCAGCGGGGAACGGGTGCAACTCTTCCCCTTCGACGAAGACTACGAAGAGGCGCTGGAAAGCAAGGTGGCCGACATCCGGCAATGCGCGATGGAAGGCGAGGCCGACCACATCCTCGCAGCGCGTTTCCTGCGCCGCTTCGCCGGAGAAGGCGCCTGGCTGCATTTGGACCTCTCCGCCGCCAACTGCAAGGGCGGACTCGGCGCGGTCGCCTCCGACATCACCGGCTTCGGCGTCGCATGGGGCCTGGCGCTTTTGCAGGGGAGGGTGAATTCATAGGTTGGGGTGAGCCTGCGAACCCCAACATTCAGGAGCAAGAAACACAAATGGAATACAGGCGAACCCGCCAGCCGGGCGGCACATACTTCTTCACAATCAATCTGTCCGAACGCTCCCGCACACTGCTCGTGGATCACATCGCCCTCCTGCGCAACGCCGTGCGCAAGGTAAAGCAGGCGCATCCGTTCGATATTCTGGCCTGGGTTGTGCTGCCGGATCACCTTCACGCCATTTGGGCGCTACCTGAAAACGATCCTGATTGCGCGACACGCTGGATGTTGATCAAGGCCGGATTTTCGCGCGGTATTCCTCAAGGGGAATGGATACGAGCATCAAGACGGCATAAAGGCGAGCGTGGGATATGGCAGAGGCGATTTTGGGAACATTTGATTCTTGACGAGGACGACTTGCAGCGTCACATGGATTACGTCCATATCAACCCGGTCAAACATGGGTATGTCGAACGCGCTTCAGAGTGGCCGTACAGTTCGATCCATCGCTACATCCGCCAGGGCTGGATGTCGCGGGATTGGGCAGCAGGCGCGAGCGATGGCTTTTCCGTTGGGGAACGGTGGTAGTGTTGGGGTTCGCAAGCTCACCCCAACCTATGCGCTGCTGGGCGCGGTCGCCTCCGACATCACCGGCTTCGGCGTCGCATGGGGCCTGGCGCTTTTGCAGGGGAGGGTGAATTCATAGGTTGGGGTGAGCCTGCGAACCCCAACCTAAGGGTGCGAGGAATGGCAACATGCAGGATGGGTAGAGCGCAGCGAACCCCATCTTTCAGTACAAGCCGGATTTGCGACGGGTCTTCGTCTTTTCGATACTTCCGGCACGGAGATGTTTTTTGCGCGCCTTGTCGCTCAAACACATACTCAGGTAATAACACTCGGGACACCATGAACCGTGCAGCACAACCGCCGGACTCGTCTCCCAGACATGGCCAAAATTGCACTGCCAGGTCAGTTTGTAGGCGACTCCACGGTATTCCTTTGACAGACAGCGGCCTCCGCGCTCATGCGCCAGCTTTTGCATATCCTCGATCGTGCGGTTGATATGGCTGCGGCGCGCGCAGACGGGGCACCACCTCCCCGACTTGATATTGCCCGGGTCGGCGGTCCATGTATGGCCGTGGGCGCATTGCCAGTTCAGCTTCGTGAGGGTGTTGGTGTATTCGTTCGAGAGGCAGAGTCCTCCGCGCGATTGCGCGATTTCGTGCATGACTTCGATCGTGAGGGAGCGTTCGAGGCGCGCGCATTCAGGACACCAGTAACCGTTGCGAATCCTGTTCCCGGGAGCCTCCCAGACGTGACCCTTCCCGCATTGCCAGAGCATTTTATGGACTGTGCCGAAGAATTCTGTCGACAAGCACTTTCCGCCCCGTTTTTCTGCCAGCGCCTGCATATCCGAAAGAGATTTTCTTCTATTCTCATTGCCGCAGGTCGGGCACCACGAGCGCCTCAGAATCGCCTCGGCCCGTGCCTGCCAGATGTGGCCCCTCGCGCAGCGGAATGTCAGACTGTCGTTGCGGCCAATGCATTCGGAAGACAGACACTCTCCGCCCTTCGCTTTCGCCGCCGCGCGCAGTTTCTCTATCCGCTCCTCCAGGATGCGCGCGATTCTGCATGTTGGACACCAGGAACCACGCAGAATCCATTCCGGCCTCGCTTCCCAGGCATGCCCTTCACTGCATCGCCAATCCAGTTTTCCTTCAACGCCGGCATATTTTTCGCTCAGGCACTCCCCGCCGTAGATGCGCGCCAATTCCCGCATTTTCTCGATGCCGAGCGGGTGTGTGCCTCTCGTCGAGAGAGAAATCCGCTTTTGGCGGCGTGAAGGCGGCTTCGGGCTGGAAGGCTCGTTTGAAGGGGGTTTGCGATGGGTGTTCATTGGTGTCTGCGGTGAGATGTATAAAAACGGTTCAGGAATACGGAAATGCTGAAAAACCGGGTTTGAGTTAAAAAGATTTTTTGAGGGCGTGTGGATTGTGTTGGGCGCAACGAAACCCAACATTTACAGTATCAAAATTGCGATGGGTTTCGCTTGCGCGCATCCCAACCGATGAATTTTCCCGTGAATTCTCCCTCTATTTTCTAAATTAGACTAAAAAATTCATTCTTAAACATCACTACAGTAGCGAAACATTATTTAAGTAATTTAGAAAATCCGCATTCCTGGCAACCTGCCCGATCTCTTACTCTTTCCTCTGCATTTCGAGAGCGCATTCGATGACCAGGCGATCTTCCTTATCCTTCTCACGCATCGTTTGTTTTGTAAGCAGCAAACCCTCAAGGTTGATTGTCCGTACAGGGACGCCTTCGAGATGGATGAGCATGGCGTACTGATCAAGAGCATCGTAAGTATGTCCATTTGCATTGAGGATCAGGTCTACGACGAACGCATCGGCAACACGGATATTCTCCCCTTCAGCGAACCATTCAGGCTGGATCTCCCTGGCAACCTGATCGGGCAGAACCATCAACGCCTCCTTGACGCGCATCCCGGATTCAAGCGTAGCCGGAACCAGCAGATCAATATCCGTCGTTGCGCGATGATAGCCATGCGCTGCCAACGCATACCCTCCTATCAGCAGATATTTGACGCCGTGTGCATCCAGGCTTTCCAGCAAACATTTCAAATCGTCGAGCGTGGCCGGACGGCTGTACTTATCCACTTTTGCGCTCCAGAGCCAATCCTGCGATTGCGCGGACAAGGTTGTCCTGCTCGTGTTGGTTTGCCTGCTCATGGGAGCGGAACCGATACACCCCCTTGGGCATAAGCCCAACGCGGGAAAGGCGAGCGATCGTTTCGTTGAAGCGGGCGCCTTCCGCAAGAAGATCGCCGCTCGCGTTTATCGAGATCGGTCGTTCAGTGCGATGGCCGACTGTTTTCATCGTTTCACCAATAAGTCAATATCATTGAGGTACAGGGCCATCGGTTGGGGTGAGCGCAAGCGATGAATTTTTCCATGAATTCGCCTCTATTTTCTAAATTAGACTAAAGAATTCATTCTTGAAAGCCACTACAGTAGCGAAACATTATTTAAGTAATTTAGAAAATCTGCATCCCTCCCGCCCCCTCCGGACTCAGCCCTCAGCCTTCAGGAAATGCTCCCGGTAATAGCGCAGTTCGAGGATGGATTCGCGGGTGTCGACGAGGGCGGTGTGGTCGGCCTTTTTTTCAAAACCCTTGGCGATTTCGGGGCGCCAGCGGCGGCAGAGTTCCTTCAGGGTCGAGACGTCAAGATTGCGGTAATGGAACCACGCTTCCAGCGACGGCATGTGGCGGGCCATGAAGCGGCGGTCCTGGCAGATGGAGTTTCCGCACATCGGGCTGGCGCGTTCCGGCGTCCATTCCTTGATGAAGGCGAGCGCTTCGGCGGCGACCTGGGCTTCGTCCCGGGTGGAGGCGCGCACACGGTCGATCAGCCCGGAACGCTTGTGGGTCGACTGGTTCCAGGCGTCCATGCCGTCGAGGACGGCGTCGGACTGGTGCACGACCCAGACCGGCGCTTCGGCGATGATTTCCAGCGCGTTGTCGGTGACGACCAGCGCCAGTTCGAGAATTCTGTCCTGGTCCGGATTCAGGCCCGACATTTCCATGTCCAGCCAGATCAGGTGGTTTACATCCTGTGTCATATAATCGTGAACCTTTGGCCGATGGCCGAGTTGTGGATTTTTTATTCTGTCACAAAAGCATGAGCCTCGCCGATTTCGCTTCCTCTTCCGCCGCCACAGTTTTTTACGTGGTGTTTTTGTTCGCCGTGGCCGTTTATGCCGCGTTGCATCTCTGGCTGGCGCGTCGGCAGACCGCGCATGTGCTGGCGCATCGCGGCGCAGTGCCGGAACAATTTTCCGGGCGCATTTCGCTTGAAGCACACCAGAAGGCGGCGGACTACACGGTTGCGAAAACGCGCCTGGGCGACTGGGAGTTGGCGGTACATCTGGCGCTGTTGTTCGCATTGACCTACGGCGGGGGGCTGGCGGCGCTTTCCGGCTTCTGGCAGGCGATGGAGTTGCCAGGCGTGTGGACCGGCGTCGCGCTGGTTTCGAGCGTGATGCTGATTTCCTCGCTCGTGGATCTGCCGCTTTCCTGGATTCGCCAATTCGTGGTCGAGGAACGTTTCGGCTTCAACCGGATGACGCAGATGCTCTTCTTCGCCGATCTCGCCAAGGGCGCGTTGTTGAGCGCCGTGATCGGCGTTCCCGTCCTGTTCGTCGTGCTCCGGCTGGTCGGGAGCATGGGGGATCGGTGGTGGCTCTGGGCGTGGGAATTCTGGGTCGCGCTCAACCTGCTGATCTTCTTCGTTTATCCGACCTGGATCGCGCCGATCTTCAACAAATTCACCCCGCTCGAAGAAGGCGAAATACGCAGCCGCGTCGAGGCGCTGCTGGAGCGTTGCGGCTTCCGTTCCGGCGGGCTGTTCGTGATGGACGGTTCCAAACGCTCGGCGCACGGCAACGCCTATTTCACCGGGTTGGGCCGCAACAAGCGGATCGTCTTTTTCGATACGCTGTTCTCGCGCCTGAAACCGAAGGAAATCGAGGCGGTGATGGCGCATGAACTGGGCCATTTCAGATACCACCACGTGCTCCGGCGGATGGCGCTGATGTTCGCGCTGGCGCTGGTTTTTTTCGCGCTGCTCGATACCTTGCTGCACGCGCCCTGGTTCTTCGCGGGATTGGGCGTGTCGCCGGAAAGGGCCGGGGAACCCGCGCTGGCGTTCATTCTTTTCTTCCTCGCGCTGCCGGTGCTGCTCTTTCCCGCGATGCCGCTCTTCAACCAGCTTTCGCGCCGCGACGAATTCGAGGCCGACCGCTACGCCGCGCAGCAGGTGAGCGCGGAAGATCTGGCGCAGGCGCTGGTCGCGCTCTACGAGGACAACGCGGCGACTTTGACGCCCGATCCGGGCTATTCGCGCTTTTACGATTCGCACCCCCCGGCGGCGATCCGTATCGCGCATCTGATGGCGGCGCGCGCTTGAAACGCCGCGCCTTGCCCGACGCGAGCGGCGGCGCAGTCATCGCCGCCTTTGGACGGCAATACCTGGTCGAACTTGCGCCGGGAAAAACCCTGCTTTGCTTCCCTCGCGGCAAAAAAAGCGATTTCGCCTGCGGCGACGAAGTGTCGGTGCGGGAAGACGGCCAGGGCGGCGGCGTGATCGAAAGCGCCGCGCCGCGCCGCAGCCTGCTTTATCGCAGCAACGAATTCCGTCAAAAACTCATCGCCGCCAACGTCACCCGGATTGCCATCGTCGTCGCCGTCGAGCCTTCCTTTTCCGAGGAATTGCTGAACCGCTGCCTCGTCGCCGCCGCCGAACAGGGCATTGCGGCGCTGATCGTGCTCAACAAATGCGACTTGCAGGATCGCCTGCAAGCCGCGCGCTCCGTCCTCGCGCCCTATGCCGGATTGGGCTATCCCGTCGTCGAAACTTCCGCGCTCGAAGCCGCCTCGCTCTGTGCCCTGCGCGAACGGCTTTCCGGAAATGTGAGCGTGCTGGTCGGACAATCCGGCATGGGCAAATCGACCCTGATCAACGCCCTGATCCCCGAAGCCGGCGCCGCCACCCGCGAAATCTCAACCGCGCTCGGCAGCGGAAAGCACACGACCACCCACGCCCGCCTCTACCGTCTCGACGCCGCTTCGGCGCTGATCGATTCGCCCGGACTACAGAGCTTCGGCCTCGCGCATCTCGACCTCGCCGCGCTGGAAGCCGCCTTCCCCGAATTCCGCCCGTACCTGGGCCAATGCCGTTTCCGCGATTGCCGCCACGACCGCGAACCCGACTGCGCGCTGGCCGCCGCGCTGGACGAAGGAAAAATCAATCCGCGCCGCTTCGCCGTATATCGGCAATTGCGGGCGGAATTGCCGAAAAAATAATATGCAAGATGGGTTTCGCTTCGCTCTACCCATCCTGCATACCTTGAAAATCAACCCTTCATTGCCGGGTGAATAATTGCCGGTTCAATATTTGCCGGCGGAACAATATTGTAGACTTTGCCCTTTTCCACTCCTTGAAGCTCTTCGCCGCGAAACTTTCGCCCGAACATCCATTTCATGGGAATCAATTTTCTGTATCTGATCGCCGCACTGCTCCTGGTGCTCTTGAACGCCTTTTTCGTCGCGGCGGAATTCGGGCTGGTCAAATTGCGCCCGACGCGGGTGCTCGCGATTTCAAAAACCTGGGGCTGGCGCGGCCGCATTCTGGCGCGCGTGCATGGCGATCTCGATTCCTACCTCTCGGCCTGCCAGTTGGGGATCACCCTCGCCTCGCTCGGCCTGGGCTGGATCGGCGAACCGGCCTTTGCCGAGCTGCTGCGGCCTCTGCTGGCGCTGATCGGATTGGCGAGCGAGCGCCTGATCCACGGCATTTCCTTCTTCGTCGCCTTCTTCCTGATTTCGTATCTGCATATCGTCGTCGGAGAACAGGCGCCGAAGTCGATGTCGATCCGGATGCCGGAAGCGGTTTGCATCTGGACGGCAGTCCCGCTCTTCCTGTTCTACTGGGCGATGTACCCGGCGATCTGGGCGCTGAACCACAGCGCGATTCGCCTGCTGCGCTGGGTCGGTCTCAATGCCCCGGCGGGAAGCGAAAGCCATTACTCGAACGAGGAATTGAAATTGATCCTGCGTTCTCGCGCCGAGGAATTGAGCTCGCACGTCGAGGAGGGTGCGGAAAGGCACGATGAGGTCGACGAATGGCGCGTGCTGGCGCAGGCACTCGATTTCCAGGATCTCGAAGTCGCCGATCTGATGCGCCCCTTTTCGGAAGTGGTCGCGCTCCACGCTGGCGATCCCTTTGAAAAAAACATCGAGCGCGTCATGCAAAACCGCTACAGCCGCTATCCCTATCTCGACAGGGAGGGAAAAGTGGCTGGCGTGATTCACCTGAAATATCTTTTCTTCGCGCTCTACAGGATCAGGGCTTCGGCAACGCATTCGGAGGAGGCAAGATCGCCGGAAGACTGGCAAGCGGAACTGGAAAAACTCCTGCGCCCGGTCGAAACCGTCGCGCCGCGCCTGCCGGCAGTCGAACTCTTCCGGCGCTTCCGCGAAGGAGCGCCGCATTTCGCCATCGTCGCGCGCCGCGATGGACGTCCGCTTGGCTTCGTGACACTGGACAACCTGTTGAGCGCGCTGGTCGGCGAAATCCGCGACGAATTCCGCCAAAGCCAGAACGAATGGAAAAAGCTCGACGACGGCTCGCTGCTGGGCAAGGGCAGCCTGCCCATCTTCACGCTCGAACGCGCGCTGGGACTCGACATCGAGGAAGGCGAGGCCGATTCCGTCGGCGGACTGATCCAGGAAAAACTGGGCGATCTTCCGCAGCAGGGACAGCGTATCGAATTCGAGGGCTTCGCGATTGTCGTCAAGAAAATGCGCGGCCCGAAAATCGTGCTGGTGCGCGTCTATCCGCAGCGTTATTCACCCGGCAATTAAGGGTTGAAAATACGCAGGATGGGTAGCGCGTAGCGAAACCCATCATTTCTCAATCTGGAACCCCGATGGGTTTCGCTGCGCTCAACCCATCCTACATGCTGTCCGTAGCGTCAGGGCGGTGCGCTACAATTTCCCCTTTCGTCATCTCGCACAGATTGAGAGATTCCATGAAAGCACATGAAGAGGCTGCACACGGCAGCGAGGGCGCGTCCACGACCCATTTCGGTTTCGAGCAGGTTGCGGAAAGCGCGAAAGCGCAGCGCGTCGCCGATGTGTTCGACTCGGTGGCCGAGCGCTACGACCTGATGAACGATCTCATGTCCGCCGGCCTGCATCGCCTGTGGAAGCAGTTCACGATCGCCCAGAGCGGAGTGCGTCCGGGCTCGCGCGTCCTCGACGTTGCCGGCGGCACCGGCGACCTCTCGCGGGCCTTCGCCCGCCGTGTCGGTCCCGAGGGGCAGGTCTGGCTCACCGACATCAACAACGCGATGCTCACGCGGGGCCGCGACCGTCTGTGCGACAAGGGCATCCTGCTCCCGGTGGCGCAGTGCGACGCGGAAAAGCTGCCCTTTCCCTCCGGCTGGTTCGACTGCGTGACCGTCGCCTTCGGCCTGCGCAACATGACGCACAAGGACGCCGCGCTCGCCGAAATGCGCCGCGTGCTGCGCCCCGGCGGGCGGCTTCTGGTGCTTGAGTTCTCGCGCATCTGGAAACCGCTGGCGCCGGCCTACGATTTCTATTCGTTCAGGATCATCCCGCGCCTGGGAAAAATGCTCGTCCGCGACGAAGAGAGCTACCGCTATCTGGCCGAATCGATCCGCGTGCACCCGGATCAGGAAACGATGAAGACGATGATGGAAGAAGCCGGCCTGGAAAAGGTCGAGTACTTCAACCTGGCGCTCGGCGTCGTTGCCCTGCACCGGGGCTTCAAATTCTGAAACCGGAGCGGTTTATCCCCCTTATCGTTTGACCGGCAGCCCCGAACCCGCTATCATCCCCGCCTCTTGTCCGGCATTCGCAACACGCAAATACGGGCAGGAAACCGCCGTACAGGAGACGTGGCCGAGAGGTCGAAGGCACTCCCCTGCTAAGGGAGCATGCGGGCAAAACCTGCATCGTGGGTTCGAATCCCACCGTCTCCGCCAGACATTGCCGAGCAGCCATCCAAAAAACCCGCGTAAATTCACGCGGGTTTTTTTTCGCAAATTTTTCGCAAATAAAAAGGGCATCCGAAGATGCCCTTTCCTGAAATCTGGTTCGTTGGCGGAGTGGACGGGGCTCGAACCCGCGACCCCCGGCGTGACAGGCCGGTATTCTAACCAACTGAACTACCACTCCTCGAATAACCGAACCTATCCAATTTGGTGGGTGCTGACGGGTTCGAACCGCCGACATCCAGCTTGTAAGGCTAGCGCTCTACCAACTGAGCTAAGCACCCTGAACCGGATAATCAAAATCCTCCACACAAATAAATATTATTAATTTACAGCGTCCTTCAGTGCCTTGCCGGCGCGGAACTTCGGCACCTTGGCCGCCTTGATCTTGATCGTAGCCCCGGTCTGCGGGTTACGGCCAGTACGCGCAGCGCGCTTGCCAACGTAAAACGATCCGAATCCCACCAAGGTAACTTCCCCGCCTTTTTTCAGCGTGGTCTTGATGGCAGCAACTGCTGCATCAAGAGCGCGCCCGGCTGCTGCCTTGGAAATGTCGGCGGAAGTGGCAATTTGATCGATCAGTTCAGACTTATTCACAGGGAACCCCTTTCATTGTTGAAGTTGAAGATAGATACAGAAAAAGCTACTAGGGAAGGCTACTACAAGGCGTCTTATACAAGTCGAAAAGCCTTGTGTCAAGCGGGAATGGGCGCAAATTTCCTTTTTTGACGAGGCTTTCCGGGGTGTTGAAATGAAACCCAAAATGATTGTCCAGCGAATCAATGAGTAAGGACATTCTTTGCAGGAATATTCTCCATCTCGCCCTGCGGCGTAGTTGCAACAATCGGATCCTCCGCCACTGGATTCGGAATGCATTCCAGCGCCCGTTCCAACACCTGATCGATCCATTTCACCGGGATGATTTCGAGCTTGCCCTTGATGTTCTCCGGAATTTCCGCGAGATCCTTGACGTTTTCCTCGGGAATCAAGGCTGTCGACAATCCTCCGCGAACCGCCGCGAGCAGCTTTTCCTTGAGCCCGCCGATGGCCAGCACTTCGCCGCGCAAGGTGATTTCGCCGGTCATCGCCACGTCGCAACGCACCGGGATTCCCGTCAGCACGGACACCAGCGCCGTGCAAATGGCGATTCCCGCCGATGGCCCGTCCTTTGGAATCGCGCCTTCGGGCAGGTGAATGTGGATGTCGCTCTTCTGATAGAACTCTTCGTTGATTCCCAGGGAAGCCGCACGTTTGCGCACGACCGAGAGCGCCGCCTGGATCGACTCCTGCATCACTTCGCCCAGTTTCCCGGTGGTAATGGTCTTGCCCTTGCCGGGCAATACGATGGCTTCGATGGTCAGCAATTCGCCACCGACCTCGGTCCATGCAAGGCCGGTGACCTGGCCCACCTGGTTTTCCTTTTCGGCAATCCCGAAGGTATGGCGGCGCACGCCAAGATATTTGTCCAGGTTCTGCGCGTTGACGACGACCTTGCTTTTGCGCTTGCCCAGAACCAGCATCTTGACCACTTTCCTGCAAATCTTTGAAATCTCGCGCTCCAGCCCGCGCACACCCGCCTCGCGCGTGTAATAGCGCGTAATGTCCCGGATCGCGGTCTCGGTGACGCTCAATTCGGTTTTCTTGAGGCCATTGTTTTTCATCTGCTTGGGCAGCAGGTAGCGCATGGCGATGTTGAGTTTTTCGTCTTCGGTGTATCCGGAGAGACGAATCACTTCCATGCGGTCGAGCAATGGCCCCGGGATGTTCATCGTGTTGGCGGTCGCCACGAACATGACATCCGAAAGATCAAAATCGACTTCGATGTAATGATCCTGGAAGGTGTGGTTCTGCTCGGGATCGAGCACTTCGAGCAACGCGGAAGAGGGATCGCCGCGAAAATCCTGGCCAAGCTTGTCGACTTCGTCGAGCAGGAAGAGCGGATTGCGCACGCCGATCTTGGTCATGTTCTGCAGGATCTTGCCCGGCAGGGAACCAATGTAGGTGCGGCGGTGCCCGCGAATCTCGGCTTCGTCACGCACGCCGCCGAGCGCCATGCGCACGAACTTGCGGTTCGTGGCGCGAGCAATGGATTGCCCGAGTGAAGTCTTCCCCACCCCCGGAGGGCCTACCAGGCACAGGATCGGCCCCTTGAGTTTTTCGACGCGCTGCTGGACGGCCAGGTATTCGAGGATGCGCTCCTTGACCCGTTCCAGCCCGTAATGATCCTTGTCGAGAATCTTTCCGGCGGCGGAGAGATCCTTGCTGATCCGTGTTTTCTTGCGCCAGGGCAATGCCACCATCGTTTCGATGAAATTCCGCACGACGGTGGCTTCCGCCGACATCGGCGACATCAGGCGGAGTTTTTTCAGTTCTCCCTGCGCTTTCGTCAGCGCCTCCTTGCTCATCCCGGCGGCCTTGATCTTCTTGTCCAGTTCTTCGAGATCGACGCCGTCCTCGCCTTCGCCAAGCTCTTTCTGGATCGCCTTGACCTGTTCGTTCAGGTAATACTCGCGCTGGCTCTTTTCCATCTGGCGCTTGACCCGGCCACGGATGCGCTTTTCCACCTGGAGAATGTCGATTTCGGATTCGAGCTGGGAGAGCAGCCGTTCGATCCGCGAGCGAATGTCGAACATCTCCAGGATTTCCTGTTTCTGTTCGAGTTTCAGCGGCAAATGCGCGGCAATCGTGTCGGAGAGGCGGCCTGCGTCCTCGATGGACGATGTGGAAGTCAGGATTTCCGGCGGAATTTTCTTGTTCAGCTTCACGTACTGATCGAACTGCGCAATCATCGTCCGGCGCATGGCTTCGATTTCGTGTCCACGCATATTTTCGGAGGAGACGGGCTCCGCCGACGCGACAAACATTTCGGGCAACGCGCGAATCGCGTTCAAACGCACCCGCAAGGTGCCTTCGACCAGCACCTTTACCGTGCCATCCGGAAGCTTCAGCATTTGCAGGATGTTGGCAACGCAGCCGATACGGTAGAGATCCTCGATTCCCGGCTCATCCTTTGCCGCCGATTTCTGCGCCACGAGCAGGATGTTCTTGTTGTCCTCCATTGCCGTTTCCAGCGCGTGGATCGACTTTGGCCGCCCGACGAAGAGCGGAATGACCATGTGCGGAAATACCACCACATCGCGCAAGGGCAGGAGCGGCAATTCGGGAATCTGGGAGGAGGAAAGATCGTATGGGGACATTTTTATGCCTCAGAAATGAAGGTGCATATCGTTTCCAGATGGAGACGATATGGAGAAATTGAGTCACCCCAACCTGAAGGTTGGGGATTCCTCGACACAGTGTGGGGCGCCTTTGGCGCCTGCCACGCTATGTCTCGCTGACCCCGCCATGAATGGCGGGGATTGCGCTCGACAGGTGTTCAAGTTTGCGGAGATCCGGCGGCGCCCATCCATGTGGCTGCCATCAATGCCCGCCACCGGAAAGACGCCTTGGGCATCGTGCCTGCGTCAATGAGACCCGGAAACTTTCGATTGCCTGGGGGGATCGGCGTAAATCAGCAAGGGCTGCGCGTGACCCGTCACCATGTTCTCGTCGATGACGACCTTGGAGACATTGCTCATCCCTGGCAGTTCGTACATCGTTTCAAGCAGCAGCATTTCGATAATGGAACGCAGGCCGCGCGCGCCGGTCTTGCGTTCCAGCGCACGCCGGGCAATCGCCGCAAGCGCCGCCGGACGGATTTCCAGTTCGGCGCCTTCCATGGCGAAAAGCTTTTGATATTGCTTGACCAGCGCGTTTTTCGGTTCGAGCAGGATCTCGACCAGAGCCTCCTCGTTCAATTCCTCCAGCGTGGCGACCACCGGCAAGCGTCCGATCAATTCCGGAATCAGGCCGAACTTGATCAAATCTTCCGGTTCCACGGTCCGCAACACCGCGCCGACGGCTTTCCTGTCTTCCTTGCTTTTGACTTCCGCGCCGAAACCGATTCCGCCCTTTTCCGAGCGATCCCGGATCACCTTTTCCAGCCCGTCGAAAGCGCCGCCGCAGATGAAAAGGATATTGGTGGTATCGACCTGCACGCAATCCTGGTTCGGATGCTTGCGCCCGCCCTGCGGCGGAACGGCGGCGACCGTGCCTTCGATCAGCTTCAGCAGGGCTTGCTGGACGCCTTCCCCGGACACGTCGCGGGTAATCGAGGGGTTATCGGATTTTCGTGAAATCTTGTCGATCTCGTCGATATAGACGATTCCCTGCTGCGCCTTCTCGATATCGTAATCGCACTTCTGCAGCAGTTTCTGGATGATGTTCTCGACATCCTCGCCGACATAACCTGCCTCGGTCAGCGTCGTCGCGTCGGCCATCACGAAGGGAACATTGAGCAGCCGCGCCAGGGTTTGCGCGAGCAGGGTCTTGCCCGAGCCGGTCGGGCCGATCAGCAGGATATTGCTCTTGGAAAGCTCTACCTCGTCCTGTTGCGCATTGCCATCGCGATTCGCCGCGCAATGGCGCAGCCGTTTGTAATGGTTGTAGACGGCGACGGAAAGAATCCGTTTCGCGATTTCCTGTCCGATCACATAACTGTCGAGAATGGCGCAGATTTCCCGTGGCGTCGGCAAGCTGGCGCGGTTTTGCGCCTCTTCGCCGTCGGTGGCCTCATCGCGGATGATCTCGTTGCACAGCTCGATACATTCATCGCAGATAAAGACCGAGGGGCCCGCGATGAGTTTTTTCACTTCATGCTGGCTTTTGCTGCAAAACGAGCATTCCAGAAGTCTTTCACCACTCCCTTTCCTGTCGGGCATTTCGTCCTACCTTTCTTTCCGGCTGTATGCTTTTCAGGGGGTTACGCGATCATATCGCGCCGCGTCAACACCTTGTCGACCAACCCATATTCTGCCGCTTCCGCCGCAGAAAGGAAATTATCCCGATCGGTATCGCGGTCGATCTGTTCTACCGAACGTCCCGTATGTTCCGCCATCAGCGCGTTCAATTTGGCGCGCAGGGAGAGGATTTCCTTGGCGTGGATCTCGATATCGGATGCCTGTCCATGAAATCCGCCCATCGGCTGGTGGATCATCACGCGCGAATTGGGCAGCGCGAAGCGTTTTCCCTTCGCCCCTGCCGCCAGCAGGAAAGCCCCCATCGAAGCCGCCTGCCCCAGGCACAGGGTCGAGACATCGGGCTTGATGAACTGCATCGTGTCGTAGATCGACAACCCGGAAGTCACCGAACCTCCAGGGGAATTGATGTAGAACTGGATATCCTTGTCGGGGTTTTCGGCTTCGAGGAAGAGCAATTGCGCCACCACCAGGTTCGCCGTGTTGTCATCGACCGGCCCGACGAGAAAGACCACGCGCTCCTTCAAGAGGCGCGAATAAATATCGTAGGCCCGCTCGCCCCGCCCGCTCTGCTCGACCACCATCGGCACCAGCCCGAGCGCGCGCGTCTCCTGCGCCATGCCGTGCATCCCGTGGGGATCATTGCCAAACATCATCTTCGTTCCTCGCATCGGCGTTCAGGATTCCTGATCCATCAACTCGTTGAAGCTCACCGTCTTGTCGACGACCTTCACATTGTCGAGCACCCAGGCCACCACATTATCCTCGATCGCAACACCCTCGACTTCCTGCAAACGCTGCGGCTGCGCGTAATACCAGCGGACGACCTCTTCCGGATGCTCGTAGGTTTCCGCCATTTCCTCGACGAGTTTGCGCACCTGTTCCGGTTTCGCGTACAGATGATGAACCTTCACCATCTCGGCAATGATCAGCCCCAACGCAATACGGCGCCTTGCCCGCTCGGCGAACCATTCGGGCTGGATCGGAAAATCCTTCACCTTGAGGCCGCGATTCTCGAAATCCTGGCGCGCATTGTTCATCAAACGCTGGACCTCGCCTTCCACCAGCGCCTTGGGCAACGAAATCGGAGTCGTTTTCAGGATCGCGTCCATCACCTGATCCTTGAGCCGCGCCTGAATCCGTCCCTTGACCTCGCGCATCAGATTCGCCGTAATTTCATCGCGCATCTTCTCGATATCCCCGTCCTCGATTCCGAGCATACGGGCGAAGTCGGCGTCGACCGCCGGCAGAACCGGCTCGGATACGCGCTTCAACTTCAAATCGAACTGAACCGTCTTTCCGGCCAGTTCCTGCGGCATGTAATCTTCCGGAAAGCTCAGATCGAAGGTTTTTTCTTCACCGGCCTTCATGCCCGTCACTGCGGACTCGAATTCCGGGAGCATCGTTCCCCGGCCCAGGATGAATGGATAATTTTCCGCCTGCCCGCCCTGAAAGAGTTCTCCATCCTTCTTCCCGGAAAATGCGACGACCACCCGATCCTCACTGGCAGCAGCCCGGTCAACCTCTTCATAGCGGACACGCTGCTTGCACAGGATCTCTATCGTCCGATCGACTTCCGTTTCCCCGACCTCGAGTGCAGGCCGTTCGATTTCCACACCGGAAATCTCGCCGAGCGCAATTTCCGGATAAACCTCGAAAATCGCCGAAAATTCGAGATGGGTAGACGGTTCCGAAGCGTTTGCGCCTTCCTTCACCTCGATCCGAGGATAGCCGGCAACGCGCAGGTTTCCCGCCGTCACCACCTCGTTGAAGGTGCGGTCGAGGACTTCCGACAGCGCCTCATGACGCGCCTGATCGCCGTAACGCTCCCTGATGATCTTCAACGGCGCCTTTCCTGGCCGGAAGCCGTCGATTTTGGCCTTTTTGCCCATGCGCTTCAAACGCGCATCGGTATCCTTGTCGAGATCGGCAATCGCCACTGAAAGATCGAGACGGCGCTCCAGCGCATTTGCGTTTTCGCTGTGTATTTCCATGAGAAAGTCCTGCCTAAGACGTGTGGGTGGAATCTGCGGCAGAGGCAAAAAGCCCGTATCTGCCCGCCGAAAAGCGAGGGATTATAACATGCAGGAAACAGCGATTCGGGGCAGGAAATTCCGACAAACAGGGCAATCGCATGAATGTTTATTTCATATTGAGCGGGTATATTCGACGCTGATTGGAAAGCCTCGCGCCGCTGGTGCAGATGGACGAGAACCTAAGGAAACGGGTGGATGCGTTGCGGGAGAATTGGGCCTGTAATCTTGGCTTCTCGATCCCTGGCAGCAATCCCTGGCAGCAATCCTTGGCAGCTACGATTTTCTAAATTACTGTAATAAATTTTTACTGAAACACACTACTGTAGCCGAACATTATTTAAGTAAATTTAGAAAAAAATCTGCTCATCGGCGCTTCTAAAGAAGGAAAGAAAAATGCAACTCTCGTGGGAAATGATCCAGTCCAACGCGCTTGCCTTTTCCAAGCGCTGGAAAGACGGAGCGGACGAGAAATCCGAAGGCCCGAGTTTCGTGCGCGATTTTCTCGCAGTGTTCGGCGTGGAAGACGCCGCCGCCGTGGGGCGTTTTGAGGAGCGCGCCCAGCGGATGAGCGGGCGCGGGTTCATGGATTATTTCTGGCCGCAACAACTCGGCATCGAGATGAAAAGCCGGGGGAAGGATCTGGAAGACGCCCTGGAGCAGCTCAAGGATTACGCCATCCACCTGCCCGCCGACGAAATGCCCGGGCTTCTGATGGTCTGCGACTTTGAACGCATCCTCCTGTACCGCAGAAGCACTGCCGACAGAAAAGAGTTCCGGACAAAGGACCTGCACCGGCATGTCCGCAAATTCGCCATTCTTGCCGGCTATGAAAACACCCGCGAAATAGAGACACAACAGGAAGTCAACGTCGCCGCCGCCTTGAAAATGGCGAAGCTGCACGACGCCCTCAAATCCCACGGCTACGAAGGGCACGATCTGGAAGTCTATCTCGTGCGTTTATTGTTTTGCCTCTTTGCCGACGACACCGGGATTTTTCCGCAGCAAGCCTTTTTGAACTACGTCGAAAACTCGAAGAAGGATGGCAGCGACCTGTCTGAACGAATCGCCCGGCTCTTTGAAGTCCTGAACCTGCCGGATGCCGTCCGCGTCAAAAAAACCCTGTTGTCTGCCGAGTTGAAACAGTTTCGCTACATCAATGGCAGATTGTTCAAGGATTCACTCCCTTTCGCAGAATTCAACGAAAAGATGCGCAACACGCTCCTGGAGTGCTGCCATTTCGACTGGAGCGCCATCTCCCCGGCCATTTTCGGCGCGATGTTCCAGGGCGTCATGGACAAGGATCAGCGGCGGGAACTGGGGGCGCACTACACCAGCGAAGAAAATATCCTGAAACTCATCAACCCGCTGTTCATGGACGATCTGTGGAAGGAATTCAACCGCGTAAAGACCGACCCGGTTGCGCTCAGCCGCTTCCACGAAAAAATCGCCCGCCTGAAATTCCTCGATCCGGCCTGCGGCTGCGGAAATTTCCTGATCATCACCTATCGGGAACTGCGCCGGCTGGAACTTGATCTGTTGAAGATGAAGATGAAGAGCAGCCACCAAAAGCTGCTGGATATCGAATCCATGCTCAAAGTCAGCGTGGAACAGTTCTACGGAATCGAGATCGAGGATTTTCCGTGCCAGGTGGCGACCGTCGGCATGTGGCTGATGGATCACCAGATGAACCAGCGCGTAGCCGAGGAATTCGGGCAGTATTTCGCGCGCTTGCCGCTGACGCAGAGCGCGACGATTGTGCACGGGAATGCTTTGCGGACGGATTGGGAAAGCGTGGTAGCGAAGGAGGAGTTGGGTTTTGTTCTGGGGAATCCGCCCTTTGTCGGCTATTCCAATCAAAACGAGGAACAAAAAGAGGATATTTTATCGGTCTATCTCGACGCAAGCGGAAAACCATTCAGGAACGCCGGGAAGATAGATTATGTGGCAGCGTGGTATTACAAGGCGGCCAGGTTATTGATGGGGACGCAAATTCGCGCTGCTTTCGTTTCCACAAACTCCATTATGCAAGGAGAACAGGTTTCCGCCGTTTGGAAGCCTGTTTTCGAGATGTTCGGCACGCATATTGACTTTGGCTACAGAACCTTCAAATGGAGCAACGAAGCCAAAGGCAAGGCGGCGGTGCATTGCGTGATTGTCGGATTCAGCCATGCTCCCTTGGCGAACAGGGGGTTGCGCATGATTTACGACAGTGACGGGACAAAAAATTCCGCGAAAAATATCAATCCCTATCTCGTGGACGCGCCGAATGTTTTTGTGGAGAGCAGGACAAAACCTTTATGTGATATGCCCGAGTTGGTCTACGGAAATAAACCTGTTGACGGTGGTAATTTGTTTTTGAATGCAAGCGAGTATGAGGAATTTATCGAACAGGAACCGGCCGCGAAAAAATATCTGAAGCGTGTTTATGGCTCGGAAGAATTTATCAACAATATCGAACGATATTGTTTGTGGCTTGTTCAGGCGAACCCTGTTGACCTCAGAAAACTGCCCCTTGTTATGGAACGAATTGAAAAGGTGCGTCAATTCAGGAAAAGCAGTTCAAAAAAACAAACACAGGAAGGAGCCATAACCCCCAGTCTATTTATGGAAATTCGACAACCGAAGAAAAACTACATCATCATTCCGAGAGTTTCTTCCGAGCGCAGACGGTATATCCCTATTGGTTTTTTGACGGCGAATATCATTGTAACAGACCTCGTTTCGATTATTCCAAACGCTAATTTGTATCACTTTGGCGTTCTCACGTCCAACGTCCACATGGCATGGACCAACGTGGTCTGTGGACGCCTTAAAAGCGATTATCGATATTCAAATAAAATCGTTTACAACAACTTCCCCTGGCCCGACACAAACACCGAACAAAAAGCCGCAATAGAAGAACTGGCCCAAGCCGTTCTCGACGCAAGGGCGCGATATCCGGAAAATTCCCTCGCCGACCTCTACGATCCGCTGACCATGCCACAGGAATTGTTGAAAGCGCACCAGAATCTCGACCGCGCCGTAATGAAACTCTATGGCCTTCCCAAGGACACTCCGGAATCCGCGATTGTCGCGCTCCTGATGGAGTGGTATCAGCAACTCACAAGCCCGCAACAAAGTTTCGACGAAGAGTTTTCCTCCCCCCGGAAAACCCCCAAACGTCCACGGAAGCTACGCGCCGGTTCGTATCATTAGCCCCTCATTCCCCGCATCAAATGCGGAAAATAACTTGTTCTTGCGGCGAATTGGGTGTTTAATCTCCGCATGGAACGCGGCGATAAACCCTACCTCTGGCAAAACGGCGATTGGCCGAACTGGCGTTACGATCTGTCGGCGCTGGCAACTCTGCTGACCGGCGTCAGCCGCGCCCAGGGCATGCTGCTGGGGCGTCTGGCCGATGCGGGGCTGGGATTGCGCGATCAGGCCAGCCTTGCCGCCTTGACCGAGGACGTGCTCAAGACCAGCGAAATCGAAGGCGAAGTCCTCAACCCCGAATCCGTGCGTTCCTCCATTGCCCGGCATCTGGGCGTGGAGATTGGCGCGCTTGCGCCGGTGGATCGGCATGTCGAAGGCGTGGTCGAGATGGTGCTCGACGCCACCCTGCGCAGCAGCGAAACCCTGAGCTCCGGGCGGCTGTGTGGCTGGCACGCGGCGCTGTTCCCGACCGGGTATTCGGGCATCAACAGGATCGACGTGGGCCGGTGGCGCAACGACGCCAATGGGCCGATGCAGGTCGTCTCCGGCCCGGTGGGGCGGCAAAGGATTCATTTCCAGGCGCCGCCCGCCGATACCCTGCCCGATGAGATGGCGCGCTTTCTGGCCTGGGCCAACGAAGAAAGCGGGGAACCGGCGCTCATCAAGGCCGGGCTGGCGCATTTGTGGTTCGTGAGCCTGCACCCCTTCGACGATGGCAACGGACGCATTGCCCGCGCCGTGGGCGATCTCTTCCTCGCCCGCGCCGATGGCAGCCCGCAACGCTTCTACAGCCTATCGGCGCAAATCCAGCGCGAGCGCAAGGATTACTACGAGGTGCTGGAGCGCACGCAAAAAGGCACGCTCGATGTCACCGGCTGGCTGTCGTGGTTCCTCGGTACGCTGGCGCGCGCGGTGTCCAGCGCGGAAATTACGCTGGATGCCGTGCTGTCCAGGGCACGCTTCTGGCAACGCTGGGCAGGCTCGCCGATGAACGCGCGGCAGGTGAAACTGCTCAACCGGATGCTCGACGGCTTCGAGGGCAAACTCAGCAGCAGCAAGTGGGCGGCCATCGCCAAATGCTCGCCGGACACCGCGCTGCGCGACATTACTCAACTGCTGGAGTTGGGGGTTCTGAAGAAGTCTCCGGGCGGCGGGCGCAGCACGGGTTATGAGTTGGTCGACTCCTTTTGAACCAGCACAAGCAAGGATTGGTTTTCAAGGGCTGTAGGATGGGTTGAGCGAGAAGCGAAACCCATCGGAGTTCCAGATGAAGAAATGATGGGTTTCGCTTCGCTCTACCCATCCTACAGAATGGGAGTATTTTTGGGCCGGGCCAATAAAATCACTTGTCAGTACGTTGTCCCGACACTGTAGTGTCCGTAAAGGAGAAATCATCATGCCTCTCGCACAACACTCAAAGACAGAACGGATTGACGTTCGCGCAAGCATGAAAGTGAAGTCCTTGCTTCAGGAAGCCGCCAGGGCCAGCCACAAGAATGTCAGCGAATTCCTTTTGGACGCGGGCATCGCAATGGCTCATGAGACCCTGGCTGAACAACGCCTGTTCACGTTGACCGGCGAGCAATGGGACGCCTTTCAAGCGGCTCTGGACCGGCCCGTGCAGGACAAGCCCCAACTGCGCAAACTCCTGACCGAGCCGGGGGTGCTTGGGTGAGCGCTGACTTTGCGCCGGTTCGCAAGCTGGAGGCAGGCGACCCTGTTGAGACATTCGATTGCAGCCAGTCCGACTTGAATCGTTACTTGCAGCGATGCGCCTGGAGCAAGCAGAAAGCAAACAGCGCGCAAAGCCATGTCGTCTGTGCCGGTTTCAGGCTTGCCGGGTATTACAACCTGAGCGTTGCCGGTGTTGACTACACTGACGCGCCGGAGCGTATCGCCAAGGGACAGGCCCGGCATCCCGTGCCGCTGATGCTGCTGGCCAGATTGGCCGTGGATCGCAGCTTTCAGGGAAAAGCTTTGGGAACTGCGCTGTTGAAGGATGCGCTGTTGCGCACCTTGCAGGCGGCGGACATCGCGGGAATACGCGCAGTGATCGTTCATGCGAAGGATGAAGCTGTCCGGCAGTGGTATTTGCGCTTTGGCGTTGAACCCGGCCCGATCACTCCAATGCAATTGTTTCTTTTGCTCAAGGACATACAGAATGCGGTTCGATGATTTACGTATCCACTTGTCAAGATCAAATTTTCTAAATTACTTAAATAATTTTTTTATAAAAAACACTACTGTAGCGAAATATTATTTAAGTTAATTTAGAAAATACTCTCTCGCAAACCTCCCCTATCAACACAACGCCGCCGCCCCTGCCTGCATTTACTTTCCGTAAGCCCGCTCGACTTTTGCGATCCTGATTTCGTAATGCTCGTACCACGAGCGTTTGCCGATTTCCTGCGCAATCCTGTGTTCGGCATTGGCCTTCCAGCCGGCAATGGCTTTCTCGTCGGACCAATACGACACCGTAATTCCAAACCCGTTCTCGCCGCGCACGCTTTCGCAGCCGAGGAAGCCGGGCTGCAAGGCGGCAAGCTGCGCCATTTTGTCCGCCATTTCCCGGTAAGCCTCGCTTTCCGAAGAAAGGCGGGAACTGAAAATTACCGCGTAGTACGGCAGGGGCGGGGTTTTGGAAAACATCGTCAGAGAGTGAAAGTCATCATTTCTGCTTCATCGGGCTTTCCTGCGCGGCGCGCGTTGGCGCTGACTGACTGCTTCGGCTTGTTCCATCTGGGCAATGGATTGGCGTTTCAGCACGAAGAGGCCTTCCAGTTCCTCCACCAGCCCCAGGGCCAGAACGACCCGGATCAGGGTCTCCAGCGAGCACTGCCCGTCATGCTCCAGCTTGCGCAGCGCACCCAGGGACAACCCGGCCATCTGCGCCAGATCGCGCTGCGAAAAGCCTTGAGCAAGACGCTGCGTCCGCAGGCGGGCGCCCAAGGTGCTCAGTATCTCGGTGGCAGTTGATAGAGTAAAAACCATTTTAATGGCGCTAAACAGTCAAAATGAAGACTAATAACCATTTTAATGGTTTTTAATTTTTGAGTAAATCAGTGCGCAAAGGCGCATGAACACAGAGATTTTGGTAGTTTTTTTGTGGTACCGTCATGCAGGCATTAGCGCTTGCCTTTATGGAGTAACTTGAGATGACAGAACCTTGGTCCTCGGCCGACGAGGTCGTGACGCACTTGGGGGTGGCTCAAGACTCAATCTACCGATGGATTGAGTCGAAGGGGCTGCCTGCTCACAAAATCGGGCGTCTCTGGAAGTTCAAGCTTTCCGAGGTCGACGCGTGGGTCCGCGCGAGGGGTGCTGAAGGCAACGAGAAGTCCACCTCGAAAAAGCCTGCCAAGGTCAAAAGGAGAAGCTCGTGAGCGACAAGCACATGGACGTCTTCTCACTCCGCGATACGCTCATCGGCGAGTATCGAAAATTTGCGACATCGTTCACCACCATCCACGCGGACGATACGAGAGCATGACAAACGAAGCCGACACCTGCCGTAGATTCGTCGTGCCGAAGCTGCAAACCGCTGGTTGGGATAACGAACCCCACTCCATCGCCGAGCAGCGCACCATCACGGATGGCCGCGTCATTCCCGTGGGCAAGGGCTTTGTTCGCAAGCCGCCCAAGCGGGTGGACTACCTCCTGCGCTACACGCGGGACTTTCCGCTTGCCGTGGTCGAGGCGAAGGCCAGCTACAAATCCGCGACCGACGCCGTGCAGCAGGCCCGCAACTATGCGGAAATCCTCGGCCTCAAATACGCCTACGCCACCAACGGTGCCGAGATCATCGAAATCGACTACTTCAAGGGGACGGAAACGCGCATCGCCGGCTTCCCCACACCTGACGACCTTTGGCGGCGCTATCAGGCGGGCAGCGGAATCGACACGCCCGAGCGGGTGGAGCACCTGATCGCCCCCTGCAACACGGTCGGCGGCAAGCCGCCCCGCTACTATCAGCAGATCGCCATCAACCGCACGGTCGAAGCCATCCTTGCTGGAAAGAAGCGCCTGCTTCTCACGATGGCGACGGGAACGGGCAAGACCATCGTGGCCTTCCAGATTTGCTGGAAGCTCTGGTCGAGCCGCTGGAACACCACTGGAGAGCATCGCAAGCCGCGCATTCTGTTCCTCGCGGATCGCAACATTCTCATCGACGACCCGAAGGACAAAACCTTCACCCCTTTCGGGGACGCGCGCCACAAGATTGAATCCGGCGAGATCGTCAAAAGCCGGGAAATGTATTTCGCCATCTATCAGGCGCTCGCCGAGGACGAGCGCCGCGCCGGGCTTTTTCGCGACTATCCGCCGGACTTCTTCGACCTCATCATCGTCGATGAATGCCACCGGGGAAGCGCGCGGGACGACAGCTCATGGCGCGTCATCCTTGAGCATTTCAAGCCCGCCTACCAGCTTGGCATGACGGCCACGCCGCTGCGCGAGGACAACCGCGACACCTACCTCTATTTCGGCAACCCGATCTATGAATACAGCCTGCGCCAGGGCATCGACGACGGCTTTCTCGCCCCCTATCGCGTGCATCGTGTCATCACCCAATGGGACGCGGCAGGCTGGCGGCCGAGCAAGGACGATGTTGACCGCTTCGGCCGTTCGATCCCCGATGACGAATACCAGACCAGGGACTTCGAGCGGGCCATTGCCTTGCGCGCCCGCACGGAAGCCATCGCCCGCCATCTGACCGACTTCCTCAAAAAGACCGACCGTTTCGCCAAGACCATCGTGTTCTGCGTCGATCAGGAGCACGCCTCGGAAATGCGGCAGGCGCTGGTCAACCTCAATGCCGATCTTGTGGCGCAGTATCCCGACTATGTGGCGCGCGTCACCGCCGACGAGGGCGTCATCGGGCGCGGCCACCTGTCGAAGTTCCAGGACCTCGAAACCAAAACACCGGCGATCCTCACATCGTCGCAACTACTGACGACCGGCGTCGATGCGCCGACCTGCAAGAACGTCGTTCTGGCGCGCGTCGTCGGATCCATGAGCGAGTTCAAGCAGATCATCGGGCGCGGGACGCGCCTGCGCGATGACTACGGCAAACTGTGGTTCAACATCCTCGACTACACCGGCTCGGCCACCCGCATGTTCGCCGACCCGGACTTCGATGGCGATCCGGCCCGGATCACGGAAGAAGAAGTCAACGACGACGGGGAAACCACCGCGACGACGGAGACGATCCCCGAAGGCCAGGAACCGGAACCCGCCCCGCCGGAAGAAGGCGAACCCGGCGTGATCGAACCGCCGACCGGCGAGCCACGCAAGTTCTATTTCGATGGCGGCCAGGTCGAAATCGTGGCCCATCTGGTTCACGAACTTGACCCGAACGGCAAGCAGCTTCGCGTCGTCAAATACACCGACTACGCCGCGGAAAGCGTCCGGTCGCTTGCGCGAACCTCCGCCGAGCTTCGCAAGCGTTGGGCGGATGCAGGCCAGCGCCGCGAGATCATCGCCGCGCTGGCCGAGCGCGGCATCGACTTCGACATGCTGGCCGAACAGACGGGCCAGACCAACGCCGACCCCTTCGACCTGCTGTGCCATCTGGCCTTCAACGCGCCGCTGCGCACAAGGCGCGAGCGGGCGCAGCGCCTCAAAACCGAGCGCAAGGACTACTTCGAAAAGTTCTCCCCCGAGGCGCGTCAGGTGCTCGACGAGCTTCTGGAAAAATATGCGGAACACGGCGATGCGCAGTTTGTCCTGCCGGACGTGCTCAAGGTTCCGCCCCTCTCAACCCACGGCCAGCCCGCCGAAATCATCAAGCTGTTCGGCGGCCCCGATGAGCTTCGCCGGGCCGTGAACGACCTGCAAGAACTGCTCTATGGCACGAACTAAGAAAAACGGCGCAGACGCCACACCGATGACGACCTCCCAGATGCTCGGGAGTCTGCTGAAATCCGCGCGCGACATCATGCGCAAAGACAAAGGCTTGAATGGCGACCTCGACCGCCTGCCGCTGCTGACCTGGATCATGTTCCTGAAATTCCTCGACGACCTTGAGCAGCAGCGCGAGGAAGAGGCGGCGCTATCCGGCAAGAAGTTCAAGGCCGCCATCGAGGCCCCGTACCGCTGGCGCGATTGGGCCGCCGACAGCCAAGGCATCACGGGCGATGAATTGCTTTCCTTCATCAATGCCGACGAGGCCGTGCGGGTGGACGGGACGAAAGGCCCCGGCCTGTTCGCCTATTTGCGCTCGCTCTCAAGCTCCAACGGCGACAACCGCCGCGACGTGATCGCCACCGTGTTCAAGGGCGTCGATAACCGCATGAAGAGCGGCTATCTGCTGCGCGACATCATCAACAAGGTCGGCGGGATTCATTTCACCTCGTCGGACGAGCTTCACACCCTCGGCGCGCTTTACGAATCCATGCTCCGCGAAATGCGCGACGCGGCGGGCGATTCCGGCGAGTTCTACACGCCGCGCGCCGTCGTCCGCTTCATGGTGGAAGTCACCGATCCGCGCCTTGGCGAAACCGTCCTCGACCCGGCCAGCGGCACGGGCGGGTTTCTGGTGGAGGCGTACAACCACCTTGAAAAGCAGGTGAAGACCGTCGCCGACCGCAGGCGTCTGCAAGACGACACCATCACTGGCTGCGAACCCAAGTCCCTGCCTTATCTGCTGTGTCAAATGAACCTGCTGCTGCACGGGCTGGATGCGCCGCAGATCGACCCCGGCAACGCGCTTCGTTTCAAGCTCTCGGAGATCGGTGAGAAAGAGCGCGTCGATGCGATCCTCACCAACCCGCCGTTCGGGGGCGAGGAGGAAAAGGGCATTCAGGGCAACTTTCCGGAGGACCGTCAGACGGCGGAAACCGCGCTGTTGTTCCTGCAACTCATCATGCGCAAGCTCAAACGCCAGCCGACCCCGGTCGGCCGCCCGGCGCGCGCTGCCGTCGTCGTGCCGAATGGAACCCTGTTCGGCGACGGCGTTTGCGCCCGCATCAAGGAAGAGCTTCTCAAGGAGTTCAACCTGCATACCATCGTGCGGCTGCCCAATGGCGTGTTCGCGCCCTACACCAGCATCCCGACCAACGTCCTGTTCTTCGACCGCTCCGGCCCGACGAAAGAGGTCTGGTATTACGAGCAGCCCTTGCCCGAGGGCCGCAAGAACTACACCAAGACCCAGCCCATGCAGTTCGACGAATTCAAGGGCTGCATGGCGTGGTGGGAACAGCGCGAGGAGAACGCTCAGGCGTGGAAGGTGTCCGCGAAGGAACTGCTCGACGCCAACTGCAACCTCGACCGCAAGAACCCGCGCGCCAAGGTGGACTTCGAGCACCTGCCGCCGGACCAGCTTGCCGACGACATTCTCAAGAAGGAATTGCGGATTGCCGAGCTGATGCGGGAGATCAAGGCGGCGCTGGGGGCAAGCGCATGAGTGTGGCTTGGCCGACCGTTGCTCTTGGTGACGTGCTCCGTCGTTCCGAGCACATGATTACGCTCGTCCCGGAAGCGACCTACAAGGAAGTAACGGTTCGCATCAACGGCAAGGGAGTTGTCGAACGCCGGCAGGTGCAGGGCGTTGAGATCGCCGCAGACCGCCGCCACCGGGCAAAATCCGGGCAATTCATCATTTCGCGAATTGACGCACGGCACGGCGCAAGCGGCCTTATCCCGGACGAGTTGGACGGTGCGGTCGTCACCAACGACTTTCCTCTATTCGACGTAGCCGAGGATCGTCTGGACGCTGCATTCCTTGGCTGGATGTCGAAGACTGCCTCTTTTGTCGAACTGTGCAAACGAGCCAGCGAAGGCACCACCAATCGAGTCAGGCTTTCAGAAGATCGCTTCAAAGCCCTGAATATCCCCCTCCCGCCGCTCGACGAGCAGCGCCGCATCGTCGCGCGCATCGAGGAACTGGCCGCGAAGGTGGAGGAAGCGCGGGGGGTGCGGTCGATTTCGTCAATCGCACTTGGGGCAACTCTCGCTATGGCTCGTCGCTCGTTCTTTGGAAAGGCGGCGGCGACCGATTGGATTCGTTTGAGCGAGCATGTCACCGAGATCGAAAATGGAAAAAGCCCAGCTACCGAGGGCCGCATCGCCGAGGCAAATGAATGGGCTGTGCTTAAAGTTGGAGCAGTTTCGTTCGGCAGTTTCAATGAGAGAGAGAACAAGGCGCTCCCACCATCATTTGATCCAATCGAACGCTATGAAGTGAAAGTTGGCGACTTCCTTATGAGTCGGGCTAACACTTCTGACCTTGTGGGAGCGTGCGCAATAGTTCGTGCAACGAGACCGCACCTTATGCTGAGCGACAAGATATTTCGCTTCATATTCAAGTCAACGAGCGACCTAGTTCCTGAGTACCTCGACCATGCTCTGAAGTCTCCTGCCCTGCGAACCCAGATAGTGACGGCGGCTACCGGGACATCGCCCACAATGAAGAACATTTCCAAGGAGAAAGTTCTTGCTCTCCTGATCCCGGATGTTCCGGCTTCTAAGCAGCGCCGCGTCGTCGCCGAACTCGACGCCCTCCAATCCAAGCTCGATTCGGTGAAGGCGCTCCAAACCGAAACCGCCGCCGAGCTGGACGCCATGCTTCCCGCCATTCTCGACAAGGCGTTCAAGGGGGAGTTGTGACGACATGGCCGACGACAAGAAAGTTATCAATCCCGAACGTAAAAAAAGAGGGGTAGGATGCACGTTGTACGTCTGACGATTTCCGGCTTCCGGGGCGTGCGTTCTGCGGATATTTCGTTGGGCCGTCATGCCGTACTGGTGGGGCCGAACAACAGCGGCAAAACCACTGTCGTCGAAGCGCTGGCGTTGCTGTTCGGGCGCGACCGTCTGGTGCGCCGACTGACCGAACACGATTTTCACGGCAGCGCGCCAGATGAATCCGCGCGTATCCTGTGCATCGCCACCGTGACGGGCTTTACGCCCAACGACCCGCATCATCATTCCTCTTGGTTCAGTCCCGAACGCGGGGTCGAGAAATGGTACGACCCTAACGCCAAGACGCTGAACGCCGCGCCGGACGCGCAGCATACCGACCTGGCGGTGCAGATCGGCTTTGCCGCGCGCTTCGATCTCGACGAGTTGGAGGCCGAGACGATCCGTTTTTTCGTGGACGACGAGGCGACGCTGGGCGACCCATTCGCGGAAGACGCGTACCTGCGAACGATTCAGACCAAGGCGCTTCAAGAGTTAGGCTTCTTTCTGGTCCCGGCCTCGCGCACATGGGACCGCTGGATTTCCTTCTCCTCAGAATTGTTCCGCCGCGTGGTGGCGACGCGCGGGGACATGCCCGCACAGGCCGTCCGCGCCGAACGGGCGCGACTCTGGAATCCGCCGGAGGGCGCGCGGCTTGAAGACCAGCCGGGACTTTCCGAGATCGTCAGCGCCGCCAACGACGAACTGCGGACGCTCATGGCCACCGCCCCACGGCTTCAACTGCGCTTGACCGCGACCGACAGCGACTCCGTGTTGGAAAGTGTCATGCCGCATTTCGCGCATGGGACAGGGCCGACCCTTCCGTCACAGCGCCAGGGCACGGGCCTTGTCTCCCTGCAAAGCCTTCTATTGCTCATGCAATTCGGCAAGGCGCGGGCGGAAACGGGCCAGTCCTTCATGCTGGCCGTCGAGGAACCCGAACTGCATATTCAACCTTCGCAGCAAAAGCGGCTGGTCAATCGCCTCAACGCGCTATGCAACCAGACCGTCGTCACCACGCATTCGCCCATCGTCGCTGCGATGTTTCCCGCGCCCGACACGCTCTTTGTCGAAACGCGCGAGGGAATCCTGAGCGCCAAGCCGCTCATGGATCCGGTGCCCGCACAGCCGACCAATCACCAGCAGCATCTTCTCTTTGCATGGCGGCAGAAGTTGGTAGCCGCGCTCATGCACGAAAACGTCCTGATCCCCGAAGGGGTTTCAGACGTGGCATGGCTGGAGGCGCTGCAAACCGCCCTTGAACTGCATCAAGGCTGGCAGGACGCCGGGGACGGCGCGCCGCTTCTTTCCACCTTCGTCGGCGTCGTGCCGACCATTGACGCCAAGATCGCCGACACGTTCACGCTGGTCAGCGCCGTTCACGCGCGGCCTTGCATTCTCGTGGATGGGGATAATGACGGGCGTGGCTACTTCGATGCGGTGAAGGCCAGCAACCCGCCGCCGCGTTGCGTGGTGTTTTGGCCGCAGGGCTGGGCGATGGAGCATGTGGTCTCGTGGATCGCAGGCGCAGATGAAGCCGTGATGCTGGCCGCGCTAGGGGCCGCGCTGGGGGCGCCGCTTGCCAGCGCTCAGGCGCTTACTACCCACTTACTTACCCAGAAATCCTATGCCCCGACCCATGAGAGCGCCGCCGTCGTTCTCATGGGGAATGTGGCCTGCCGGGCGCGCGCCGCGCAGTTACTCAATGCCTTGTGCGCCGTGTTGCGCGATCCCGCGAACGCCAACACGCCGCTCTTTATGCGCATCGTGGCGGACTCGACCGCCGACATGCACGTTTTCCGGTTTATGCCCACATGACGTTCGATTTCTTCGAGGGTGCGGCGGGTACTGGCAAGACCCACAATCTTGTGGCCCGTGCGGGGGAGATAGTCCAGGACGGCGCGCTTGGCGAAGGGCAAAGGCTCTTGGCGCTGACCTTCATGAACGGTGCGCGCCGGCGTCTGGACGCACGCCTTGGCGAGAACCCGGCGTTCCGCCGGCGCTTTGACTGTCAGACGTTCGATGTGTTCGCTCGAACGCTCGCTGTGCGCCGCAGGAGCCTGATTACGCCGGCGATGCGGGCGCAAGCCAATGCTTTGAATGAGTTTGACGGGCCGTGCGCGTTGGCGGCTGCGCTCTTGGAACAAGAAGCCGTCCGTCAATGGGTGGCGCGGAGCTTCCCACTGGTTCTGGTCGATGAAGCGCAAGACCTTGACGAGCACCGGATGCGCGTTCTTCAAGGGCTTTCGCCTTCTTGCCGGATCGTAGCGGCGGCGGACGCTTTCCAGTGTCTTCACAACGGACGCGATACCGCTCCCCTCATGAGCTGGCTAGAAGGCGCAGGTCAAACTCACCGGCTCACGCAAGTTCGGCGCACGACCCAGCAGGGACTGCTGGCCGCCGCGCT
>WQZF01000020.1 GCA_009780885.1 Betaproteobacteria bacterium | reverse complement strand
GGTAGATTTTTTTTTGGGCTTGTTTACAAGGGGGGAATGATAAATTATGTGTAAAAAATAAAAGTGTGGTGGGGGGGGGGGGGGGGCTGTGATGGCAAATATGCTATAACAATGTTTTTCCCCTGAAGCGAAAACTCCGGTTAACAGCTTATTCGCAAGGGGACATTGGGCGCCTTCGCGCCATGGATTTGTCATTGGCCGGACATTCCGCATGAAATTTCTGCATCGCACCCGAAGCGCTTGGGTTTGGGTGTTTTTTGACTTCTGCGAGATTAACGGAAGCGAGCACGGACAGCATCTCGTTTCTTGCTCAGTTTGGGGCTTGACTTATCGTTTCTTGCTGACTTATGCAAAACCAGGGCTGATTTCGGGCGGCAGAATGCGGCCCCTACGCGAGCTTTGGATGATTCGATTTTCCTCAACCTTGAGTGCCGGGTGAATAATCATTTCCGGCGCCTTGCGCCGCAAGGCCGATCACTTTCTTCAAAGTCTACTTTCAGGATTTTTCACAATCGGATAGAATGCCCGGTTCTTCAACCTTGCTCCACCGTTCTCGCATGACGGGGGGCTTTTTCCAAAAGGAGTGTTCATGCGTCATTACGAAATCGTTTTTGTCGTTCACCCGGACCAGACGGAACAGGTTCCGGCGATGATCGAGCGTTACAAGTCGCTCGTCATCTCGCAGGGCGGCGCCTTGCATCGCCTCGAAGACTGGGGCCGCCGCCAGCTTGCGTATCCGATCCAGAAAATCCACAAGGCCCATTATGTGCTCATGAATATCGAGTGCGAGGGCAGCACGCTTGCCGAAATCGAGCATGCTTTCAAATTCAATGATGCGGTTTTGCGCCATCTCGTCGTCAAGATGAAGAATGCCGTCGTGACGCCGTCGCCGATGATGCGCGAAGAGAAGTCGCGTCCCCAGGCGGAAGGCAAGGGCGATGCCAGAGGCAGCGCGGAAAAACCGCCGGTCTCCGAAGCGAATCCTGCCGCTGAAACGGCTCCTGCCCAGGCAGCTTCTGCCGGAACGGCGCTGGAAGCTTGAGCGGCGCAGGGAAGCTTGTGTCTTCGACCATTGATTGGAAAATTCACTGAACCGGTTTGTCATCTGCGGCACCGTCATCGAGCGCCAGGCATTGCGTTATACGCCTGCTGGCGTGGCAGTAGTGGAGTGCCGCATTTGCCATGAATCGGAGCAAGACGAGGCAGGACAGAAACGGCGTGTCGAATGCGAAATTCCGTTGATCGGAATGGGAGAAGCGGCCAAATGGCTACAGGGCGCTTCCCCCGGAATGCAAATCCGATGTACAGGTTTCGTTGCCGCCAAAAGCCGTAACAGCAAGCAGCTCGTTTTGCATGTGGAACAAATTGATTTTTTGTAAAGGAATGAAAAATGCCCAGACCATTCAACAAAAAGAAAGATGAGAAAAAGCGCCCGCAGCGCAATTCATTGTTCAAGCGGCGCAGGTTCTGCCGGTTTACGGCGGAAAAAGTCGAGCAGATCGATTACAAGGATGTCGATGTGCTGAAGGATTTCATCGCTGAAAACGCCAAGATCATGCCCGCTCGCCTGACCGGGACGAAGAGCGGATACCAGCGCCAGCTATCGGTTGCGATCAAGCGCGCCCGTTTCCTGGCGCTGCTGCCGTATTCCGATAATCATCAACAGTAATTCCGGAGAAGACGATGCAAATTATTTTGATGGAAAAGGTCGTCAACCTCGGCAACCTCGGCGATCTTGTCAAGGTGAAAGACGGTTTTGCACGTAATTACCTGATTCCGCAAGGAAAAGCAAAGCGGGCGACGCCAGCGGCAATGGCTGAATTCGAGGCCCGCCGCGCCGAACTGGAAAAAGCCGCAGCGGAAAAATTCGAGGCGGCACAGGCTTTTGCCGAAAAGATCAATGGGTTGATGGTGCAGATTACGCGCAAGGCGGGTGTCGACGGACGCTTGTTCGGTTCCGTTTCCAATTTCGATATCGCCGAAGCGTTGGGCCAGCAGGGATTCGAGGTTGAAAAATCTTCGATCCGGATGCCCGGAGGTCCGTTGAAGGCCGTCGGTGATGCGCAAGTCGAAATTGCGCTCCATACCGACGTTCATGCGCATATCACGGTGTCGGTACTCGGCGAGCAGTAAGCTGATCTGATCTGAGGAACGTTGCGGTTTTTCCGCTTTTTGCGGAAACACCGGAAAGGAAAGGGGCCATTTTATGGCCCCTTTTTTGCGGCCGCCGCCGCTTCCGCGATGCGCCGGCTGCCGTACAATCACCCTTTCCGATGCGTTTTCTTCCGGTGCGATTTCACCCGGTCTCCGGTGCTTTCGCGCGGTTTCCCTTTTTCTCCGATTGATCGCATTTCTCATGGCAAAAGCACCTTCTTCCGCATCTTCTTCATCCCCCCGAAACACCGGAATCGACCCCAGCATCGCCCAGTTACGAGTGCCGCCGCACTCGGTCGAAGCGGAACAATCGGTGCTCGGCGGACTGATGCTCGATAATTCCGCCTGGGACAAGATCAGCGACCTGGTCGGGGAAAATGATTTCTACCGCGACGATCATCGCCGTATCTACCGCCAGATCCAGCGAATGCTCGAGCGCGGCAAACCCGCCGATGTCGTGACGGTGGCCGAGGCGCTCGATGCCGCAGGAGAGAGCGAGCATACCGGCGGATTGGCCTATCTCGGCGAATTGGCAGCGAATACGCCATCGGCCTCGAATATCCGGCGTTACGGGGAAATTGTGCGTGAGCGCGCCGTGCTGCGGCAACTGGTCACCGTCGGCGACGAGATTGCGGGCAGCGCCCTGAATCCGCTTGGGCGGGAAACCAAGCAATTGCTCGATGAGGCCGAGGCAAGGGTGTTTGCCATTGCTGAATCGGGGATGCGCCACCAGTCAGGTTTCCAGCATATCAACCCGCTGCTCGACCAGGTGGTGGAGCGTATCCAGGAATTGCATGACCGCGACAATCCATCGGATGTCACGGGGCTTCCCACCGGCTATACCGATCTCGACCACATGACCTCCGGGTTGCAGCCAGGCGATCTGATCATCGTCGCCGGACGCCCATCGATGGGAAAAACCTCGCTCGCGCTCAATATGGCCGAATATGTCGGTACCGAAGTCGGAGCGCCGGTCGCGGTATTTTCAATGGAAATGGGCGGAACACAACTGGCGATGCGGATGCTTGCCTCGATAGGGAAGATCGATCAGCATCGGATGCGCACCGGTCGCCTGATCGACGAGGAATGGGGCAGGCTCTCCTATGCGTTTGCAAAAATCCACGAGAAACCGATTTACATCGACGAGACGCCCGCCATGAATCCGATCGACCTGCGCGCCCGCGCGCGGCGGCTGCATCGCCAGTGCGGAAAACTGGGTTTGATCGTGATTGATTATCTGCAATTGATGTCGTCCAGCAGCACGGGAGAAAACCGCGCTACCGAAATTTCGGAAATTTCGCGCTCGCTCAAGGGGCTGGCGAAGGAACTCGATGTGCCGGTCGTCGCATTGTCGCAGTTGAATCGTTCGCTTGAGCAGCGCCCGAACAAGCGCCCGGTGATGTCCGACCTGCGCGAATCAGGCGCGATCGAACAGGATGCAGACCTGATCATGTTCATTTACCGCGATGAAGTGTACAACCCCGATTCAACGGATAAGGGTGTTGCTGAAATCATTATTGGCAAGCAACGAAACGGCCCTATCGGCGTCGTGCGTTTGACCTTCCTTGGCGAATACACGCGCTTTGAAAACTATGCCGCGCCTGGTTCTTATTGAGGAATCGGTCATTTTCTAAATTTGTTAAATAATTTTGATCTATATTTCACTACTGTAGCTGAATATAATTACACCAAATTTAGAAAATACTGGGTTTTTCCCTAAGCCGGAAAGACTCGGAAATCCAAGGGGAGGGCGCGGATCCAGAATAAAAAACGGCGCCCATCATGGGCGCCGCGAATTGCTGCTTAGGAGGAAACTTCAATCAGGCCGCTCTCTCTTCTTTGCCGCCCCCAACGAAAAAGCTGGCGAGATAAACCACGAGGCCGACCAGGAATATCACACCTGTCACCAGGCGCATCCAGTAGAACGGCGCGATTTGGCTTTGAACCACCATGAAATCCATCGGCGTATCCGAAATCCGCTGGAGCCAGACTTGCAGGATTCCGGCAGCGGTCAGGAACAGTGTGATGAAAACGATGGATACGGTCATCAGCCAGAACGCCCACATTTCTACCACCTGCGACTTGTTGTCATTGGCGGCACGCCCGCGCAGGATTGGCATCGCATACGAAATGATGGTCAGGTTGATCATCACATAAGCGCCGTAGAACGCCATATGTCCATGCGCAGCAGTGATTTGCGAACCGTGCGTGTAGAAGTTGACCGGAGCCAGCGTGTGCAGGAAACCCCAGACTCCGGCGCCAAGGAAAGCCATCACACCCGTTCCCAAGGCCCACAGTACGGCGGCGCGGTTCGGATGGTCACGACGGCGACGGTTAACCATGTTGAAGGCAAAAATGGTCATGGCGAAGAACGGAATCGGCTCCAGCGCGGAGAAAATCGACCCCCACCACTGCCAGTATTCCGGCGTGCCGATCCAGTAGTAGTGGTGACCAGTACCAACGATGCCGGTGATCAGCGCCAACGTGACGATCACATAGAGCCATTTTTCGATGACTTCGCGGTCGATCCCGGTGACCTTGATCAGCACGAAGGCAAGAATGGCTGCCATGATCAATTCCCAGACTCCTTCAACCCACAAGTGGACGGTCCACCACCAGAAGAACTTGTCGACCACGAGATTTCCGGGGTTGTAGAAGGAAAACAGGAAAAAGACGGCCAGACCCCACAAGCCGAGCAACAGGATCAACGAAATGACCGTTTTCTTGCCCTTCAGCACGGTCATCGTGATGTTGAACAGGAAGGCCAACGCGACGATGACGATACCGACTTTGGTCGGCAAGGGCTGCTCAAGGAATTCCCGTCCCATCGTTTCAAGGAGGTCGTTACCCGTGAGCTTGGCGAGTGTGGCGTAGGGAAGGGCCAGATAGCCGACGATGGTCAACGCGCCTGCCACAAGGAAAATCCAGAACATCACCAGCGCCAGCTTCGGACTGAAGAGTTCATTCTCGCTTTCCTCCGGGATCAGGTAGTATGCCGCACCCATGAAGCCGAACAGCAGCCACACGATCAGCAGGTTGGTATGCACCATCCGGGCAATATTGAACGGAATCGCTGGAAAGAGAAAATCTCCGATCAAATATTGGGTGCCCAGAATCAGACCAAACAGAATCTGGCCGACGAACAAGCCGATCGCCGCAATGAAATAAGGTTTTGCAACCGCTTGAGATTTATATTGCATAATATGCTCTCCCTCGAATCAGCCTTTGATGTTGGGCGGCCAATTGGCAGCATTAATCGTGTTGACATATCTGAGGAACGCGACAACATCGTCGAGCTCCTTGTCAGTCAGATTGAACTGCGGCATGCTGCGCCTTCCTGGAATCCCCGTTTCCGGGCGGAGTTTGATGAAGTCCTTGACGGCTTCCTCGCTGCCCAGACGCTTGATGACGTTGGATAGTTCCGGCGCGAAATAGGCGCCTTCCCCGAGCAGCGTGTGGCAACCGACGCAATTGCGGGTTTCCCAGATTTTTTTGCCCGCGACAACCTTGGGATCGCTGGCAACAGTCTGCCGCATGTCACGCTTGGGTAATTGCTGGTGAGTATCAAAAGACAGCGCAAGAAACAGGAGGAAGAAAAAGACCGTCCCGCCGTAAAAAATATTGCGCGCCATCGATTTTGTGAAAGCGCCATTCATAATGCGTCCTCTCTTTCAGGTTAATGGAAAATGCCAGTAACTCTCGCATTATTGGGATGCGCAAATTCAGAGCATTGATAATTATCAAAAACCCTGAAAGCATAAAAAATGCAGGATGAAGAACGAGGGGCCAGCCGAAGCAGGCAGAAAGTATGTCGATCCTTGTCGCAAGGAGCCTGGATGGAGTGGTAGAGGTGCGTCGTGGAAAAAAATGGGGCGTCATCGTACCCACGGATTTACGCCAAAACGCCGCCTGCTTTCTTTGATGCGCTCATCTGGAAACTGGTTGCTGCGAACGGAGATGCCATCGACATTCATGTTGCCTGGCTCGCAAGCTTCGTGATTCCTGCTGAATTGCGCTCGGACAATGATCACGGCCTTTTCGGTATGTCCTTTGCAAAGCTTGTGCTTTAAGATAGCAATCCTGTCATTGCAAACCTGGGTATTGTTTGCAATGCAGCACGGAAAGAGCTGATCCTTATGCCATTTTCCGATTCAAGGCGCCCGATGGAACGTCGTCTGCGCCCTTTTGAATCTTTGAACCATCATTCAGGGAGAATCATCGTATGCGTGCAGTTCTCATCGCCAATCCCAAGGGGGGCTCCGGAAAGACCACACTGGCGACCAGTCTGGCGGGTTATTTTGCCAACGAAGGAAAAAAAACCACATTGTGCGATTTGGATCGTCAGCAATCTGCGCTGCGCTGGATGGCATTCCGCTCTCCGGATATTCCTTCGATAACGGGGTACTTTGCCGGCAACCAAATGCTTTTCAGCCCCCCGAAGGATGCGGAGTGGGCCATTCTGGATGCGCCAGCGGGATTGCAGGGTTACAAGCTGTCCGACTATCTGCGGGTGGTGGACAAGGTCATCGTTCCCGTTGTTCCATCGGTATTCGATATGGCTGCGACGGAAGATTTTCTCAACAGCATACGTAATGAAATGGGGGCAAGGCGTAGCGTGATTGGAATCGTGGCCATGCGAATCGATCCCAGAACCAAAGCGGCCGCAATGCTGGAGGAATTTTTACGCCATTTCAATGTGCCGATTCTCGGTTATTTGAGGAACACGCAAAACTATGTCAATGCCGCTGCATCCGGATTGACCATATTTGATCCCCCCCGCACCAGGCATAAAAAGGATCTGGAACAGTGGGAGTCCATCCTGAAATGGATTTCCGCCTGAATCAATGGCAGCAATGCTGCAAGCCCTGAACAAACCGGCAAGCCGTGTGCATCTGCAGCATCGGGCGGTCTGCAGTTTCGTCTTGCATGACTGAAACCGAAAACGAACGGAGGTGTTTATTCTGAAAGTCTATTTTGAAGGCTCTTGCCAAAAACAGGCATTTGCATAGAATGTCACCTTTCAACCGGTTTTTATCTATGAAGGAAAGATTCATGAGTGATACGCAAAGCACTACCGAGAGCAATCCCATGCCCAATGAAAGCGAACGCACATTCGGGATGCTGGTTCATCTGCTTGGCATTGTTACTTGGTTTATCGGCCCGCTGATCATCTGGTTGATGAAGAAGGAAGAAATGCCCTTCGTCAACGACCAGGGCAAGGAGGCTCTGAATTTCCAGATTACGCTCTTCATCGCAGGAATCGCCATCATGATAGTGACGGCGGTGCTGACGGCGATCATCCCCATTTTGGGGATCATTGCTTCCATGCTTTTGTCAATCGTATTCTGGATAGGCGCGCTCGTGCTGCTCATCCTTGCCGGCATCGAAGCCAACAAGGGCAAATACTACCGCTATCCGTTCAGCCTGCGCCTGATCAAGTAAGTCTTCCAGGGGACACATGTTTTTTCGGGAGCGGAGATTTTCTCCGCTCCTTTTCTTTTGTGCCGCCGTTTACGGCTCGCGCCGGTACAAGCGAAAACGTTCGGAGCGATCACTCGGGCGGTGCGCTTCGCCGATCAGAGTCCAGCCTGCGCCGGGCGCTGCCTCGTCGACACCGCTGGATCCGAATGTCAGCAACCAGTCGCAGGACTTCCCTGGTGTCGTGAGGATGCCATCAAAATAATCGAAGGAAGCCAGATGCGAAGAACTGAGGCTGCGCGTGTCCAGGCAACCGGACGAAGCAGGCCATGCTGTCGCCAGCAGGGAAGAAACACCACGATAGGTCTTCTGATAATCGACCCACGGTAGCCACAAGGCCGTCAGCAGCAGCCAGAAAGTTGTCATTCCCGCCAGCCAGTGCATCAGCCCACGCGCCGGTGAGGGGCGGCTGCTCAGGAAAAGCGCAACCCATGCGACTGTCGCCAGGACGGCAATGGCAAAGTCGAATCCGTTGAAGGCGGCGGCAAACCCGGGTGCGAGTTTGACCGATTGCCGCGCCAGGCGTTCGGGGAGGCCGAATACCAGCGCGCTCCAGCCGATCCAGACAAGCATCGAAAAAAAGGAAAATGTCATTACGCCGAACCAGTCAAACGCATTTGCTGCGCCTCGCCGCAACACGGCAACGGCAGGTCCGGCAAGTATCGCCAGCGGCGGCAGCAGCAAGAGCGCGAGGAAAGGGCGCGCTTCGTGGGTGCAGGACAGGAAAAGCCAGACGAGAAAAAAACTTCCCAGCGGCAGTGCGTAAACGCGGCTCAGCAAGGTGCGGCGACGTATCCAGAGCACCCAGGCTGCGAGTGGCCAGGCCGGCCATGAAAACCAGGAAAGCATTCCGAGATAGGCCGCAGCAGTATTGAAAAAACTGCGCGTTTCCCCAAACTGCGCCGTGCTTTTTGCCCACCACTGCGCAAAATAATCCGGCTCTGCATAAAAGAGCCAGAAACACCATGGAAGAATGAGCGCAACTCCTAAAAGCAATCCGGCAATCAAGGCCAGCGCCGCGCGACGCTTTTCCCGTTCGAGTGTCAGCGCCAGAATCAGCGGCGGCAGCAAGAGTAGCGAGACGGCAAGCCCGGAGCCGAGAAAGGCCACCGCCAGTGCGAGCCCGAGGAGTAGCGCGCTCTTCCAGGGGCGGCGCGGCAACAGGGCAAGCGCCCAATAGGCCGCAGCGTGTGCAGCCAGCCCTGTCAGCATCGGCTGTGCCCCATGCGCGTGCTCAACCAGCCCGATACTGCCGGCAAACGCCAGCACGGTGCAGAGTCCTGCGTCTGATCCAACCAGTTCTCGACCCGCGTGCCAGAGGCAGAACAGTGCCATTCCAGTCCAGAATGCGCTTGCCAGACGCATTCCGTCATGCACGGGAAAAAACGGGGAGAAAAGATTCCCGAATCCGGCTGCGCTCCAGTAGTACAGCGGAACATCCGGATATGGCAGGTTCCCTACATGCGGCGCCAGCCAGTGGCCGCGCGTAAGCATATCCCAGGCGACGCCAATCGCCGTCGCATCGTCGGCCTTCCACGGATCGTGGCCGAACAGACCGGCGCCCAGATACAGCGCAATCAGCGCAAGCAGGGGCCAGCCTTGCGAAGGAAAGGAAAAACGGGAATCGCGGCGGTTGAGCATCGCGGCAGTTTACCGGAAAGACAATAGAAAACCAGCCGTTGCCGTACCGGACAAAAATGTGTACATGCAGGGATCCGGATAAAAAATTCGGCGAATTGTTTTTTTCGGCATAAAAAAAGCCCGGCTTCAACACCGGGCTTTTTTCGTCCGCCCCAAGGGGCGTTCAGAGGTTTTACTTGGTGGTGCCGATCATTTCGATTTCAACACGGCGATCCGGTTGCAGACACTGGATCAGTGCCTTGGTTTTCTTGTTGCCCTTGCACGTATCGCCCGTGACCGGCTTCGTCTTGCCCTTGCCTTCGGTATAGACACGGTTGGGATCGATTCCCTTCTCGACCAGATAGGTCTTCACCGCAGCAGCGCGGCGCTCGGACAGTTTCTGGTTGTAGGGCGCCGAACCGATCCGGTCGGTGTGGCCGACGGCGATGATGACTTCAAGGTTCAGGTTCTTGGCTTCAGCAGCCAGCCCATCCAGTTTCTGCTTGCCTTCCGGACGCAGGACAGCCTTGTCGAAGTCGAACAGCGCATCGGCAGAGATGGTCTTCTTCTCCGAAACAGGCTTCGGCGGTTGTGGTGCAGCCACGGGTGCGGGCGCAGGCGCGGGCGCTACGGCCGGAGCCTTCTCGCAAACTTCTCTCGGGATAATGTCCCGATCGCAGGTACAACCCGCCGGATCGGCAGCAGCGGCGGCTGGCGTCCAATAACCGGTACGCCAGCATTCGCCGAAGTTGTTGCGGGCAATTTCGTTGCGTGCGTCAATCAGATAGGGGCGATTGACGACCGTCTGCGCTTGGGCGGTTACTGCGCCGAGACCCAACGCAACTACGAAAGCGGCCAGAAAGGAATGCTTGGCAAATTGGTTCATGTGTTTTTCCTCGTCAGGTTGAAAAGCAAGAAGAAAAACCGTGCTGCTTTCTACTGATGACCCCCGGGATGCCTTTCAGCCCCCCGATTTTCTGCACGGTTTAACTCTAGTCTGCCATAAAGCCGCAAGGTTGATCAAATCCTTTTGTTCGAAACCGATCAAGGCGTTGTTTTTTATCCGCGCTTTTCCTGCGACCCATACGTGACTCACATACTCGCCGCTTAGCGCGTAAACGAGGTGGGAAACGGGATCGTAGCAGGGGGACAGGCGTAATTCATCGAAGTTCAGCGCACACAGATCCGCCGCCTTGCCGGGTTCGAGCGAACCGATTTCGTTTTCGAGTCCGAGCGCACGCGCGCCATTGATCGTCGCCATCGCCAGCGCGCGATGCGCGCCGACAGCATCGGCGCGTTCCGTACTTCCCTTGGACAAAAGCGCCGCCAGTCGCATCTCCCCGAACATGTCGAAGCGGCTGTTGCTCGCGGCGCTGTCGGTGCCCAGTCCGACATTGATCCCGGCTTCGAGCAGCGCGGCCAACGGCGCAATGCCGCTGCCGTGCTTGAGATTGGAAGTCGGGCAGTGCGCAACCGAAGCGCCGTGTCCGGCCAGCAACGCAATCTCTCCGGGTTCGAGATGCACGGCGTGGACAGCGATCAGATTCGGCCCGAGCAGGCCAAGGCGGTGCAGACGCTCCAGCGGCCGTATCCCGTATGTTTCCAGGCTCTGCCTAATCTCGTCGCGCGTTTCGTGAACATGGAGATGAATCGGCAGATCGAGTTCCTCGGCCAGCACCAGCACCTTCTTGAAGGCGCGGTCGGAAACCGAATACGGCGCGTGCGGCGCGAGGCAGAAAGAAAGCCGGGGCGTATCGCGCAAGGCGTCGCGCGCCGCCAGGCCCTTGGCGAGATAATCGTCGGCATCGCTGGCGTAGGCGCCGGGAAATTCGAGCAGGGTCAGGCCGAGCGCGGCGCGGATTCCCGTTTCAGCCACGGCTTCCGCCGCCGCCTGCGGGAAAAAATACATATCGTTGAAACAGGTGACGCCGCCCTTGAGCATTTCGGCGCAGGCGATCAGTGTTCCGTCATGAACGAAGCGGTGCGAGACATGCTGGTTCTCCGCCGGCCAGATATATTCGGAAAGCCAGGTCATCAGCGGAAGATCGTCAGCGATCCCGCGAAACAGATTCATCGCCGCGTGGCAGTGGAGATTGACCATTCCCGGCATCAACAGATGCCGGTCGAGCACTTCCGTCTCCCGCGCGACGAAGCGCCGTTCCGCCTCTTCCACCGGAAGCGCCGCCAGAATCCGCCCTTGGTCGACAGCAAGTGCGTGGTGTTCAAGAACAAGACCCTCCGGCACTACCGGTACGAGCCAACGCGGACGAATCAGCAGATCAATGTTTTGCTGCATGATATGTGATAGAAAAATAAACTTGGCCGCAGCATAACAAAAAGCCGTCTTTCACTGGCTATCCTTTTGGGCTTCCTGCAGAAAATCCGACGAGAAGCAACGGGGCAATTCCTGGTAGTGTTTTCTAAATTTACTTAAATAATGTTTGGTTGTCGTATTGATTTTTATACAATATTTATTTAAGTAAATTTAGAAAATTTTCCAGGGAATCAGGCGCCTACTCCTGCGGAATCCGCTGCGTATCCTGCTTGAGGGCAGCGAGTTCTTCTTCCAGCGCGGTAATTCGGCGCTGCAGGGCGGCAAGGGTGGCGATTTCTTCTTCGCCTTCGCGTTGGCGGGCGAGCGCCGCGGCCAGCCAATCCAGCCAGGCATCCATGCCGTTGCCGTTGCGGGCCGAGAGCTGGAGGACTTCGAGTTCGGGATTGATCCGCAGCGCGTTGGCGACGCAGGTTTCGACATCGAAATCGAGGTGCGGCAGAAGGTCGGTTTTGGTGAGGAGCATCAGGCGCGCGGCGGCGAACATGTCCGGGTATTTGAGCGCCTTGTCCTCGCCTTCCGTCACCGAGAGCATGACGATCTTGGCGGCTTCGCCAAGGTCCCACAGCGCGGGGCAGACGAGGTTGCCGACGTTTTCGATCATCAGCAGGCCGCCCTGCGCGGAGGAATGCGGCGGGTGGTGTTCATGTCCGTGCTCGTGCTCATGTTCATGCCCGTGCCCGTGCTCGTGCTCGTGCTCGTGCTCGTGCCCGTACATCGGCAGGCGCGCGAAGGCTTCGCCGACCATGCGCGCGTCGAGGTGGCAGCCCTTGCCGGTGTTGATCTGGATCGCCGGGACTCCGGCGGCGCGGATGCGCTCGGCGTCCGTCGCGGTTTGCTGGTCGCCTTCGATGACCGCCAGCGCGAGTTCCGGCATGCGTTCGCGCAGACGGCGAAGGGTTGCGACGAGGAGTGTCGTCTTGCCCGATCCGGGACTGGAGACGAGGTTGAGCGCCAGCACGCCATGCGCGGTGAAATGGGCGCGGTTCTGTTCCGCGTGGCGGGCGTTGGCGGCAAGCACGTCCTCTTCGATGCGCACGATGCGTTCGGCATTCATGCCCGTCACGCTGCTTCCGGCGGGGTTCGCGCCGTAGTCGAGGGTGCCGGTTTCCGCTCCCGTTTCAGGAAGGCCGCAGCCGCAGGCGATGCACATGGTTTTTCTCCTTTCGGTGGATGGTGTGAGGATCAATCCGCGACGATCAATTCGACGACGCGCAATTCCGCGCCGCCGGTGATCCTGAGGCGGAAGCCGCCGCAATGCGGGCATGGGTCGCCGCGCGCCGCGATATGCGCCGCGCGGCCGCATTCGAGGCACAGGATTTCGCCCGGAGGTTCGTCGATTTCGATTCGCGCGCCGGCAAGCACGGTGCCCGGCATCATGACTTCGAGGGCAAACGTGAGTGCCGGGATTTCGATGCCGGAGAGCTTTCCGACCGCCAGCTTCAGACAGCGCACCGCCGGGAATCGTTCGCGCCGCTCCGCCGCTTCGACGATGTCGAGGATGTTGGCGACCAGGCTCAGTTCGTGCATGTTCCGGGGTCAATACTCGATGGCGACGTTGTCCGGCGAGAGCCATTCGCGCAACGAGTCGAGGAGTTCGTCCTCGAGCCGGACGCGGCTGGATTCGCCGAGCATCATCTCGCATTGCGCCTGGTCGTTGCGGTAGGCGATCCGCACCGGACATGCGCCGGGGATATACGGCGCGAGGAGTCGCCGCAGGGTCGCCGCCGCGTCGGCAGGTCGCGGCTGGCCGCTGATCTGGCCGTTGAGCGAAAGCTTCAACTGGCGCGCGAAGCGTCCGCGCGCTTCGGGAAGCGTCATCAGGCGGTCGGCGACGATGCGCAGTCCGTCGTTGTATTCGTCGCGCTGCACCCTGGCTTCGACGACCAGCAATTCGTCCGCCCGCGCCTTGTTGCCTTCCTTTTCGGCGAGTTCGCTGTAGACGGTGACTTCGAGCGCGGCGCTGCCGTCGTCCAGGCCGAGGATGAGCATCTTGCCGCGCGCGGTGAGCTTGCCGCGCACGCCGGTGACGAGGCCGGCGATCATTTGCGGTTCGCGCCGCGCTTCGAGACGGTTGAGCGGTGCGCGGATGAAGCGCGAGAGTTCGCCTTTCGCCGTGTCGTAGGGGTGGCCGGAGAAGAAGAAGCCGAGCGCGAGCTTTTCTTCGCGCAGCCGCGTTTTGTCGTCCCACGGCGGGGTTTCGACAGGGCGCGGCGCTTCGGAGGCTTCCGGGATCATCTCGAAAAGGCTGGTCTGCAAGGCGTTGCGCTCGGCCTGTTCCGCCGCTTCAATCGCGATGCCGGCAGAGGCCAGCAGGCGGGCGCGGTTGGAATCCAGCGCGTCGAAAGCGCCGGCGCGGATCAGGGCTTCGATGGAACGGCGGTTGACGAGCCGCTTGTCGATGCGCGCGCAAAAATCGAAGAGGTTTGAAAACGGGCCGCCTTCCGCGCGGGCAGCGACGATGCTGTCCACTGCGTGCCGGCCGGCGCCCTTGACCGCGCCGAGTCCGTAACGGATCGTCTGCGCGTCGACCGGAACGAAGGCGTATTCGGAAGCATTGACGTCGGGCGGCAGCACCTTGATGCCATTGGCGACGGTGTCTTCGTAAAAGACCTTCAGCGTGTCGGTGTCGTCCATTTCCGAAGAGAGGGTCGCCGCCATGAACGCGGCGCAATGGTGCGCCTTCAGCCAGGCGGTGTGGTAGGTGATGACGGCATAGGCGGCGGTGTGCGATTTGTTGAAGCCGTATTCGGCGAATTTCTCCATCAGGTCGAAAAGCTTCATCGCCAGCGCCTTGCTGTAGCCCTTCTTTTCGGCGCCATCGCTCATCAGGTCGCGGTGCGCCGCCATCTCCTCCGCTTTTTTCTTGCCCATCGCGCGCCGCAGCAGGTCCGCGCCGCCGAGGGTGTAGCCGCCGATGATCTGCGCGATCTGCATTACCTGTTCCTGATAGACGATGACGCCGTAGGTCGGTTCCAGGCAGGTTTTCAAATCGGTGTGGAAATAGTCGATGTCCTGTTTGCCCTTTTTGCGCAGGATGAAGTCGTCGACCATTCCCGATCCGAGCGGACCGGGCCGGTAGAGCGCGAGCACGGCGATGATGTCTTCGAAACGGTCCGGCGCCAGCTTTTTCAGGAGCTTTTTCATGCCCTCCGATTCGACCTGGAAAATCGCCGTGGTGTTGGCTTCGCGCAGGACTTTATAAACCGCCGGGTCATCGAAGGAGAGCGCCGAGAGTTCGATCTTTTCTCCGTTCAGGCGTTCGATGTAATCGAGCGCCATCTGGATGATGGTGAGGTTGCGCAATCCGAGAAAGTCGAATTTGACCAGCCCGATTTTTTCCACGTCGTCCTTGTCGTACTGCGAGACGACCGTTGCGCCGCCATCGGCGGAATAGAGCGGACAGAAATCGGTCAGCCTGCCCGGCGCGATCAGGACGCCGCCAGCGTGCATTCCGATATTGCGCGTCAGGTCTTCGAGGCGCACCGCGAGATCAAAGAGTTCGCGCACTTCTTCCTCTCGCTCGACCTTTTCCTTCAACTGCGGTTCGGCGGCAAGGGCCTTGATGAGCGAGAGGGGCTTGTTCGTCTCGACCGGAATCAGCTTCGAGAGCGCGTCGCAGAGCGGATAGGGCAGATCGAGGACGCGCCCGACATCGCGGATTACCGCCTTCGAGGACATGGTGCCGAAGGTGGCGATTTGCGATACCGCGCCCGCGCCATACTTTTGCCGGACGTATTCGATCACTTCGCCGCGTTTGTCCTGGCAGAAGTCGATATCGAAGTCGGGCATCGACACGCGCTCCGGATTCAGGAAACGCTCGAACAGCAGGGCGTAGCGCAAGGGGTCGAGGTCGGTGATGCCGATGGAATAGGCGATGAGCGAACCCGCGCCGGAGCCGCGTCCCGGTCCGACGGGGACGCCGTTGCGCTTGCCCCAGTTGATGAAGTCGGCAACGATCAGGAAGTAACCGGCAAACCCCATTTCGATGATGGTTTCGGCTTCCAGCGCCAGTCGCTCGTCGTAGCGGGGGCGTTCGCGCGCGCGTTCGGCGGCGTCGGGGAAAAGCCACTCCAGCCGCTGTTCCAGTCCGGCGGCGGCCTCGTTTTTCAGATGCTGTTCGAGCGAGACGCCTTCAGGCGTTGGGAACAAGGGCAGATAATTCTTGCCAAGGGTGATTTCGAGGTTGCAGCGACGCGCGATTTCGACCGTGTTTTCCAGCGCCTGCGGCAAGTCGGCGAAGAGTTCCGCCATCTCTTCAGGCGTCTTGAAATATTGTTCCCCGGTAAATAGGCGTGGCCGGCGCGTGTCGCCGAGCACATAACCTTCGGCAATGCAGACGCGCGCCTCGTGTGCCTTGAAGTCGTCAGGAGCGATGAACTGTACCGGGTGCGTTGCCACCAGCGGCAATCCCAGCGCGCCGGCAAGCCCGGCAGTGGCGGCAACCAGCGCCTCCTGCCCCGGCTGGCCGCAGCGTTGCACTTCGAGATAGAAGGCGCCGGGAAACAGATCCGCCCAAGCCCGAGCGCGGCTTGTTGCCAACTCCCGGTTTCCCGTCAGCAGCGCTTCGCCGACATCGCCCTGGGCCGCGCCGGAAAGCGCGATCAGCCCGTCGACGCCGACCTCGCGCAAGACTTGCGGCGGCAGTTCGGCGCGACCGCGCAGCCGTGGCAACAACTGCGCGCGGGAAAGAAGCTCGCAAAGCTGCAGATAGCCCTGGCGGTTGCGGATCAGCAACAGGATGCGGCGCGGGCGGTCGGGATCGGCTTCGTTGGCGAGCCAGACATCGGCGCCGAGAATCGGCTTCACGCCCTGTTTGCGTGCGGCGGAATAAAATTTGACCAGCCCGAAAAGGTTGCCGAGATCGGTCAGCGCCAGCGCCGGCATCGCGCACGCCTTGGCGCGGGCAACGGCATCGTCGATGCGGACGATGCCGTCACTGACGGAAAATTCGCTGTGCAGCCGTAAATGAATGAACTGCGGAGTGCAGGAAGAAACAGGACACATCGTTTCATTTTACCTCAGCGTTTTCATGCCGGATGAGAAGAGCCCATCCCTTGATTTGATCCTGCCTCTATGTTTCGGAAACAAAATATGCCAGCATATGAAGCTTGGCGCACCTGACCAGGAGCGATTATTCATTGAACGAAACCCGGTGGGAGAAAACTGAAATGTGGCTTATTGATTTTTTGTTCGGCAGGAAGAGAAAACAGGCGGAATCCCAGGAATCGCAAGAATCCGGTACGGATTCGGGGCAGGCGCCGGGAACGCGGATTGCCTACAGCCCCGATCTGATTCCGCAACTCAAGGGCGACCATCAGCGTCTGCTCGAAATATTCGCCATGATCAGCGAGGCGTTCACCAACAACGATCTGGCGGCGACATCCAGGCTCCTGGAAGAATTCCGTGGTGGAATCCTGGGGCATCTGCTGACCGAAAACGTCCGTTTTTATATTTACCTCGAACATGCCTTGAGGCAGGAAGATCAGGAAAGCTTCAACCTGATACACCACTTCCGGCATGAAATGGATACGATCGGAAAATCCGTGCTCGCGTTCTTCTCCAAATACCAGAACATCGACAAGCAGCCGGGCCTCGCCCTGTCGTTCGGCAAGGACCTGGAAAACGTCGGCGCGATCCTCGTCGAGCGGATCCGGCGCGAGGAAGAAACGCTGTATCCGCTTTATATGCCGGTTTATTGAGGCATGAAGCAGGGCTGATCGCTTGGACGGCGAACGGAACAAGGCTTCCGGAGCAGACTCCGGCGGAGTCAACGCGCGGCGGCGCGATTTTCTCCGTGGACGTTTTTCCACGCCGTCTTCACCAGCCGCTCCATTGCGCCCGCCGTGGGCGCGTGCAGAAGAGGATTTTCTGCGTTTGTGCACCCGCTGCGGCGATTGTGTTCGCGCTTGCCCAACACGCATCATCGTCGGTGCGGCCCATGTGTTTCCGTCCGTCGATTTCCGCCAGGGCGCCTGTACCTTTTGCGGCGATTGCCGCGCAGCCTGCCCAGGCGGCGCGCTACAGCCGCCATCGGCAAGCGGGGAGGCTCCTCCCTGGAAGTTGCGCGCGGAAACAAAGCCCTCCTGCCTCGGACATCAGCGCGTCGAATGCCGCATTTGCGAGGATCAATGCGAGCGCGCCGCAATCCGGTTTCCCCCACGCCCCGGCGCTATCTCCCTGCCCGAAATCGACCCCGAACGTTGCAACGGCTGCGGCGCCTGCGTTGCGCCTTGCCCGGTCGGAGCGATCAACATGCGTGCAGTATAAATTCCAAATGATTTTCTAAATTACTGTAGTAATTATTTGTTGCAAAGCACTACTGTAGCGAAACATTCTTTTAGTAAATTTAGAAAATTTACATAATATTCACCCGGCAATCAAGGGTTGAGAAAAATTGGATCATCCAAGGCCGCGCAGGGGACGTTTGCCAATCGCCCCGTTGCATTGCCCGGGCGGATTGCCATCCGCCCCTACAAATCTCCTTCCGTACTTCGCGTCGATTTGTACGGGCTTAAATCGAGAACGCTCTAAATACGCTCATTACGCAGGATCGCCAGCCAAGGGAAACCCGCCGATCCGCTCCCTGCCAAATTTATGCAATTGCCCTGTGTCGCATGAACACAAGTGAGCAAGAAACGATAAGTAAATAAGGAAAATTTTCCTTAAGATTACATCTTTGGGAAAACGATAGGGGTGTACCCAATGTTCCATCGGCGGCGCAATGACGCCCGATTTTCTTTCACGAATAAATTCCTGACCGGAGTCTTTTCGCGCCGGCAAGGAATATTGTTATATCGTACCCCCCCCCCCTCTAAATAATCATTTGGCATTATTTTCCAGTCCTCGCCTTGGATGCAAGGCGAGAACAAATCTTCAACAGTGCCCTGCCTTCCCCTTCGGAAGACGGGGCGATGTTGTTTGTGCGGTTGTTCCATCTCCTCGCCCCGCTTCCATTTTGGAGGCGGGGATTTTTTTGCAGTTTCAATTTTTTAAAAGAGAGGTATTCCCATGAAACGAATTCACTCAAACGACTTGGGGCGAGTGGTTCTGGCGTTTTTATTCTTTCTCGCGCCGCTCTTCGGTCTGCTGAATTCCGCCCACGCGGCGTCCGCCATTTTTACCATCAACCTGAGCAATAGCGTCAGCACGTTGACAACGGTGAGTTTCTCTATTGAGAGCAATATTTTCACCACCCTCTACTGGCAAGCAATTCCGACGGTGGCTCCGACGACGGAGCCGACGGGTCATTGCGTCGGGAGCCAGTCCGTTTATCTTCACGCGACAGATCCCACTTCGTTGGATGCCGGCATGATGACGCTCAACGCTGGCAGCAATTCTTTTACTGTGGATGGCCTTTCCCCCAAAACCGGCTACACAATCTGCTTTACCGCCGCCAATGACGGCCCGAACTCCACCTCGCTCTCGGCTGTGCAGTGGGCTTCCGTAACGACCGCCGCTTTGCCGGGTGAACTCCTCGTGCTTGACAATCTGAGCCATACCGGCAGCACGGACACGACGGCGAGTTTCACCGTTGAGAGCAATCTTCCCGGCACCGGCTACTGGCGGATGATTACGACGGGCACTTGCGGCAGCAGCTTGAGCGTTTATATATCCGGGAAGAACGCTTCCAATCCCTCGGAAGCCGGCAATATGCCGATCAACGCCGGAAAAAATTCATTCACTGTGGGTGGCCTCTCTCCCAACACCAACTATATGTTCTGCTTCGTCGCCGGGGCTGGCGACGAAACGGACAGCACCCTTTCCGATGTACTGCAAATAACGGTCAGTACCAAAAGCAGTCCGGGGTTGTCGCCCAGACCGCCCATCGTGGTTGGCAAGCTGGAGAATACTGCCAGAACGGAGACAACAGCGAGTTTCTCTGTTGATGTCAATGTTTCCGGTACCGGCTACTGGAAAGTGACTACAGAGGGCGCTTGCGGCGGAAACCTTATGACTTATATCAGCGCGAGAAACGACAACCACACTGTGCCGCTCAACGCCGGCAGCAATTCATTCACTGTGGACGGCATCTCCCCCAACACCAGCTATACGTTCTGCTTTACTGCCCAAGCCAATAGCGACATGAGTCCCCTCTCCGAGGAGCTGCAGACGGCGATCCCCGCCGCCAGCACGTCGCTCGCGTCCATCGACAAGCTGATCCATACCGGCAGCACGGGCACGACGGCGAGCTTCACTGTCGAGAGCAACCTTCCCGCGACCGGCTACTGGCAAGCAAGCGCGACGGGCGCCTGCGATGCCTCCAGTATCTATGCCGCCGCGACAGCCTCAACTCCGTTGGAAGCCGGCAAGATAGCGCTCACCGTCGGCAGCAATGTATTCACCGCAGACGGCCTTTCCCCCGGCGCCAACTACACGCTCTGCTTCGTCGCCGACGACGGCGGCGTGTTCAGCGATGTGCTCCAGGCCGCATTCAGCACCCCCCCTGCCGCCAGTCCCACCTTCTGCCTCGGCGATCCGGGGAGCAGTCCGGTCACGGTGCCGGTCGACGATGTCTCCTACACGATCACCCCGCAAGCCGAAAATACCTGCTTCGAGATTTTCCCGACGGGCAGGGGCAGGCGTGCACTGATTCTTGTGAGCGGAGCTGGCGATATCAGCACCACCGCTTCCGGAGCCCCCTTGCTCATGGCGCGAAACGGGGATCTGGTAACGAACACTGGCAACGCGAAGATCCATGCAATGCTGGATGGCAGATGCACCAGCACCCGCGTAAAGCGGCTGGAAGGCAATATCTCCGCGCCGGAATGGATCACCACCCCGCAACCCGAGGGAGCTTGCCCCAGCGACGCGCTGACGCCGGAACAATCTACCTACATCGTCTCCGACGGTGAACTGGTGTGCGCCCCGGGCTCGCTGAGCTTCAAGGGCATCTGGAAGAATCTGACGGTAAGGAGCAAGCTGAAACTTGCCGGAGGGCAGCAATACTTTGCTATAGCCGGCAACGAACTTTATGGCTGGTATCAGAACGACGGCGCCGGCTGGGTGGCGCTCCTGGGCACTTTCCTGCCATTGGCAACTGCCGCCCAAACCGGCCAGACGGCAACGACCCTCGTCGACCCGCTCGACATCAGCGGAATTACCGGCATCGAGTTCTACATCGGGATCGGGACAGATCCGGAAGAGATGCTGCTGAACAAGCGGTATTGCGGAGCGTTCAAGGTCGCTCCCTGATCCGCCCGATTCCAGCAACACGGCGCTTCCCGCAAACCCGGGAAGCGCTGTTTTTTTCATGATTTTCTAAATTACTGTAATAATTTTTTGGTAAAAATTACTACCATAGCTAAATATTATTTAAGTAAATTTAGAAAATCGAAGGCTCTATTTCATCGGGAAACAGTCCCGCCAGATGCCGTTTCTTGATGAGGAGATGCTCGATTTCGGCGCCATATCGCTTGCTGAGGGCATCGGCCACCATTGAACGGTGGCATGAATTATTGAACATCTGTCGAGCGCAATCCCCGCCATTTATGGCGGGGTCAGCGAGATGTATGGACTGGGGACATAGCCTAACAGGCGCCGAAGGCGCCCCACACTGTGTCGAGGAATCCCCCTGTGCCTTCAGGTGTTCGAGGAAAGGGGCCGCGAACCGCTTCCAGTCCCCACCTTTCCGGTAGTCGTTGCGCATCGGTTTCGGGCAACCAGGATCGGGGATGTGAATGTACGCAAGGCCGCCAAGCTTGAGCGCATTGGAGAGCGCCTTCTTCGAGAAGCCGGGTTTATGGGACAAGGGCAGGGCGCGAAGATCTACAACCGTTTCGATGCCACGCCCGGAAAGGAAGGGCACGAAATCGTCGATGCCCAGCCCTTCGTAGCCAATCGTAAAAACGGTCGTTCTGCTCTATTTACAGCGCCTGGGCGCTGTAATCGATTTTGAGCTGCCACATTCCCGGTGCTTATTTCCTTTCTTCCGGCACAGCGGGAGTTGGATTTCGCATTTGGGCTTGCTGCGCCGCTGAACGCACCAGATGGCTGATGAAGATCCGCTCGCCTCCCTGCCCGACCGCCGCGCCGTGCGCCGCTTCCAGCGCGCTTGCGCGATCGGGTTCGCCGCGCGCGTAGGCCGCCAGTTCCATCGCGCCGAGGATATAGGCGCCGATCTGTTTATGAGTACTCATCAGCGGCGATTCCGGCGCCGCGAACAAGGATTCGCCAATCTTCAGGATCGCGTCGTGGTCGCGCATGGCGGAGGCCGCAAGAAAATGCAGGTAATCGCGGGTAAACGGGTCCGCTGGCGTGCAATTCAGCCAACGCGGCGCGACCCAGACGTTCTCGAGCGCCTTGGGCGGCATATAGGGAATGGTTTGCGCTGCGAGGTTCGTCAGCGAGAACAGCCAGTCCCTTGAAGTGTCGCGATCACAGCGCCTGCCCATCTGCCAGATTTGATCAATGGTCAGGGTGCTGATGAAATCGAGGCCATCTGCCGTTTTGATGGGGTTTTGCGTCAACCTCGTCTTGAGTTTTTTTGCCTGTTCAAACGCGTCAACATAGAGGCTTGCAAGTTCGTTGCTGGCACGCGGGGCGTCATTCCACGCGGACGGCGGACGCCACGCGCTTGCCGTCTCCAGGATTGGCCAGGGCGCCATTTTCATTTCCATGAAAGCACCGACCTGCTTCTTCTGGAAACGCGCCTTGGGCGCTCTGAGTTGCAGCACCGGATAGAAATCCGAATTCGGCGCGGTCTTGCCATAGGCGCGGGCAAAGGCATGCAGCAAGGTTTTGTTGCCGAGGTAGGCAAAGATGAAATCGTTGCGGTCGCGCAGTCCGCGCCGTGCCATTTCGGCCCGCATTTCCTGCGGCCATCCTGATGGAATATCGAGTTCGGTGACGGGAGGCAAGGGGTGTTGAGGGCTGGCGACCAGAACCCAGTCCCCATTCGAGCCTTGAAAAGCCTGCACATCGGCGAAATAGGGCAACATCGCGTTCAGTACCGACGCGACCAGTTCCGGAGTGATTTCATAGGTGTGCAGCCACTGTACGAACACTCCATCGGAATTCAGGTGCCTTGGCACGAAGCGGTAGAATTCCTCGGTAAAGAGCGAGGCGACGCCATTGACCCAAGGGTTGGAAGGCTCCGAAAGAATGATGTCGTACTTCTTGCGGCTGGTGCTGAAATACGACTTGGCATCGTCGATCACGAGATGCGAGCGCGGATCCTCGAACGGGCGTCTGACTTGCGGCGCGAAGAAGCGCGCGGCCTCGATCATGGACGGCTCGATCTCGATCGTGTCGACCGACTCGATGGCCGGGTTGCCGAGCAGAAAATGCGTGCTCATCCCGGAACCGAAACCGATCACGCCAGCGGTTTTCGCGTTCGGCTGGTAAAGCATTGGCAGCACCCCGAGCGAAACCATAGTGACCTCATCTGTCCCGGCGGGCTGCCTGCTGTCCATTATTACACCGGCATCAGGTTTTCCGTTGGTGATGATCGAACGTTGACTTGTACGCGCGGTTTCCCGCAATGCCACCGAAGCGGTGCGCCCGTCGCGGTAAAAGAGGATTTGGTCTGTTGCCGAATTGGGCAATCGCCCATGGCGGAAAACTCCGGAACTCATCAGAAGAGGATCGAAATGCGACCACAGAAGCGGGACTGCGAGCACCACGAACATCGCCGCCAGCACCGCGTGCGTGGCCCAGCGCGGCCTTTGTGTGCCGCCTGCGATGTTGTTGTTGGCATTGGCCGCCCGCCAGACGCCAAGCAACAGCACCAGGCCGAGCACGATGTCCGCCGCCGCCGCGCCCCATAACGACACACGCAGCCCGAGCACCGGCAGACCGATATAGACGGCCAGCGCTACGCCGACGATCGCTCCCAGGGTATTGGCGGCGTATATGCGGCCAATCGCTGCTTCGCCTGCGCCCTGGCGCAGCAGGATGAGCGTAAACAAGGGCAAGGTCATGCCGGCAAAGAAGGCCGCCGGGAACATGATCACCATCGAAATCGCTGCGCTGGCAAAGTTATACACGGTATAGGCCGAATCCGAAGCGGTATCCAGCGTATTCATCAGCCAGGCGACCCACTCGAAGGAATGGCTGTAGAGGAAAAGCGTCGACAGCGCTGCGATCCCCATCAGGATCTGCGCCCATCCAGCCGCAGCGCGCGCCGATTTCAAGCGGTCGGCGCGTCCGCGCAGCCACCAGCCGCCGCAGGCGATTCCGGCAATGAATGCCGAAAGCATTAACTCGAAAGCGTGGATTGTGCTGCCGAGCGTCATCGCCAGCATGCGTACCCAGGAAATTTCATAGACGAACGAAGTCGCGCCGGTAATCGCCGCCGCCCACAGGATCAATGCGGGAACGCTGGGCTGCTCGCGCACGGTTTCGTCTCCCGTTTTGTCCGCTTCTACGGATTGCTGTTGCTCATGCTTGGACAGCGGCCAGACCGCTATTGCGACCAGCACATTGATCAAACCGGCAGTAAGCACTGTCCCCGGCAGTCCGACGGCCGGCAACAGCCAATAGGTGGCGCAGAGCACGCCGACCGCCGCGCCGAGGCTGTTGGCGAAATACAACCCGGCCAGTACGCGCCCGCCCGCTTCCGGCCGCCAGCGCAGATAACCCGCGCTCATCAGCGGAAAGGTCATCCCCAGCAGTACGCACTGCGGAAGGATCAACAGGCTGGCGACACTCCAGCGCCCCAATTCCAGCGTCGGCCCGACCTCCAGCGCCGGAAACAGGGTTTCGTAGGAAAATCCGCTGATCCACAGGTAATAGCCGTGAAAGCCGACGCCGAAAAAGCCGATGATCAACTCGACTGCGGCGTAAGCCTTGAGCGGACTTTTCAGGAGCGCGCTTTTCCGGCTCACCAGCCAGGCCCCGAGCGCCATGCCGCCCATGAACAAGGCCAGCACAAGCGTCTGCGCATAGGCGGAATGCCCGAGAATGAGACCGAGATACTGTGCCCAGATCGATTGATAGATCAACCCGGCAAAGCCGGAAGCAATGAAGATCAGCAACAGGAAAACGCCGAAATCCGCGCGAAGTTTCGGCTGGGAGGTGGGAATCAAGATATTGCTCCTTTATGGCGGTCGGGTTGCTCGAGAGGCGGATTCTATCGAAGATTTTTTATGCTGCCGACGCGATTTCCCGGCCACGGGTTTATTGCGAATGGCCTTGGAATCCCGATGTCGTGCAGGCAAGGAAAATTGTCAAGACGATAGCACGGATTTCAACTGCGGGGTTTGCGCCGCCCCTTGTCCGGTGGGCGTCATTTCCATGCGCATCGTGTACAGATCGAGGCAATTTTCTAAATTACTGTAATAATTATTGATTAAAAATCACTACTGTAGATAAATATTATTTAAGTAAATTTAGAAAATTTTAGTCCGCAGGCCGGATGCTGGTGCAGGGGACACCGCCCTCGGCATCCCCTGCGAAGATGTTGAGTTTCCATTGTTCATGACTTTTGCAAGTCGAGGGCATGGCTCTCAAACGACTCCCCAAAAGCCCTGTGTGCTTCTCACTGTTTCATCTTTGCCAGCGCCTCGTCCAATTGACGCTTCAGATCGTCGGTTGGCGCTCCCTGCGCCTCGGCGACGCGGATCTGGCGCAGCAGGTCAGAAACCTGCCCCGGCGTTACTGTGTTGATTCCGCCTCTGGTCGGCCCCTTGACGCCTTTTCCCGGAAGATGCGGCACTTGGGAACCATACTCGATTTCGACCTTCTCACTGCCGGGCTGGCGGCGTTTGGCGGTGACGATCATCGACTTCGGCGGAACCGGTTTCGGATAGGCGCGCTGTGGATCCTTCGCGGGCAGGCGCTCGGGCTGCGGAGGCGTGGATGGGGGAGATTGCTCGCTCAGGAGAGTGAATAGTTGTTCCTTCAATTCTCCGCTCGGCAAGCCGGCGGCATCCGCCTCCCGGATCCGATGCAAAAGCTGTTCGACCTCGGTCGGTGCGGCGGTGGAACGGGAAGGCGGCGCCGCCTCCTGCGGGGCATTGACGGCGGTCTGGAATTCCTGCGGCGTCGAAATCATCTTGCCGATCCGCAGATTCTGGTAGCGCATCGCAAAGCTCAGCGCGGTGTCGTTCCAGTCGGTACTGAGCTGCGTATCCGCGCCGGCCTGGAGCAGTATCCTGGCCATCGTTTCCTGCCCTTCGCGCGCAGCAACCATCAAAGGTGTGGTGCCATTCGGGGAACGGGCGTTGATATCCGCGCCATGCTCCAGAAGATAGTGGGCAACGTCTTCATGCCCATTGAAAACAGCATAATGCAGGGCGCTCCAGTTCGCGTTGCCACGGTTGATCGTCGCGCCGTGTTCAAGAAGCCACTTCACCGCTTCCAGATGTCCGTTCCACGCTGCCAATTGCAGCGGCTGTTCGCCCATCTTGTTGGCGCGGCGCGTATTGGCGCCATGCTCGACGAAAAGTTTCATCATTTCGATATCGCCGTTCCAGGCGGCGATCATCAATCCGGTACCGATGCGATCGGCCTGATATTCGGGATTCAACCCGGCCTCGAACCATTGTTTCACTGCGCGCGTGTCGCCCCGCTCGACGGTCAGGCCGAAGGCCACCGGATCGGGCTGAATCGCTGCCGCCGGAAAGGAAAAGAGCGCGAACACGAGGAATGCAAAAAATCTGCTGCGCCAATCCCTGTCCGATGAATCGGAATTCCCTTGCCTTTCCTGCCGTATCTTTATCGCCATTTTCAACATCGCCTTGTCCTGTCCTTGCCTGTCGCGCTTTCTGCGACAATGGCCCGTTTCTCCAGCCCGTCTCTCCAGCCTGTTTCCCGGGCCGCCCGTTTTTCGATCATAACGCCAACTCCAGCCCCAATTCCATTGACAGCCCTCCTGGCGATTTCCCCAAGGCGCCACTCGCCCAAACCGCACATGCCATCATCGAGTTCCGGCCGTCGTCCGCTTTATCTGGCACTTGTGCTGTCGCTGTTGCTGCACGCGGCGATACTGGTTGCGCCTTCGCTGCTTTTGCCGGCAATGAAAAAAACGCCGCCGTTGCAGGTGGTCCTGCGTCCGCCGCCGGTCGAAACGCCCGCCGCGCAGATTCCGGTTCCTCCGGAACCGCTACTCAAGAACACGCTGGACGAAGAGCGGCAGGAAGAATCTGTCCCAAAACCTCCTCCCGACCGGCCGGCCGTGCAGCCAACGCCGCAGGAACTACGGCAGCAAAGGAAGAAGGCCGAGCAACAGTTGCGGCGCAAGCTGCATGCGATGGATTTTTACCCAGCGGAGGCTATCGAGCGCAATCTCGAAGGCGATGTGGTGCTGATCCTGAATTTTGATGCCGCCGGGCAGCTTTCCGGCATCATGCTCGCTACGAGCAGCGGCCACAAAATTCTCGACTCCGCCGCCCAACGGGCAGTTCGCGCCAGCGCCGCGAATTTCGCCGACCCGGTATTGGCGAAAAGGGAAATGCTGTTTACGGTTTATTTTCGCTTGCAGTAAATGCAATCAGCAAGACAGCCATGAGGAAAGTAAAAAAACAGGAATTCCGGTTATCTGATAGGGTTTTAATTCATATCAAGACACAAAAAATTTGAACCACTATGGTTATCAACCGTAGAGTTCAGGCAAACCAGGAAGTCGCCACAGCAAAAAGGAGGAGTCATGCACGAAAAGGAACGCGCGCCGACCCCGGAGCAAGCGGCGCGTCATGCGATTACGCGGTATCACCACGATCCCTCATGTTTGGTGCAGATCCTGCACGACGTCCAGGACGCACTGGGCTGGCTGCCGCCGCCTGCGCTGACCGCGATTGCCGAGACCCTGGGCATTTCGCGTGCGCATGTCGAAGGTGTTGCCGGGTTTTACAGTTTCTTCCATCTCGAACCGGTCGGGCAATATCGCATCTTCTTCAGCGATAACATCACCGACCGGATGCTCGGTGCGCCGAAATTGATGGCGATGATGTGCCGTATTCTCAACGTGGAGCCTGGGCACCGCTCTGCGGACGGCGCAGTCACGGTCGGCACCACTTCCTGCACCGGGATGTGCGATCAGGGGCCGGCGCTCCTGGTCAATGGCTTTCCCGTCACCCGCCTCACACAGGAGCGGATCCGCGAGATTTGCAACCTGATTGCCGCGCGTGCGCCGGTCAAGGAATGGCCGAAGGAATTTTTCCTTGTCGAGAACAACATCCAGCGCTCCGACCAGTTGCTCAAGTTCCGGCTCGATCCGGGGTCGGCGCTGAAAGCCGCCGTTGCGAAGGGACGCGATGGACTGCTTGCCGAAATCCACCAATCCAATTTGCGCGGACGCGGCGGCGCCGGGTTTACCACCGCCACCAAATGGGAAGCGGCGAAAAAGGCGCCCGGACCGGAACGCTTTGTCGTCTGCAATGCTGACGAAGGCGAGCCTGGCACCTTCAAGGATCGTGTATTGCTGACGAGCTACGCCGACCATGTGATCGAAGGCATGACCCTGTGCGCCTACGCCATCGGCGCCCAACGCGGGTTCATCTACCTGCGCTACGAATACCGCTACCTGGTTCCGCATCTCGAAGCCGTGCTCAGGCAGCGCCGCACACTCGGCCTGCTCGGCAAGAATATCCTTCGCCAGGCAGATTTCGACTTCGACGTGGAAATCCGTCTCGGCGCTGGCGCTTATGTCTGCGGCGAGGAGACGGCGCTGATCGAATCGCTCGAAGGCAAGCGCGGCACGCCGCGCATCCGTCCGCCATTCCCGGTCACCTGCGGCTACATGGGCAAACCCACCGTGGTCAATAACGTCGAAACGCTCGCCAAGACCTGCCTTGTGCTGGCCGAAAGCGCCGACGAATTTGCCGCCACGGGCACCCCGCAATCCTCGGGCACGAAGCTCCTGTCGATTTCCGGAGATTGCGCGCGGCCCGGCATCTACGAATATCCGTTCGGAATCGGCATTGCGCAAATTCTCGAAGACTGCGGCGCAAGCAACGTGCAGGCGGTGCAGGTCGGCGGCGCTTCGGGCACCTGCCTGGCCCCTTACGAATTTCACCGCCGTATTGCCTTCGAGAACGTTTCCACCGCTGGCTCGTTCATGATCTTCGGCATCAACCGCGACATGTTTGAAGTGGCGCGCAACTTTGTGCATTTCTTCGCCCATGAAAGCTGCGGCTTCTGTACGCCCTGCCGCGTCGGCACTTCGTTGCTGAAAAACCTGATGGACAAGATGCACAACAACAAGGGCGCGAATTACGATCTCTCGGAAATCGAGCGCCTGACCGACATTCTGAAAACTTCGAGCCACTGCGGCCTGGGGCTGTCTGCCGGAAACCCGGTCATCACGACGATGTCCAAATTCACCGATGTTTACGTCAAGCGCCTCCAACCCTTTGAATTCGAGCCGGAATTCGATCTCGACAAGGCATTGGCCAGAGCGCGGCAAATCACGCATCGCGACGACACCGAAGCCCACTTTCAGGATGAACGGGAGATATTGTCATGACGAACGAATCCGTCGCAAAAGCGCCGAAATCCACCGCGCCATCGGCGCCCGGCGAAGCGCTCCAGGCAAGGGAAACACGGCTTTTCTCCCTTGATGGAAAGCCCGTTGCCTTCACTTCCGGGCAAACCATCCTTGAAGCGGCTACCGCTGCCGGGCGCTATATCCCGCACCTGTGCGCGCACCCCGATTTCCCGCCGCACAGCAGTTGCAAGCTCTGTGTCGTCAAGGCCAATGGACGCTACCTTTCCGCCTGCTCCACGCGGGCGCGCGAAGGGTTGGAAGTCGAAAGCAACACGCCGGAACTCAACGGACGGCGGCGCACCCTGTTGCAGATGATCTTCGTCGAAGGCAATCACTACTGCCCCGGATGCGAAAAAAGCGGCTTCTGCGACCTCCAGGCGCTCGCCTACCAGCTCGAAATGCAGAATCCGCACTTCTCGCATTTCTGGCCCGACCGCACCGTTGACGCCTCGCACCCCGATGTTTTCATCGACTTCAACCGCTGCATCTTCTGCGAACTCTGCGTTCGCGCCAGCCGCGACGTAGATGGGAAACACATCTTTGCGCTGACCGGACGCGGCATCAAAAAGCACTTGTGCATCAATTCCAGAACCGGCAAGCTCGGCGACACCGATTTTTCCGCCGCCGACCGCGCCGCGAACATCTGCCCGGTGGGCGCGATCCTGAAAAAACACGTCGGTTTTTCCACTCCGATCGGAAAACGCACTTACGACGCCACGCCAATCTCCGTCGTATCCCTCGCGTCCCTGGAGGCGTCAAAATGAGCACCGAAATCAGTCATCATAAAACCCTCTCCGAATCCATCCCACGGAAACCACGGATCGCTACCACCAGCCTGTGCGGCTGTTTCGGCTGCCACATGTCGCTGCTCGATATCGACGAACGCATCCTGCAACTGGCCGAAATTGTCGATTTCGACCGCTCCCCGATCACCGACATCAAACACTGCGGTCCCTGCGATGTCGGCCTGATCGAAGGCGGCGTCTGCAACGCGGAAAACGTCCATGTGTTGCGCGAATTCCGCGCCAACTGCAAAACCCTGGTCGCCCTCGGCGCCTGCGCGATCAACGGTGGCCTGCCTGCCGCGCGCAATACGATCGACGTCGGCGAATGCCTGGCCGAAGCCTACTGCACCCCGGCCATCGCCATAGAGAACCCCGGCATTCCGAATGACCGTGAGTTGCCGCTCCTGCTCGACAAGGTGCGCCCCGTCAACGAAATCGTGCGTATCGATTACTTCCTGCCCGGCTGCCCGCCTTCGGGCGACGCCATCTGGCAGTTTGTCAGCGCGCTCGTTACCCGGCGGATTCCGCGCCTTTCCTATGCGCTGATCAAATACGACTGAGTCCGCGTCATCACGGTTTTAAAAACCCAGCGAACAGAACCATGCCTGCCGGAACAGTATTTCCGGCGGGCCTTCCCACCAAGGAACCGCCATGAGCTTTGCACTTGAAACCGCCTCCCATCCCGAAAACCTGAAACGGATCGCCATCGACCCGGTTTCCCGCGTCGAAGGCCATGGCAAGGTCACGATCCTGCTCGACGACAACAATCATGTGCATCAAGTGCGCCTGCACATTGTCGAATTTCGCGGCTTCGAGCGTTTCATCCAGGGACGCCCCTACTGGGAAGTTCCGGTCGTTGTCCAGCGCCTCTGCGGCATCTGCCCGGTCAGCCACCACCTGGCTGGATCGAAGGCGCTCGACTGGGTCGTCGGTGCGCCGCAGATTTCCCCGACCGCCGAAAAAATGCGCCGCCTGATGCACTTTGGCCAGGTTTTGCAATCGCACGCCGTGCACTTCTTCCACCTCGCCTCGCCTGATCTGCTTTTTGGCTTCGATGCCGAAGTCGGCAAGCGCAACATCCTGAACGTTGCCGCCGAATATCCCGATATCGCCCGCCAGGGCGTGCTGCTCCGCAAATACGGGCAGGAAGTCATCCGCCTGACCGCCGGCAAGAAAGTTCACGGCATCAGCTCCGTGCCCGGCGGCATCCACAAATCGCTCAACAAGGAAGAAATCGCTTTCCTCAAGCAGGACATCGGACAGATGATCGACTGGAGCGTCGGCGCCGTCGAACTGTGCAAGCGCCTCTACTACAGCAACCTGCCGCTCTACGAAAATTTTGCCCGCTGCGAATCCAACCTTCTCTCGCTGGTGCGTCCGGACGGCGCGCTCGAACTCTACGACGGCCTTCTCCGCGCCCGCGACTCGAAGAGAAAGATCATCTTCGACAAGGTCGACAACCGCGATTACCACAAAGTGATCACCGAGGAAGTCAAATCCTGGAGCTACATGAAGTTTCCGCACATCACCGCGCTTGGCCGGGAGATTGGCTGGTACAAGGTCGGGCCGCTGGCCCGGGTGCAGAACTGCGACTTCATCGACACGCCGCTGGCCGAAGAAATGCGCCAGCAATTCATGGACACCGCCAAGCCGGTCAATCACGCCACGCTGGCCTACCACTGGGCGCGGATGATCGAAGTCGTCCATTGCGCCGAAAAAATCCGCGACATGCTCGACGATCCCGACCTGCAAGGCAATGACCTGCTTCGCCAGGGAAAGCGCGCCTCCGAAGGCATCGGCATCATCGAAGCCCCGCGCGGCACCCTGTTCCACCACTACCATGTCGGCGACGACGATCTCGTGACGATGTGCAACCTCATCGTTTCGACCACCAGCAACAACCAGCCGATGAACGAAGCCATCCGCAGCGTCGCGCGCGAATACCTCGATGGCGAGCGCGTCACCGAAGGCCTGCTCAACCACATCGAAGTCGCCATTCGCGCCTACGATCCCTGCCTTTCCTGCGCCACCCACGCGCTGGGCCAAATGCCGCTGCAAGTCGAACTCGTCAACACCGACGGAACCGTGATCGACACCCGGACACGGGGCGCGGATTTCATCTGAAACTTTCAGCAGCGAGGCATCCTTTCCACACTGCGCCGCCGTTTCATGGCGGCGTATGTGTTTGGCCCGGATTTTCTAAATTACTTAAATAATAGTTGGCTACTGTAGTGAGTATGAATCATGAATTCTTGATTCTAATTTAGAAAAATTCCTCAAAAAAGCCAGAGCGTTTTTGATTTATTCACCCGGCAATTCAGAGGCCGCATTCGTAGCAGCAGACGCCTCGTTACGAAGCGCCGCCGACGCGGACGATTTTCATGGTGTTCGTTCCTCCCGAAAATCCGATCGGCTCGCCGATGGTAAAAACGATCAAATCGCCCGGTTCCACGATGCCCTTTTGAATCAGGAGGGTTTCGGCGTCCTGCAGCAACTGATCGCGGTCGCGTCCTTCCTGCGGCATCAGCAGCGGGCGCACTTCGCGGTAGAGGCTCATCCTGGCCTGGGCCAGCGGATCCGGCGTCAGCGCATAGACCGGGACGCCGCAATTCAGTCGGCTCATCCACAGCGCGGTAGACCCGGATTGGGTCAGGGCCGCAATGGCTTTCACTTCCAGATGATGGGCCGCAAACAGCGCAGCCATCGCGATGGTTTGGTCGATCCGGGTAAAGGTGCGTTCGAGAAAATCGCGATCGAGCGTAATCTCGGCCGATTTCTCGGCTTCGAGGCAGATCCGCGCCATCGATTCGACGGTTTCCACCGGATATTTTCCGGAAGCCGTTTCCGCCGAGAGCATCACTGCATCGGTGCCGTCGAGCACGGCATTGGCAACATCGGAAACTTCCGCCCGCGTCGGCGTCGGCGCCTGGATCATGGATTCCATCATCTGCGTCGCGGTGATTGCCAGTTTGTTCTTGCTGCGCGCCAGGCGGATCATTTTCTTTTGCAGCGCCGGCACTGCCGCGTCGCCCACTTCGACGGCCAGATCGCCGCGCGCGACCATCACGCCGTCGGCGGCATCGAGAATCTCATCGAGTGCGGCAACCGCTTCGACCCGCTCGATCTTGGCGATCGTCAGGGCCTTGCCGCCGGCAGCACGCATCAGTTGCCGCGCCATGTACATATCCGCAGCGCTCTTGGGAAAGGAAACGGCCAGGTAATCGACGCCAATGGCGGCCGCAGTGCGGATATCCTCCATATCCTTCGGCGTCAGCGCCGGGGCCGACAGCCCGCCGCCCTGGCGGTTGATCCCCTTGTTGTTGGAAAGCTCGCCGCCGTGGCGCACGACGGTATGGATTTCGCTGCCGGAAACCCGTTCCACATCGAGCACGATCCGGCCATCGTCGAGCAGCAGCACGGAGCCGGGGCCGACATCCCTCAGCAGATCCCGGTAATCCAGGCCGACGCGCTCGGCGTTGCCGAGTTCGCAGGCAGCGTCGAGAATAAAACGCCCCCCGCGTTCCAGCGTTATTTTTCCGGCCTCGAATTTGCCGATCCGGATTTTCGGGCCTTGCAGATCCGCGAGGATCCCGACGATCCTGCCCACACGCGCAGAAATTTCCCGCACGAGCGCGGCACGGTCGATATGATCCTGCGCCTTGCCGTGCGAAAGATTGAGGCGCACGACATCGACGCCAGCGCGAATCAAGGCTTCGAGCGTGGCAGGATCGGAAGAGGCAGGACCGAGTGTGGCAACGATTTTGGTATGGCGGGACATGGTGTTTTCCTTGGATATCCGGTTTGTGAGGGGCTCGCCACAGGCGGCGAAGGATCGACGCACATTCTAGCAAGAGGGTTTTGGAGGGCGCGATAACAGAGAGTATCGGATCCGTGTGTTTCCGGATGATGACAGGGCGAAAAAGCGATGTGCATCAAAGCCCTCGATGGCTGCCAGGCATTTAATCATTTCTTTCTCCGTTTCCAGGAAAGCGAATGACGGAAATCGCCACGCTCCCCCCGCCCAGGGGGATTTCGATTTTTTCCGAAGCCCAGGGACGCATCCCCGGCAACAAGGGCATTTGGGTCGGCATCTATTGCGAGATGACCGAGTTTGCCCTGATGTTCACGGTTTACTTCCTTGCCAAATCCCATTTTCCTGCGGTCTTCCAGGAAGGCCCGACGCGGCTTGCCACGAGTGCGGGCACGGCCAACACCGTTTTCATGCTGACCAGCAGCTTTTTCGTCGTCCGGGCATTGCACGCAGTACGCGGCGACCGGATCAAGAGCGCGATACGCTGGCTTTTCCTGGCGCTCATGATGGGGCTCTCGTACCTCGTCGTGAAATTCCTTGAATACCGGTGGTATACCTCCCAGGGAATCCGCATCAGCAGCAGCGCCTTCTTCACCGTTTATTACTACCTGACGCTGAACCATCTGGTGCATGTCTTCTGGGGCAGCCTGGGAATTCTCTTTGTCCTCGTGCGCACCAAGATGGGCGCCTATTCATCGCAGGGCTACGAAGGGCTGGAAGCCTTCGCCTCGTACTGGCACGCCATCGACCTGGCCTGGCTGGGCATCTTCCCGCTGCTCTACGTGCTGCGCTAAAAAAAGGAATCGAAGCATGAGCCCCGAACGCCGCTGCGACTACGTCTGGATCTTCCTGATTGGATTGACGCTCGTGAGCGCATGGATTGCAGAAGCAAGTTTCGAGGCAGGGCTGGGGATCACCCTGCTGGTTGCCGCGATCATCGGCATCAAGGGCCGCATGGTCATCGACCATTTCATGGAACTGCCACATGCCAATCGCCGCATCCGCTTCATGATGCGGCTGTATTTCCTGATGCTGCCGCTGATCACGCTTCTCGTCCACCTGTTCGGCGACGCCATCGCCCGCGCGACGAGTATTTCCTGATATTCATCTGCAGGATGGAGAGAGCGAAGCGAAACCCATCCTACGCCAATTGAGGTTTTTCGCCGGTCAGCAGATACTGGATCAACTCGCGCACAGGGCGAATTGCGGAACCGAAGGGCAGCGTTTCCGATCCGCGAAAAAACAGCCCCTTTTCGACATCGCCGCGCACTGCGGCGGCCAACTGGTTGTCGATGCAAAACTGGCCGAATTTCGCGATTCCATCGCGCAGCCCGCATTGCAACAGGCATTCCCAGGCCAACGTGCATTTATGGTTGGTGTTGGTGGCCGCCTGTAATTTTTCCTCGCGCCGCAAATATTTTTCCAGCCACGGTGTTTTCACCGCGCGCGCAGGCAGGCCGGAACAACTCATGAACTCCACCACATCCTGCTTGCGCGCCTGCGCCAGGACTTTCTTGAATTCGATATCGGCATCGCTTTCCTCGGACACCGCGAACGCAGTTCCCAATTGCACGGCGGAAGCGCCCATGCCGATCAATTCCTTCACCTGCTGGTGCGAATTGATCCCGCCGGCGGGAATCAGCGGGATTTTTTCCTGCGCCAGCCCCATTTTCTCGAAGGCTTCGAGCACGCCGGGAATCACCGTCGAAAAATCGAAACGCGCATCGCCGATGTCTTCCTTTTTCGCCGCGCCCAGATGACCGCCGGCATGCTTCGGATGCTCGATCACGATCGCGTCGGGCAGGCGGTTCCTGCGCATCCATTTTTTCAGGAGCAGAACCACGCCGCGCACATCCGACAAAATCGGGATCAACGCCACTTTCGGAAAATCCTTCGTCATCTCCGGAAGATCGAGCGGCAGCCCCGCCCCCATCACAATCGCCTCGGCGCCTGATTTGCAGGACTGTTGCACATAATCGATATATTGGGTCACGGCGCGCATCACATTGACCGCGATCATCCCGCGTCCACTGGCGATTTTTTGCGCCGCGCAGATCTCCCGGTCGAGCGCCACCAGATTGGCCTCCTCGATCGCGGCGCGGTCGCGCGAGCGTCCGGTTTTCTCCATCAAATCGGGGTGATGCCGGCGTAAATCGACGCTGGCAATCGTTCCCATCGCATGTTCGGCGGCAACGGAGCCTGCCAGCCGATGCGCGGAAATCCCCACGCCCATTCCCCCCTGGACGATGGGGAGGAGTGTTTTATCCTTGATTCTGAGGGGGGGAAAAATAGAGTCGGGGGGCGCTGCGCTGAAAGTCATCAATCAATCCTGTTTCGATGCCGCCAAAATACGGTGAACCTGCGAAGGTTAGCAGAAATCACCGTATCTTCCCAACACGCAGCGCCACGGATTCAGGTATTTCGGGCATCTTGCCCGCAATATGCGCCTGCGCTTCCCCGTCGAGCGGCGCGAAGCGCCGGAAATGAGGTTTCAACCCCCAAACCCCCGACGGCTTCGCCGCCACCCCCTTTGGAAAGGGGGCTTTGTCTTGCGGCGCTTCGCGCCGGAGATAAAACCAACGGCGCTCTTCAAGAGCGCCGCTGTCCAATTCCCCTCCGTGGAGGGGTGCCCGAAGGGCGGGGCGGTTGAGTTTAAGGAGCCACCTTGAACGCCCCGCAATACCGCCCGTTCCTCATCATCTCCTCCGCATCCTTCCCATTCCCCACGTACAACTCCGTTCCAAGGATCGGGCGGACGTCCAGCCG
>WQZF01000019.1 GCA_009780885.1 Betaproteobacteria bacterium | reverse complement strand
TTCCGCTGCTCAAACACCGTTTGCTCCTTCCAAGACATCGCCGTTCTCCCGTTCCCAAGATGACGGCAAAAGTGTTACCCATGTCTTGGCACATTTGTTACCTATGTGTCGAGTCTATACAGATCATTTTTTTGGTGGCAGGAAGGGGAAATGTAGGGGCGACCGTCCTCGGTCGCCCGTCCGGAGCTTGCATTGCCACCGGCAGCACGGGCGACCGGGGACGGTCGCCCCTACGAAAAGCTCGTCCTTCACGCGATGCGCCACGAAAAGCGTTTTCCCCAAGTGATGCGTTTTTGCGCCGGAGTTTTACGGGGAATGGGGGGTCACAGGCCGTCCGAAGCCGGGGTTTTGTAGGGGCGACCTGTGGTCGCCCGAAATCACCCGGTTGCTGCCACCGGGCGGCAAATCTCCCTTCGGCCCTACGAAAAGCTCGTCCTTCACGCGATGCGCTTTCGCGCACTCCTACCGGCGCTTTCGCGCCACCTCCCTCTGGGAGGGAGGATTTGCCGTGCGGCGCTTTTGCGCCGGAGGAAGGCGCGGGGCGATTGGCATTGTCTCCTGCGGGCCTGATCGAATTTCGCAAGCGGGTAGAATGATTCCTGCCTTGCAAAACCGCCCGGATGCCGACCATGCCCCGCTATCTTCCCGAACCTCCCCTTGAAGCCGAAATCGACGGCAGGACGCTGATCCTGCTCGTCAATCTCGGCACGCCGGACGCGCCGACGACTTCGGCCTTGCGGCGGTATCTGCGCGAATTCCTGAGCGATCCGCGCGTGGTCGAGTTGCCGCGCCTGTTGTGGTGGCCGATTTTGTACGGAATGATTCTTCCTTTCCGGGCAGCCCGGTCGGCACGGAAATACGCGAGCATCTGGCGCGAGGACGCCTCCCCGCTGCGCGCGCATACGGAAGGCCAGGCGAAACTTTTGCAGGGGCTGCTCGGGGCGCGCGGTTATTCGGATTTCATCGTCGAGCACGCGATGCGCTACGGCTCGCCGGGCCTCCCGGAAACCCTGGCGCGGCATCATGCTGCCGGGGTACGGCGGGTGGTGCTGCTGCCGCTCTATCCGCAATATTCTGCCAGCACGACCGGCAGCGCGCTCGATGTGCTTTGCGGCTGGATGCAGCGCACGCGCCACCAGCCGGAGATTCGCTACTGCCGCGATTTTTTCGATCATCCCGGCTATATCGCCGCGCTTGCGGAGACAGTGCGTACAAACTGGCGTAATTTTGGCCAACCGCAGGAGGGTTATCGCCTGTTCATGAGCTTTCACGGGATGCCGCGTTCCTCGGTGCGAAAGGGCGATCCCTATTACCAGCAATGCCGGGAAACCGCGCGCCTTCTGGCGGCGGAGCTGGCCTTGCCGCCGGAGCAGTATTACGTGACTTTCCAGTCGCGCTTCGGTCCGTCCGAATGGCTGCGACCCTACACCGCGCCGGCCTTGCAGGCGCACGGACGCGCCGGGACGATCCGCGCCGATGTGATTTGTCCCGGCTTTGTCGCCGATTGCCTGGAGACGCTGGAAGAAATCGCGATCGAAGGCAAGATCGCGTTCCTGCGCGCTGGCGGGAAGGAGTTTCACTACATCCCGGCCTTGAACGAATCGCCTTCGTGGATTGCGACGCTTGCCGACCTGGTCGAGCCGTACCTGCACGATTGGGTGGAACAGCGCAGCAGAAATGAAGAATTTTTTTCCGAAGGGAAAACCCTGAAAATTCATTCCATTGCGCAGGATTATTACAGTGAGCCCTGAAGAATAAGCAAAAAATCTGCGCGCTGCCTTCTCAACCTTTCCTTTCTTCTGCCGTAAGTTTTTGAACGAACGACGACAGTAGAAAAGGAAAAACCCCCATGAAAATCGACAGCAGCCAGGTGCGCATGGATAGCGCGCATCGCGCCACGACCAGCAGCGAAACCATCGAAACCACACGCGCGGCCAGCGCTCAGGAGCGTGCCGCCTTCGGGAAGGCCAACGCACAGGCGGGTAATCCCAACAGCGCATGGATGGAATCGGCGCGGACGATGCTCTCCGAGATGGCCCGCAATCAAAGCCAACGGGAAAACAATTCCGGCAATGGCCTTCTCAACAATTCCGCGAATGCCGCGAGCATGGCACAGGGAATCCAGAACGGGCAGGAGGCCGCCAGCAAGGATCCGAAGATCGTACTGCTGATGGCGCTGCTGAAAGCGATGACGGGCAAGGACGTGAAGCTCGAAGACATCAGCGTTCCCTCGATCGGCGGCGGCGCATCGCCCGCGCCATCGGGCGGCGGCGGCGACGGAGGACTGCTCGTCTACGAGCGTTCGACTTCGTACACCGAAACCGAAGTCTCCAGCTTCGCCGCGCAGGGGATGGTGAAAACTTCGGACGGGCAGTCGATCAGTTTCCGGCTTGAAATGACGATGGCACGTGCGTACCACGAAGAGAGCTACACTTCGATCACCGCCACGCAGCCGAGGACGAAAGACCCGCTGGTGCTCAATTTCAACGGGACGGCGGCGCAATTGAGCGACCAGCGTTTCGAGTTCGACCTGAGCGGCGACGGCTCGAAGGATTTCATCAACTTCGTCGCCAGCGGCAGCGGCTTTCTCGTCTTCGACCGGAACGGCGACGGCAAGGTCAACGACGGCAGCGAACTCTTCGGCGCGAAGACCGGCGACGGCTTTGCCGAACTGGCCGCCTACGACGAGGACGGCAACGGCTGGATCGACGAGAACGACCCGATTTTCGCGCAACTGCGCCTCTGGACGCGCGACTCGAACGGCAACGATGTCCTGCTGAGCCTGAAGGACGCCAATGTCGGCGCGCTCTTCCTTGGCCGCGTCGCGACGCCCTTTGACATCAAGGACGCCAGCAACCAGTTGCAGGGTTCCGTGCGCAGTTCGGGCGTCTTCCTCCAGGAAAACGGCAAGGTCGGCTCAATGCAGCAAATCGACCTGACGGTCTGAAAACCTGCCGATATGGCGGAAACGGAGTTTTGTTTCCGCCATATTCTTGTCTGGATTCCGGTGCGGGGGTTTCCTGATTTTCTAAATTAGAATCAAGAATTCATTTGTATAAATCAATACTGTAGCGAATCATTATTTAAGTATGTAGGATGGGTAGAGCGCAGCGAAACCCATCATTTCTTCCTCTGGAATTCCGATGGGTTTCGCTGCGCTCTACCCATCCTACATCTTGTGCAGGATCCAGGGCATGGGTTGGGTGTAGGGGCGACCGTCCCCGGTCGCCCGGCGAATTTCGCTCTGCGGAACCGGGACATCGCCTGGAGCAGGGGAAGCGAAGCCCGAAATTCCGGCGGAATGCGCTTCACGCCCCCATTCCGATCCCCTTGAAGAGCCGCCCCTTGATTGCCAAGCGAATAAGCCGGCAAGCCTGCCATTCAAAATATGCAAAAGATCACATAGAAAGCATTAACCATGCCATAAACGCGACTTTTTACCTAGATCAAAAAACAAGTCGATTGTGATCCCCTGATTCTCTGGGGGAGAATACGCGCATAAGGTCTCGGGGTTTGTTGTTCCGGGGCTTTTTTTTTGGGGCTCGAATCGAACAGGAGTGAAACGACCATGAAAAAACTGAAAGGGATCACCTTGATCGAATTACTGGTGACGATCACCGTTGTTGCCATTTTGGCCATGATTGGCCTTCCGTCCTTCCGGAACCTCATCCTCAGTAACAATGTTTCCAAGGAAGTCCGGTCCTTGCAGGACAGTATCGAGCTGGCGCGCAGCAATGCGCTGAAGACCGGCTTGTCGACGATTGTCTGTCCGGCCAACGACGACGCCTCGGGATGCCTCGATGTGAGTGACTGGCGAGGCGGCTGGCTTGTCGCCGTCTCGAAGGATGGTTGCAGCTCCAATGACATTGATGATGCAGGTCCCATCCAGGTTGTCGGCAGGATTTCTTCGGAGAGCGCAACGTATTTCCCTTTTTCCAAAGTCTCCGAGCATAACTGGTTGTGTTTCAACCGGATGGGAGTCTCTCCGAAGGATTACAGCGGCAAATTCGTCTTCAATGTCGAAGGCAAGGATGAATACAAGCGTTGTGTGTATATGTCCGGCGTCGGAGGCGTCCAGGTTTTGCGCGACAAGGAAACGGATAACACGGACAAGGAGACATGCTGATGAAAAACTGGAAAACGATGGTTTTGCCCCGCAGGCACGCAGGCACTTCGATGCTGGAAGTCCTGATTACGCTGGTCGTGGTTTCTGTCGGGTTGCTTGGCCTGGCCGGGATCCAGGTCGTGACCCTGGCAAATGCGGGATCTGCGGGCGTCGGCAGCGCTGCCGCGATGCTGGCCGAAAGCCTGGCCGCCTCGATCAGCGCCAACCAGGCGTATTGGGGAGGAACCGACAGCATGGGAACGGCAACCGGATTCCAACCGGGCGCGTCCGTCAAGGTTTCCGGGGAAACATTGACGCCGGCGATTGGCAAGGCAAATGTCGACTGCACTGGCAAGGATCCCTGTAGCCCCGCAGACATGGCGGCTTTCGATCTGAAGGAGTGGGGCGCCCGGCTGGCGAAGTACCTGCCCAACGGCGCCGGGGAAGTGAAATGCGCCCAGGCGCCCGGCACCGCAGGCGCAGGGGAGACGAGTCCGCAATATCTTTGCGCGATCACGGTTTCATGGCAGGAAAAAAAGCTCAAAAGCGCTGCCGATCATTACAGCGATGAGCGCAATTTGTCCTCGCCGAACCTCCGTAGCTACACCCTGGTGGTACAACAGTGAAAGGAGCTCCCATGAAAGGAAGATACTTCCGCGTTCTGCCCCGGCAGCGTGGCTTCAGCCTGGTCGAGCTGATGATTTCGATAGTGCTCGGACTTTTCCTGGTGGCGGGGCTGCTGATGATCTACGTGAATACGCAGTCCGCAGTGCGGAGCCAGGCGGGCATCGCCGAGATTCAGGAGAGACAGAGAAACGCCATCGCGATGTTGAGCAATTTCATCCAGCCCGCCGGGTATTTCCCGATCCCGCTCGTTGCCACGGATCTGCTGGAACTCAGGAACTACACCTTCCCGGCGAAGGCTCCCTACACGCAAGGCGCGGTCATTTTTGGCGACGACAAATCGGTCCGCATCCGCTTCCAGGCGCCGGCCAACGATAGCGGGAGCAGGGTGCTCAATTGTCATGGAGACTCCAACCAGACCGGTATCGAGAGGGTGTACGACAATTTTTTCTACCTCAGGGAGAAAGAGGAGCTGCTGGTTTGCGCCCTGGGCGACAGCAGCATAGCGGCCGCCGGAGTGGCCGAAGAAGTGCTGGTGCGCGGCGTGAAGACGCTGGGCGTGGAATACGGGGTCGACGATACCGGCGAGGTCGGCTCGGTGACCCGTTATCTCAGTGCAGACAAGGTTTCGGACTGGACTGAAGTGCGCGCGGTCAAGCTGAAGATGGGTTTTGCCAATCCGCTCATGGGGCAGCCGGGGCAACCCGATTCTGTCGAGATCAAGCATGTCATTCAATTGATGGGGGCCTCATGAAAACCTGTACGCGCTTCCCCCGGAAAGATCGTGGTTTTTCGCTGTTTGTCGCCATGATCATCCTGATCCTCCTGAATCTCCTGATGCTCATGATGGTGCGCACCGCCATCATGCAGGACACCATGACCGGCAATACCCGCGAAAAGGGCCGCGCCTTGCAGGCCGCCCAGAACGCAATGGCCTATGCCGAATGGTGGCTCAGGCAAAGCAGCAGCTCTTCGGGCAATTGCAACGACGGACGCCTGGCGCAACCGGCCATCTGCGACCAGGCTGTGCGCCTCACTCCCCTGGACAAGACTCCGGATAAATCCCCGTTGAGCACCTGGGTGGAATACCAGCCTTCCTCGGATCCCAAATACTGGCAAACCGGCAAGGAGGGCGGTCAGGATGTCTTTTACCGCAACCCGGGCTTTCACATCCAGTATCTTCAGACCGCATCCGGCGGCAAAAGCAATTATTACCAGATCACCGCCTTCGGCTATGGCGGAAACCAGCAGACCGTCGCCGTGACGCAGAGCCTCTATGCGATGAGTCTTTCCAGCGGTGGAACCACGGTAACAAACCTAGGAGAACCCTGAAATGAAAAAATCATTTACCCGAAAGTTTCCCTGGGCAATTGCTCCGGCATTCCTGTGTTATTCGGCAATTTCGACTGCCGTGGTCACGGTGGAAGAAGATTTCACCAAATCGACGACCCAGAACCGCTGGCAAATGCCGAAAACCAGCGGCGGGACCGGCCCCAACATGGCTTGCCTGACCGCCGGCACCTCCGGCTCGGTCAACACCGTTACCGTCGGTTCTCCGCCCGCCTGTAACTCCTCTGGCTACTCGTACCCAAACATCAAGGAAGCCGATGGCAAGGGCGCGCTGCGGCTGACGCCAGCGCTTAACCAAATGGCGGGCGGGATCGTTTCCGACTTCACCTTTCCCACCAACGAAGGCGTCCAGATCTCCTTTACCACTTACTCCTACGGTTCCACCACCTATACCTGGAGTGACAAAATGAAAGGCAACATAGGAGCGGACGGCATCGCCTTTTTCCTGACCGACGGCGCCCAGCCGGTTTCCCTCGGGGCGCGGGGCGGCTCGCTCGGCTACAGTTGCTCCAACCAGACCAATCCGACGCGGGGCTATCAGGGGGAGGGCATCATCGGCGGCTACCTCGGACTGGGAATGGACGAATGGGGCAATTTCCTGAACTCCGGCGACAATACCAATACCGGATCCTACGGTCTCGTCAACACCATCGGCATGCGCGGCGCGGGTTCGGTCAACTGGAAAACGCTCAACAGCAAATATCCGTCGTACTACCCGAGCAGCGGAGTTTCCTGGGGCTTGGGGGAACAGGACGAAGGCATCCGCAGGACCTGCCAGACCGGAACGATCCATAAATACAATAAAACCAGCAAGATGTGGGAGCAGTCCAGCGAGAAGGTCCAGTACAACTATCCGGAGCTTTCCGGCGCTTCGACCTTCCTGCCCATCAGCATGCCGCTCAGCAACCCCGACGCCAAGACGCGGGACAGGGCCACGCCGATCAATTACAAGCTGCGGATTACCAAGGGCGGCTTGCTGAGCCTGTGGTGGAGTTATAACGGTGGCATCTACCAGCCGGTACTGATCGACAAGAATATCAGCAGCGCGAACGGGCCAATGCCCGATTCCTTCCGCTTCGGGTTTTCCTCCTCGACCGGCGACTACAACAATATCCACGAAATCACCTGCTTCAAGGCGGCGCCCGCCTCCCACTCGGAAGGTTCGGCGGCCATCAGCTTGCCGAACAATGAATACAAGACGGGCGCCCAGATCTACATCTCCATGTACAACCCTGGAAACTGGTCCTCGCAACTGATGGCCAACAATCTCGTTTATCAGAAAGCCACCGGCAAGGTCAGCGTCAACCCGGTGTCCAACTGGGATGCCTCCTGTGTGCTCACCGGCGGCCCCTGCAACAGCACGGGCGGCAAGAGCGTCACCGCCCAGGCGACCGACAGCAGGGCGATCCTGGCGCACAACGGAACGCAGGGCATCCCGCTTCGCTGGGATAACCTGAGCACCGAACAGAAGAGCGCGCTCAACCTCGGCGACAACCGGGGCGAATTGCGCCTCCAGTATCTGCGCGGCGACCGCAGGAACGAGCAGACCTCAAGCGGATCCGGCTTGTTCCGGGCGCGCGCCAGCGTGCTGGGCGACATCATCAACTCCGGCCCCGCCTGGGTCGGCCCGCCTTCGATCTATGCCGACAAGGGCGCCTGGACCGATGCCCTGAACCCCGACCTTCCCCAGCCGGAAAATTCGGGTCAGGCTTATGCAGATTTCAAAAGGGGCCTCAATACCCGCCTGAACGTTGTCTATGCGGCTTCCAACGATGGCCTCTTGCATGGCTTCCGCTCCGGCGCCTATGACAGCACCGGATCCCAGTATCAGACGGATCTCAACGACGGGCGCGAAGTGCTGGCGTACATGCCCGGCTCCGTGCTGAAGGTCATCCACAACAACAATGCCGCCGGCATGGATTTTTCAAACGTGAACTACGGGCACAATTATTTCAACGACGCTACGCCCGGCACCGGCGACCTGTTCTATGGCGGAACATGGCACACATGGCTGGTCGGCGGCCTGGGGGCCGGCGGCTCGACGATCTACGCGCTGGATATTACCGATCCCTCCAGTTTCTCGGAGGCCAATGCCGGCTCGCTGGTGGTCGGCGAGTGGGCCTACAACGCCAACGATCCGGTCTGGAAAACCCTGGGCAATACGTACGGCACGCCCGTGATCCGGCGCTTCCACAATGGGCAATGGGGCGCGGTGTTCGGAAACGGCTGGTGCCTGCCCAACGACGTCAAGAACGGAAACTGCCGCGCAACTTCGGGAGAAGCCGGAATCTACGTGATGCTCGTCGACGACGCCGGCAAACCCAGCTTCAGATTCCTCGGCACCGGCAGCGGAACGACCGCCTCGCCCAACGGGATCGCCTATACCACCGCCGTCGACCTGGACGGCGACAATATCGCCGATTACGTTTATGCCGGCGACTTGCTGGGAAATATCTGGCGCTTCGACATCTCCAGCTCCAATTCTTCCCTCTGGGGAAGCGGCGGCAGCGTCACCAAGATATTTACTGCGCTGGTCAACCAGCCCATCACCACGAGGATCATGGTCTCGGCCACCCGCGCCTCAAGCGGCGGGGCTCCGAGAATCATGCTCAATTTCGGCACGGGCCAGCAAATCCCCAGCTACCTCTCCACCGCCGAGCTCAATTCCAAGGCAGCCCAGACGCTGTATGGCATCTGGGACTGGGACATGAGTCAGTGGAACGCGAAAAAGAGCGCGCAGTACGCCTCGCTGGACAGCGGCGAAAAACCGGTCAACCGCACTTCGCTGGTACAGCAAACGATCGACTCCAAAACGAACGCGCTGAGCAACAACAGCGTCTGCTGGGCCGGACAGGCTTCGTGCAGCGGCACGGCGAACCGCTATGGCTGGTACATGAATCTGGAGACGTATAGCTCGGGGTATCTGACCGTCTACGAGCAGCTCATTTACAACCCGATCCTCAGCGCTGGCGCCGTCTTTTTCAGCACCATGGTTCCGGGAGTCGATAACACAGCCTCCTGCAACACCACCTTGGCGACCGGATTCACCTATGCGCTCAATCCGGAAACCGGCGGCGGGATTGCCGGCCTGTACACAAACAATTTCAATGACACCTCCGGATACCGGCTGCCGCTCAACGCGACCGGCGCTCCTTCGATGATCAGCGTCGAGGGCCGGTGGTTCCTGATCACCAAGGATGCCTCGGGAAAGGTGACGCCCACCGAAGTCTTTCTCAGGGCCAGCGAGAAGAGCAGCAAGCGGGTGAACTGGATACAGTTGCGTTGATTTCAGGAGGGCAAGGAAAATGATGTCCGATTTTTATCCCAGCCGGAACGCCACACGGGGATTTACGCTGATCGAACTGATGATCGTGGTGGCGGTCGTCGCCATCATCATGGCAATCGCGCTTCCCGCCTATACGGACAGCATCCGGAAGGCGCGCAGGGCCACCGCGAAATCGGCGCTCGTCGATCTCGCGGCACGCCAGGAAAAGTATTACGCGATGAACAACCGCTATGCCGATACGCTCAGTCTCCTCGGATATTCCTCGGCCTCTCCCAACCAGTTCGATGTCGTCAACGACGGCGGGGCCGTGTATTACCAGGTCAAGCTGACCGTGACCCCGGCGACGACCAGTGGCGACCCCGCCAAATTCAGCGCCACGGCGACGCCGGCAGGCGACCAGGCCAAGGATCCCTGCGGCAGCCTTTTGCTGGACAGCATTGGCAGGCAGGACGTTTCCGGAACCGCCAAGAAGGGCTGTTGGTGAGCTAAATTTTCTAAATTACTTAAATAATGTTTCGCTACTGTAGTGGTTTTTAGAGGCGAATTCTTAAGTCAAATTTAGAAAACAGGCCATTGAACCGGCCCTTATTCGCCCGGCAATTGTAGGGGACGCCGCCCTCGGCGTCCCGTAGGGCAGGCATTTCGATCATTGCGCAGGCGGGACGCCGAGGGCGGCGTCCCCTACGAGGCGTCTGCTGCTACGGATGCGGCCTCTGTCTTGTCCGCCCTTGATTGCCGGGTGAATAAATCGAAACCGCTCCAGGGGTTTATTCCGGGAGCAATTCCAGTTTGCCGATGGTGCGGGAGGTGGTTTGCTCGCCCTTGGCGGCAGGGGCGCCGCTTCGGGCGAGTTGGCGGTTGAAGGCGTTGAGGCGGTCGAGCACCCGGATGAGGAGGGTGTTGTTGAAACGATCCTGCAATTCTTCCGAGGAGAGTTCCAGCGCCGCGCCGTTGATTTCGAGGTAGGAGAGCGGCGTCATGGCGACGGCCGTGGTGTGGCGCCTGGCGCTGGTCGGATGCAGGAAGGAGAGGTCGCCCAGCACTTCGCCTGCGTCGAGGCGATAGAGGATGCGCCCCTCGCAGGAGACTTCGACTTCGCCTTCAAAGATGATGCCGAAATTGCGCCCTTCTTCTCCCTCCTCGATCAGAATCGACTTTTCGGGGAATTGCCGCCAGGTGCAGATGCGCAGGGTTTCCCAGACTTCGATGTCGTCGAAATCGACAAAGAAATTCATCTTGCGCAAGCGCTGGAAGCGGGCTTCGTTTTCCTTTTCGTCGACGTCGTCGTCCTTCAGGATCTGGTAACGCACCGCTGAAAGATCCTTGGCGAAATCGGCGCCGTTCTGGTAGCGCGAGTAGAGATCCTTTTCCATCGCCTTCTGGATGACCGGATCGAGCCCTGCGGGCAGGTTCGGGTTCATCGCGCAGACGGAAGGGGTATCCATGTTGAGGATACGGTAGATCAGCGTGGCAGGCTTCTTGGCGCGGAAGGGGAGACGCCCGGTCAAAAGCTGGAAGAGAATCACGCCGAGCGAGTAGAGATCGGTTTTCTGGTTGAGCGGGTACGCCTTGATTTGTTCCGGCGACATGTAGGCCGGCGATCCGACGCCCATGATGAAGGTGGAGTCGCGCCCTTCCCTCGGTTGCAGGTCGAGCGCGAGGCCGAAATCGGTGATTTTCGGATTGTTTTCGGAGTCGATCAGGATGTTCGCCGGCTTGATGTCCCGATGCACCACTCCTTGCCGGTAGGCGTAATCGAGCGCGAGGCAGCATTTGAAGATGATGCTGACGACCCGGTGCATCGGCAGGAGCCTGTCGATGCCGACAAACTGGTCGAGCGCCTTGCCTTCGATGTATTCCATCACGATATAGGCGCGATCCTTTTCGAGCACCTTTTCGTGAACCTTGACGATGTTCGGGTGTTCCAGGCGCAGCCCAACGCGGCTTTCGGTCTGGAAGAGCCTCAACAGGCGGCGCGAGCGCGCGGCGTTGGATCCGCTCAGTGAAATGACCTTGACGGCGACTTCGGTATTGCTGTCCGGGTCGCGCGCCAGATAGACGATGGCCGTCGCGCCCTTGCCGATTTGCCGCAAGACCTGGTATTTCCCAATGGTTGCAGGCGGCGTTTCGCCTGCCGGTGTTTTGTCAGCCATTCTTATATCCTAACAGCCTTCCCTCTGGCGCCGAAGAAATTTTTGGCAGCCTCTCTTGAAAAACCCTGTTTATCCCCTACCTAACGAGCAAGTATTACCAAAACCTGAGGAATTTTGCATGAGTAAACACAAATCGGAGCATACAAAGGATCCGCAGCAGGCGGCAAGTATGGAAAGCGGCACGGACGAGGCCTCTGTTGAAACGGAGATCGGGGTGGCGGGCATCGAGGAGGCCGCGCCGCTTGCCGGGTTGCAGGAACAGTTGCGCCAGGCCGAGCAGAAGGCGGCGGAAAATCACGACGCCTGGATGCGGGCAAAGGCGGAGGTGGAAAACACGCGCCGCCGCGCGCAGGAAGACGTGGTGAAGGCGCACAGGTTCGCGGTCGAAAAATTCGCCATCGACCTCCTGGCGGTCAAGGATACGCTGGAAATGGCGCTGGCCGACAGCAACCCCGACTCCCTGCGTTCCGGCCTTGAATTGACACTGAAGAACCTCGTCTCGGCCTTCGAGCGCTCCAGTATCGTTGAAGTCAATCCCGTCGGCAAAACCTTCGATCCGAACTGCCACCAGGCCATGTCGGTCGTTCCGGCAAGCGTTGGGACTCCGGACAACACCGTGGCGCAGGTCTTCCAGAAGGGCTACCGGCTCGCCGAACGCACCTTGCGCCCCGCGATGGTCGTGGTCGCCAAGGAACAGAAAGATTGAAGGGCCGCCGCGCGTTTTTCGCCTTCCCCGCTTGAAAAACGCGCCTTCGCCTCCACTTCCAATGCAGTACTGCATTTCTGACTTGTCTCTCGCAACGAATTTCATGGAAAGGAACCACAATGGGAAAAATCATCGGCATTGACCTGGGCACCACCAACTCCTGCATCTCCCTGATGGAAGGCGGCCAGCCGAAAGTCATCGAAAACTCCGAGGGCGCGCGCACGACGCCTTCGATCGTCGCCTACACCAACGACGGCGAAGTGCTGTGCGGAGCGCCGGCCAAGCGCCAGGCGGTCACGAACCCGAGGCACACCCTGTTCGCGGTCAAGCGCCTGATCGGCCGCCGCTTCGAGGAAAAGGAAGTCCAGAAGGATATTTCGCTGATGCCTTACAAGATCGTCAAGGCCGACAACGGCGATGCCTGGGTCGAAGTGCACGACAAGAAGATCGCGCCGCCGCAGATTTCCGCCGAAGTGCTGCGCAAGATGAAGAAGACGGCTGAGGATTATCTCGGCGAACCCGTCACCGAGGCTGTGATTACCGTTCCCGCCTATTTCAACGACAGCCAGCGCCAGGCCACCAAGGACGCGGGCCGCATCGCGGGGCTGGAAGTCCGGCGCATCATCAACGAGCCGACCGCAGCGGCGCTGGCCTTCGGGATGGACAAGAAGCAGGGCGACAAGAAAATCGCCGTCTATGACCTGGGCGGCGGCACCTTCGATATTTCGATCATCGAAATCGCCGAAATCGACGGCGAGCACCAGTTTGAAGTGCTGGCGACCAACGGCGACACTTTTCTCGGCGGCGAGGATTTCGACCAGCGCGTGATCGACTATATCGTCACCGAATTCAAGAAGGAACAGGGCGTCGATCTCTCGAAGGACGTGCTGGCCCTGCAACGCCTGAAGGAAGCGGCGGAAAAGGCCAAGATCGAACTCTCTTCCGGCCAGCAGACCGAAATCAACCTGCCCTACATCACCGCCGACGCTTCCGGGCCGAAGCACCTGACCTACAAGATCACCCGCGCCAAGTTCGAGGCGCTGGTCGAGGATCTGATCGCCCGCACGATCAAGCCCTGCGAAACCGCGCTGGCCGATGCCGGCTGCAAGCCGGGCGACATCGACGACGTGATCCTCGTCGGCGGCCAGACGCGGATGCCCAAGGTGCAGGAGCAGGTCAAGCAGTTCTTCGGCAAGGAGCCGCGCAAGGACGTCAATCCGGATGAGGCCGTCGCTGTCGGCGCGGCGATCCAGGGCGGCGTGCTGCAAGGCGATGTGAAGGATGTGCTGCTGCTCGACGTGACCCCGCTCTCGCTCGGCATCGAAACCCTGGGCGGCGTGATGACCAAGCTGATCCAGAAGAACACGACGATCCCGACCAAGGCGGGCCAGACTTTCTCCACCGCCGACGACAACCAGGGCGCGGTGACGATCCATGTACTGCAAGGCGAGCGCGAAATCGCCTCGGGCAACAAGAGCCTGGGCCAGTTCAATCTCGAAGGCATCCCGCCCGCCCCGCGCGGCATTCCGCAGATCGAGGTCACCTTCGACATCGACGCCAACGGCATCCTGCACGTCTCGGCGAAGGACAAGGCCACCGGCAAGGAAAACAGGATCACGATCAAGGCAAACTCCGGATTGTCGGAGGACGAGATCCGGAAAATGGTCAAGGACGCCGAACTGCACGCCGAAGAGGACAAGAAGGCGCGCGAACTGGCCGATGCCCGCAACTCCTGCGACGCGCTGATCCACTCGGTGAAGAAGTCGATGGATGAGTACGGCAAGGATCTTTCCGGCGACGAAAAATCCGCGATCGAGGCGGCGCTGAAAGAGGCCGAGGGCGTGGTGCGCAGCAACGACCTGGAAGAAATCAGGTCGAAGAGCGAGGCGCTGGCCAAGGCGGCGCAAAAGCTGGGCGAGAAGGTCTACGCGCAACAGCAGGCAGAGCAGGCCAACGCCGCAGGAGCCGAATCCGGCGGCAATGCTGGCAGCAGCGCCGGAAATGCCGCTTCGGGCGCAGACCAGGGCGACATCGTCGACGCCGAATTCACCGAAGTCGACGACAAGAAGTAAACAGCTTTCTCTCCCGGCGCAAGACGCCGGGAGAGAAAGCGAAAGGCGGCTTAAAACGACCCGGCGCGGGCGTATGGGGAATTCCTTCATACGCCTTTCGCGCTTTCCCGTTTTTTCCGGGCAGGGCGTAGGATGGGTAGAGCGACAGCGAAACCCATCGCAAATTTGGTTTGTGGTCAATGATGGGTTTCGCTGCGCTCTACCCATCCTACAAACTTTCCCGTTTTTTCCGGGATGAAACGAAACAGGGCAAACAGATGGCAACAAGTACGAAACGCGATTTTTACGAAATCCTCGGCCTCAACCGCGATGCTTCCGAGGACGAGATCAAGAAGGCTTACCGCAAGCTGGCCATGAAATACCACCCCGACCGCAATCCGGACAACCCGAAGGCGGAGGAGCATTTCAAGGAAACCAAGGAAGCCTACGAAATTCTTTCCGACCCGCAGAAACGCTCCGCCTACGACCAGTTCGGGCACGCCGGGGTCGATCCCCAGGCCGGAATGGGCGGTTTCGGCGGTGGTTTTGCTGGCGGCGCGGGATTCGCCGATGCCTTCGGCGGCATCTTCGATGAAATCTTCGGCGGGCGTGGTGGCGGCGGCGGCAGGGGCGGCGCCTATCGCGGCGCCGATCTGCGCTACAACCTGGAAATCACGCTGGAACAGGCCGCCTTCGGTACGGAAACCAAGATCCGCATTCCGGCCATGGAAGAATGCGGAAACTGCAAGGGCAGCGGCGCGAAGCCGGGCACCGAGCCGCAGGTTTGCCCCACCTGCCACGGCAACGGCCAGATACGCCTGCAACAGGGATTTTTCTCGATCCAGCAGACTTGCCCGAAATGCCACGGCACCGGGCGCTTCGTCGCCGAAGCCTGCGGCAAGTGCCACGGCGCCGGACGCATCAAGCAGCACAAGACCCTGGCAGTGAAAATCCCCGCCGGCGTCGACGAGGGCGACCGCATCCGCCTGACCGGCGAGGGCGAACACGGCATGAACGGCGGGCCTCCGGGCGACCTGTACGTCCAGATCCGGCTGTTGCCGCATACGGTTTTCCAGCGCCAGAAAAACGACCTGCACTGCGAAATGCCGATCAGCTTCAGCACCGCCGCACTCGGCGGCGAAATCCAGATTCCGACCCTCGACGGCATGGCGAACCTGAAGATTCCGCCGGAAACGCAAACCGGGAAAATCTTCCGCCTGGCCGGCAAGGGCATCAAGGGCGTGCGCACCACCCGGAACGGCGACCTGCTTTGCCACGTCGTCGTCGAAACCCCGGTGCGCCTGACCGACCGCCAAAAGGATCTGCTGCGCGAACTCGAAGAAATCAGCCTCGCCGACGGCAACCACCGCCACAACCCGAAAGCGAAATCCTGGATGGACCGGGTCCGCACCTTCTTCGGCAACGCCTGAAACGGAAGGATGGAAAATTCTAAATTAGTGTTTTAATTGCAGTTTGAAAATCACTACGGTAGCCGAAGCAAATTTAACTAAATTTAGAAAATTCCCCACATAAACCCCCCGGAACTCCACCCATGCGCCCGGCGATTCACCGCACCGAAACGGCCAGCAAAACCGGGCGCTGCCTCGTGCTGCTGCATGGGTGGGGATTCGCGGCAAGCGTCTGGGAAGAGACGCTCTTGCAACTGGCGCGGTACGCGGAAAACAAAACGGGGGACGTTCCGTTCCAGAAAATCTACCGCGTCGATTTCCCCGGTTACGGCGCTTCCCCCTTCGCCCCCACCTCGCCCCCGGCGCTGGCCGAAGCCTTGCTCGACGCCCTGCCCGAAGGCGCGCTCTGGTGCGGCTGGTCGCTCGGCGCGCAAATCGCGTTGCAGGCCGCGCTCTCCCGTCCGGAACATCTGGTTGGCCTGGCCCTGGTCGGCGCGACGCCCTGTTTTGTGAGACGCGAAGCCTGGCCCCACGCGCAGCCGGAAGCGGTATTCACCGCCTTCGCCGAAGCGGTGGCGCACGATTCCGAAGCCGCGCTGACCCGCTTCGCGGCGCTCGTCAACCAGCGCGACGCCCGCCTTCGCCAGACGCGCCAGACGCTGATTGCCGCGCGGGAGATCACTCCGCCGCCCGATCCACGCGGATTGGCCGAAGGGCTGGACTGGCTGCGCCAGACCGACCTGCGCGCCGCGCTCGCCGGCACGCGGATCAGCCTTCCCACCCTCCTGATCCACGGCGAACGCGACGCGCTCGCCCCCGTCGCCGCCAGCGAATGGCTGGCGCAGCATCTGCCGCAAGCGGCGCTCGAAGTTTTCCCGGAAACGGCACACGCGCCCTTTCTCTCGCAACCCGAAAAATTCGCCGCGCGGCTGGCAGCCTTTGACGCAAGCATCGCCACTCCCCAGACGCGGGGGCGGCGATGAAAGCCCAGCGCCCCGCGATCCGCAACGCCTTCGAACACGCCGCAAACAGCTACGACGACGCGGCAACGGCGCAGCGGGAAGCCGGAAAGGCGCTCCTTTCCCTGCTCAGGGACGCACTGGAGAAGCCGCCGCGCGATGTGCTCGACGCCGCCTGCGGCACCGGCTCCGGCGCGCTTCATCTGAGCGCCTCCTGGCCGCAGGCGCGCCTGACCCTGCTCGACTTCTCCCCGGCCATGCTCGCCCGCGCCCTGCAACGCGATCCTTCGCGCCGGTCTCGTTATCTGGCCGCCGACATCGAAGTCCTGCCTTTCCCTCCGGCCTCCTTCGACCTGTACTGGTCCAACCTGGCGCTGCAATGGTGCGACGCCTCCCGTACCCTCGCCGAAGCAAAGCGCATCCTGCGCCCCGGCGGCACGCTGGCCTTCTCCACCCTCGGCCCCGCCACCTTCGCGGAACTCACCCGCGCCTTTTCCGGAATCGACCGCTACCGCCACACCCTTTCCTTCCTCGCCCCCGAAACGATCGAGGAGGCTCTCGCCAGCGCGGGTTTTCGGAACATCATCCACTTGCGGCAACGGATCGTCTGCCATTACCCGGAACTGAAACAACTCCTCCGTGCGATCAAGTCCATCGGCGCCAACACCCTCGGCCCCGAACGCCGCCCCGGAATGATGGGCAAAAACGCCTGGCGCTCGCTGGAGGCCGCCTACGAAAAGGAACGCGCCGCTGAAGGCTTGCCGCTTTCCTACGATGTTCTTCTTTATTGCGCCGGTGTTCCTGTTTTGGAAACGGGAAGCGCCATCCGGCAAATATAATTCAATCGAGCTATCAAAAACCCAGGGCAAGAAAATGAAAGCTTATATACAGGTATATACCGGAAACGGAAAAGGAAAAACCACAGCAGCGCTCGGTTTGGCATTACGCGCTGCCGGGGCCGGAATGAAAGTGTTTATTGCGCAATTCGTCAAGGGGCAGGAATACTCTGAAACATTTGCCATTCGTGAGCACTTGCCCTCACTGGAGATCAAGCAATACGGGAGAAATTGTTTCATCGTCAATGCCCCGACGCAAGACGATATCGACGCTGCCCGCAAGGGACTGGAAGAGGTATCGGCTGTGATCTCATCGGGTAAATACGATATGCTCGTGCTCGATGAAGCCAATATCGCCATTTATTATAATCTTTTCAGTTCGGCAGAATTGATTGAATTATTGAAACGCAAGCCTGAACCGATGGAAATCATTATTACGGGACGCTACGCTCCTCCTGAAATACTGGAAGCGGCGGATTTGGTTACCGAAATGAAAGAAGTGAAGCATTATTATATGGAAGGCGTCCAGGCGCGAAAGGGAATCGAGTATTGATTTCTTCATGAACGAAATGAATTCCACTCCTCCCACACCGGCCCAAAAGCCTTCCGCCTGGTTCGTTACCGGAACCGATACCGAAATCGGCAAGACCTTCGTCACTTGCGCGTTGCTGCACGCCTTTCGCGCTGCCGGGTTTTCCGCCGCCGGGATGAAGCCGGTGGCTGCCGGTTGCGATGAGACGGGCGAGAACGAAGATGTCGCCGCGCTGCGCGCCGCGTCCTCGCCGCTGCAAGCCTTGCCCCGCGAATGGGTCAATCCCTGGTGCTTCGCCCAGCCCGTCGCGCCGCATATTGCCGCCCGCGAGGAGGGGCGCATCATTACGATGGAGCCGGTTCTTTCCGCCTTCGCGCATCTTTCCTCAAGCTGCGATGTGGTGCTGGTGGAAGGTGTCGGCGGTTTTCGCGTGCCGCTGGGCCGTGATTTCGACAGCGCCGACCTCGCATGCGCATTCGGCCTGCCGCTCCTGCTCGTCGTCGGCTTGCGCCTGGGTTGCATCAATCATGCGCTGCTCACGGCGGAAGCGATCCGCGCGCGCGGCCTGACATTGGCCGGCTGGGTCGCCAACACGGTCGATCCCCACATGCTCCGCCGCGACGAGAATCTGGAAGCCTTGCGCGAGCGTCTCGACGCGCCGCTTCTGGGCCTTATCCCGCATCTGGACAGCGCCGATCCGTCGGCAGCGGCGGCGTTTTTGCGCTTGCCGTGAAACAAGGGAGGCCGCACGCCAGGATTTTCTGCTTCAAACGGATCATTCCCAGGTTGATTTCAGGTTCTATGTTTTATAAAATATATAAGACTTGCCTCGACGATGGAAGCGCTGATTGCAGTGCCTTTACTTCCATTCCTTCCCCGGCGCCCCTTATTAAATTCCCCATAAGACGCAGCACATCATAAAATCTCATTTTTCCGCTTGGCACAGAAAGGATCCAAGATGTTAGCAGCCTATCGCCAACACGCTGCCGAACGCGCAGCGCAGGGCATTCCGCCGCTCCCTCTTTCCAGGGAGCAAACCGAGGCGCTGGTGCAGTTGTTGCAGAACCCGCCCGCAGGAGAAGAAGCGTTCCTGCTTGAGATGCTCACGAACCGCATTCCCGCCGGTGTCGACGACGCGGCGCAGGTCAAGGCGGAATTCCTGGCAAGAATCACCCGGAACGAAGCGGCAAGCCCGCTCGTCTCGCGCGCCAAGGCGACCGAACTTCTGGGTACGATGCTCGGCGGCTATAACGTGAAGCCGCTGATCGATCTGCTCGCCGATGCCGAAGTCGGCGCGATTGCCGCCAACGCGCTCAAATTCACATTGCTGATGTTCGATTATTTCCACGATGTGCGCGAACTGGCGGAACAGGGCAACGGGAACGCGCGCGCGGTGCTGCAATCCTGGGCCGATGCGGAGTGGTTCACTTCGCGCCCGGAAGTGCCGGAAAAATTCAAAATCACGGTGTTCAAGGTCACCGGCGAAACGAATACCGACGATCTTTCCCCCGCTCCGGACGCCTGGTCGCGTCCCGATATTCCGCTGCACGGGCTGGCGATGCTGAAGAATCCGCGTCCCGGCATCGACGCCGACCAGCCCGGTTCGCGCGGCCCGATCAAGCAGATCGAGGCGTTGAAGGCGAAAGGCAATCCGGTCGCCTATGTCGGCGATGTCGTCGGCACCGGCTCCTCGCGCAAGTCGGCAACCAATTCAGTGCTGTGGTGGACCGGCGAGGATATTCCCTTCGTGCCGAACAAGCGTTTCGGCGGCGTCTGCCTGGGCGGCAAGATCGCGCCGATCTTTTTCAACACGCAGGAAGACGCGGGCGCGCTGCCGATCGAAATCGATGTCGAGCAAATGGAAATGGGCGATGAAATCGAACTCTTCATCGACCGCGAAAAGGCCAGCGTCAAGGCGATGAAAAACGGCGCGATGATCGCCGAGGCGGCGCTGAAAACGCCGGTGCTGCTCGACGAGGTGCGCGCCGGCGGACGCATTCCGCTGATCATCGGGCGCGGCCTGACGGCCAAGGCGCGCGAGGCGCTGAAGCTGCCGGCCTCTACCCTCTTCCGCCTGCCGCAATCGCCGATGGATTCCGGCAAGGGATTCAGTCTGGCGCAGAAAATGGTTGGCCGCGCCTGCGGCCTGCCCGAAGGCAAGGGGGTGCGTCCCGGCACTTATTGCGAACCGCGCATGACTTCGGTCGGATCGCAGGACACGACCGGCCCGATGACCCGCGACGAATTGAAAGACCTCGCCTGCCTGGGCTTTTCCGCCGATCTGGTGATGCAGTCCTTCTGCCACACCGCCGCCTATCCGAAACCCGTCGACGTCAAGACGCACCGCACCCTGCCTGCCTTCATCTCCGCGCGCGCCGGCATCGCGCTGCGTCCGGGCGATGGCGTCATCCATAGCTGGCTCAACCGCTTCCTGCTCCCCGACACCGTCGGCACCGGCGGCGATTCGCATACCCGCTTCCCGATCGGCATTTCGTTCCCCGCCGGTTCCGGCCTCGTCGCGTTCGCTGCGGCCACCGGCGTGATGCCGCTCGATATGCCCGAATCGGTGCTCGTGCGCTTCAAGGGCAAGATGCAGGAAGGCATCACCCTGCGCGACCTGGTCAACGCGATTCCGTACTACGCGATCAAGCAAGGCTTGCTGACGGTGGCGAAACAGGGGAAGAAAAATATTTTCTCCGGCCGCATCCTCGAAATCGAAGGGCTTCCCGACCTGAAGGTGGAACAGGCGTTTGAACTCAGCGACGCCTCCGCCGAACGTTCCGCCGCCGGTTGCACGGTGCGGCTTTCCAGGGAACCGATCATCGAATATCTGCGCTCGAACATCGTGCTGATGAAGTGGATGATCGCGAACGGCTACGAAGACCGCCGCACCCTCGCGCGCCGGATCAAGGCTATGGAAGCGTGGATCGCCGATCCGAAACTGCTGACACCGGACGCCGACGCCGAATACGCGGCGGTGATCGAAATCGACATGAACGCGATCAGGGAGCCGATCCTCGCCTGTCCGAACGACCCGGACGATGTGAAGCTGCTTTCCGAAGTCGCCGGAGACAAAATCGACGAAGTGTTCATCGGTTCGTGCATGACCAACATCGGCCATTTCCGCGCCGCCGGCAAGGTGCTCGACGGCAAGAGCGACATTCCGGCACGCCTCTGGATCGCGCCGCCGACGAAGATGGACGCAATGATCCTGAACGAGGAAGGCTATTACAGCGTGCTCGGCGCTTCCGGCGCGCGGATGGAAATGCCCGGCTGCTCGCTGTGCATGGGCAACCAGGCGCAGATACGCAAGGGTTCGACGGCGATGTCGACTTCCACCCGCAACTTCCCGAACCGCCTCGGAATCGACACGCGCGTCTATCTCGGCTCCGCCGAACTCGCCGCCGTCTGTGCGCTGATGGGCAAAATTCCGACGACCTCGGAATATCTGGCACAGGTGGGCGTCGTCAATCAAAAGGCGGCAGATGTTTACCGCTACATGAATTTCGACCAGATCGGGGAATTTTCCAAAACGGCGGAGACCGTCAGCCTCTAATATTTCTTCACACCAAAGGAAAAACGGCAACCGCGCGTAAGCGCGGTTGCCGTTTGTTTTTACCTGGAACGTTCGAGTCGATCAGTTCTTCTTGCTCGCCTTGGGAGCGCTTCCCTTGCTGACTTTGCTGATCAGATCGCCCTTGAAGGTGTTGTCTATAAGCGGCGGCGCATCGGTCAGCGGAACGTGGCACTGCACGCAGTTATACCGTGCGGCAGTGGCTTCCGGCGTCTTCTTGCCCTCGCGGTCGAAGAAGTGGGTGTCGCCTATCTTCGGCGAATTCTTCTTGACGTAATTTGCCCCGCCGTGGCAGTCGAGGCACTGGTTTTCTTCAAGGTTGATTTCGTCAAAGTTTTCCACAGCATGCGGAATGACCGGGGGTTGCGTGCTGTAGAAGCGCTCGATCGGGCTTTGGGTTCCGGGGCGTTTGCCGACAAATTCCTGATATTGCTGGGTGCTTGCGTCAGGAGCGCTTACGTCGGCGCCGCGCAGGGAATGCGCTGCGTCGTCGGCAAGGCTCAAGGAGCTGAAGCAGGTTACGAGAACGGCGATGGATAGTTTCAGTGCGTGTTTCATGGTTGCTCTCCCTCCACATCAAAGGTTTTCAAACTGGGTTGGTCGGGTTTGGCGCATCTGGCAGCGACGCCGAACGGGCAAAGCGCGTGCCGAATTTGAATACATCCTTGGAACAGACATCGATACAACGGCCGCAGTTGGTGCAAGCGGAGGCGAGAATGACCGGGCTGAGCCCTTTTTCCTCGCCCTTGAGCGCCGGGCGGATCACTTGCGGTTCGGGGCAGATTTCGAAGCAATCCATGCAGTCGTTACAGGCGGCGCGCTTGCTCGCGGAAATGCGGAGCGGGCTCCAGTGTCCAATCAGCGAATAGAAAGCGCCGACAGGACAAAGCCGGCTGCACCAGCCCCGGCTCATCACGAACAGGTCGAACAGGAAGACTGCGAGCACCACCATCCATGCCGCACCGATGCCGAAGACGAGGCCACGGAACATCATCGAGACCGGGTTGAGCAATTCCCATATCACGGTGCCGGTCAGCGCCGAGAGGATCAGCGTCATCGCCAGCATCCAGAAGCGCGCACTGCGGTGCAATTGGGCGCTGCCCTTGATGTTCAGGCGCCGGCGCAATGCCGCCGCGAGATCGGTGACGATGTTTATCGGGCATACCCAGGAACAATAGACGCGCCCGCCGACCAGGAAATAGAAAACCAGCACGATCAGCACGCCGACGATGCCCAGCGTCTCGGGCAGATGCCCGGAGACGAGCGATTGGAGCGCGACATAAGGATCGGTGAGCGGCAATGTATCGAGGGTCAGGCTGTAGGCAAGGTTGCCCTTGACGATTTTGAGGCTGGCCCACGGCAGACGGGTATCGCCCTTGGCGATCATCGCGGTGGCCAGCGGGGTCAGCATGAACAGCAGCAGGATGCCGACCTGGACGACGCGCCGCAGGATCAGCCAGCGGTGCGCCCAGAACCAGCCGAATTCGGCAATCGCGTCGGCGCCGGGGCGGTTCATGGCCGGCCTTTCTGTGGTTGTTGCGGATCGCCCAGACCAGGCGGTGCGCTGGGAACGAAATTCGGAATGGCGCTGCCGAATTCGGGCGGCGAATCTGCGGCAACATCATTGGCGAGGCTTCTGTCGCGGTTGCGCGGATCCTTGGGATCGTTTTCGAGCACGACGCCTTCCGGGAGGCGGTCGGGCAATTCGACAACGCTTCTCTCATTGATCAATGCGTGGCCCGCCTTGCGTTTTTCTTCCCAGCCGAGGCGATAGTGCTCGCCGATCTTGCCTTTGGCCAGCGCGATGGGCAAGACCTTGATCGCAGCTTCGTCGAGAATGCAGGCTTTTTCGCATTTGCCGCAACCGGTGCAGTGTTCGGAATGCACGGTCGGCAGAAAGAGCGCGTGCCGCCCGGTGCGGGTGTTGGGCAGGAGCTCCAGGGTGATGGCCTCGTCGATTACGGGGCAGACGCGGTAGCAGATGTCGCAGCGCAGCCCGAGGAAATTGAGGCAGGTTTCCTGGTCGACGATGACGGCAATGCCCATTTTCGACAGATTGATGTCGGTCAGCGCATGATCCAGCGCGCCGGTCGGGCAGGCGGCAATGCACGGAATGGGATTATCTACGCACATTTCACAGGGGCCGGTACGCGCGTTGAAATAAGGGGTTCCGGTCGCCACATCCGATTCGGGTGTAGCCAGGAAGAGAATGTCATAAGGGCAATCGCGCACACACAGGCCGCAGCGAATGCAGGCGCCGAGAAATTTATCCTCGGCAATTGCGCCAGGCGGGCGCAGGGCCAATGTGGGAAGCGCCTGCGATTGCCTGGAGTAAAGCCCCAGCCCCAAGCCGAAAACACCAACCCCGCAGGCCATTTTGACGGTATCAGCAATAAACTGACGCCGCCGTGGACGCGGAGGATGATAGACGTTTTCGGATGGATCGGTGGTCATGGCAAGAAACGATACCTTCGGAGAATGCAGCCACCGGTGTGCGGCTTATCGTGTCGCACACCGGCAGATACTCAGAAAAAGCCGAAACAGGAAAAGCACTAGGCTTTCACGACCTTGCATGCGCATTTCTTGAAATCGGTTTCCTTCGAAAGCGGACATGTGGCATCCAGCGTGAGCTTGTTAACCAGGCGCTGCTCATCGAAGAACGGGATGAATACCAGCCCAACCGGCGGTTTGTTGCGTCCCCGCGTATCGACACGCAACTGGATGTTGCCGCGCCGCGTGGAGACCTTCACTAGGTCGCCATGCTTCATGTCGCGTTTTTTCGCGTCGTCCGGATGCATGTAGATCAGCGCCTCCGGCATCGACTTGTGCAGGTTCGGCACCCGGCGCGTCATCGAACCGGTGTGCCAGTGTTCGAGCACACGACCGGTGCAAAGCCAGAGATCGTATTCGTTGTCCGGCTGTTCGGCAGCAGGCTGGTAGGGCAGCGCAAAGATGACCGCCTTGCCGTCCGGGTGGCCGTAGAAGCGGATGCCTTCGCCCTTCGGAACATAGACGTCGTAGCCTTCGCGGAATCTCCAGAGGGTTTCCTTGCTGTCAACGACCGGCCAGCGCAAGCCACGAGCCCGGTGGTAAAGATCGAAATCGGCCAGGTCATGCGCATGTCCGCGCCCGAATGACGCGTATTCCTCGAACAAGCCTTTCTGCACGTAAAACCCGAAGGCTTGCGACTCGTCATTGGTGTAGTTCTGGATGGCATGAACGTTCACCTTCGCGGCTTCCTGTACCGGGAAGCGGTTGACCGCGCCGTTGGCGAAGAGCACGTCGTACAGCGTTTTACCCTTGTACTCCGGCGCCTTGTCGAGAACCTCGGCTGGCCAGACTTCATCGGTCTTGAAACGCTTGGAGAACTCGATGTATTGCCACAGATCCGATTTCGCATCGCCCGGCGCCTTGACCTGCTGCCGCCAGAACTGGCTGCGGCGTTCGGCGTTTCCGAATGCGCCTTCCTTTTCTGCCCACATCGCGCAGGGCAGGATCAGGTCGGCAGACATTGCCGAAACGGTCGGGTAAGCGTCGGAGACGATGACAAACGCCTTCGGATTGCGCCAGCCGGGGTAGGTTTCCTCGTTGATGTTCGGTCCGGCCTGCATGTTGTTGGTCGTGCTCGTCCAATACCAGAGCAGCTTGCCGTCCTTGAGCGCGCGCGATTGCGCAACCGCGTGCAGGCCAACCCAGTCGGGGACGACGCCTGCCGGAAGTTTCCAGCCTTTCTCGGCCGCTTCGCGGTGTTTCGGATTCATGACGACCATATCCGCCGGCAAGCGGTGGGCAAAGGTGCCGACTTCGCGCGCCGTGCCGCAGGCAGACGGCTGGCCGGTCAGCGAGAAGGGGCCGTTGCCCGGCTCGGAAATCTTGCCCAGCAGCAGGTGCACGTTGTAGATCATGTTATTGACCCAGGTGCCGCGCGTATGCTGGTTGAAACCCATGGTCCAGTAGGACGTGACCTTGATCTTCGGATCGGCGTACATCTTGGCCAGCGCTTCGAGTTTTTCCTTCGGCACGCCGGAAATCTCATGCGCCTTGTCGAGGGTGTACTCGGAGACGAATTCCTTGAATTCATCGAAAGTGATGTCCGTCGCCTTGTTCGGATCGCCCTTGGGCTTGCCGTCCGGGCCGGGATATCCATTGTCGGTCGCCGCCTGTTCGAGCGGATGGTTCGGACGCAGGCCGTAGCCGATGTTGGTGACGCCCTTCTTGAACTTCGTATGCTTGCTGACGAAATCCTGATTGACCGCGCCATTCTGGATGATGTAGTTGCAGATATAGTTCAGGATGGCCAGATCGGATTGCGGCTTGAAGATCAACTCGTTATCCGCCAGTTGGCAGGAACGATGCGAGAAGGTCGAGAGCACATGAACACGAACGTGCTTGGCGGTGAGGCGGCGGTCGGTGATGCGCGACCAGAGGATCGGGTGCATTTCCGCCATGTTGGAGCCCCACAACGCGAAACCGTCCGCATGTTCGGCATCGTCGTAGCATCCCATCGGTTCATCGATACCGAAAGTGCGCATGAAGCCGACGACCGCCGAGGCCATGCAGTGGCGGGCGTTCGGGTCGAGGTTGTTGGTGCGCAGGCCAGCCTTCATCAGCTTGACTGCGGCGTAGCCTTCCCAGATCAGCCATTGGCCGGAACCGAACATGCCGATTGCGCGCGGGCCGCCTTCCTTCAGCGCGGCCTTGCACTTTTCGGCCATGATGTCGAAAGCCTGATCCCAGGAAATCGGGCTGAATTCGCCGTTCTTGTCGAATTTTCCGTCTTTCATGCGCAGCAGGGGCTTGGTCAGGCGGTCCTTGCCGTACATGATCTGCGCCAGATAATAGCCCTTCACGCAGTTGAGGCCGCGATTGACCGGCGCATCCGGGTCGCCCTGGGTGGCGACGACGCGCCCGTCCTTGACGCCGATGAGGACGCCGCAGCCGGTGCCGCAGTAGCGGCAGACCCCTTTATCCCATCGCACGCCTTCCAGTTTTTGCTGTCCGGGCAACACCTTTTCGGGCTGCGGCCTGGATTGTGCGATGACGGTGGCAGGAAGCGTAATGCCGGCGACGCTTGCGGCGGCGGCAACCGCATTGCTTTTAATGAAATCACGGCGTGTCAGTTTCATCTTCAGACCTCCTCATTCGGATCAGGTTCATATTGGTGATAGACAAGGGAGACCGACAGCACACCATCCTGCCGGCCGATGCTTTCATAGGTACGGACAGCTTCTTCGTCCGTGTCTGCTTCAATCGTGGCGATGATTCTTCCATCCGTAGCCGTCGCGTGCGTTTCAACACCGGGAACTGTGCTGAGCCACGCCTTGACCTTCTCGACGCTCTCGGGATGCGGACTGACAATAATGCTGGAGATATCCATTGCGAAATGTGATCTTTCAATGTTTTTTGGCCCAGGCGGGCTTGACCGACAATGTAGGTTGCCCACTGCGGGAATTGCTTGATTTCCGTCAAATCTTTCTTAAAGACCCTGCAAGGAATGGGAGTTACTTCGGATTGCCTTCGATTCTGCGGTGGTTTATTCATCCGGCAATAATGAACTCCGGCGCAAAGCGCCGCAAATCAAGCCCTCTTTGGAAAGGGAGTGCCCCGCAGGGGCAGGGGTTTGCAGGTTTCGCGTTGAAATGCGGCGCATTCGCGCCGGAAATGAGGTTTCAAAAGCCAGCACCTCGTCAGCTCCGCTGCCACCTATCCACGGGAGGGAAATTGGACAGCGCCGGACGAAAATTTTCTAAATCTATTTAAATAATTATTGACTAAAACTTTTTACTGTAGCGAAATATTATTTAAACAGATTTAGAAAATATTCTCCTTGAACACCTGTCGAGCGCAATCCCCGCCATTCATGGCGGGGTCAGCGAGACATGGCGCAGCAGGCGCCAAAGGCGCCCCACATTGTGTCGAGGAATCCCCAACCTTCAGGTTGGGGTGACTCAAAGAGTTTCCAAAACGAAAACGGCCACGAGGGATGAGCTTTCCTCGTGGCCGTTCCTGCCGGGTTTTCCGGGAGGAAGTTTATTCAAATTCCATGATCACCTGATCGACCGAAAGGCTTTCGCCTGCCTTGGCGACGATCTTCTTGACCTTGCTTTCCCGCTCGGCCTTGATGATGTTTTCCATCTTCATCGCTTCGATGACCGCGATTCTTTCTCCGGCTTTGACTTCCCCGCCTTCCTCGACGCAAATTTCGCGCAGCAGGCCGGGCATCGGAGAGAGCAGGAAGCGGGAGAGATCGGGTTCCGGTTTTTCCGGCATCAGGGCGAGCATGCCCGCCGCATGCGCGGTGACGACGATGATGTTGGCCTGCGTGCCCCAGTGGAAGATCCGGTGCTTCATGTGATGACGCTCGACTTGCAGCGTGCATTCCTGGCCGTTGTAGGTGCATTGGAAGATCGGCTGGCCGAGGCGCCAGTTGGAGCGGATGCTGTATTTCTTGCCCTTGTACTCGATCATGTAGCCGCCTTCGGCGGGGCGGGCGATGACCGGGTGGTACTGGCCGTTCCACAGCGCGACCCATTCGTCGCCGACGCGCCGCTCGTGTCCCGGCAATTGACCGGAAACGCGGGCGGAGCGGTCGATATAGCGCCGATGCACGAAGGCGGCGACCGCGATCAGCAGGGCCGGGTCGTCGTGCGGGGCTTGCTCCATCGAAAAGCCGTCCGGGTATTCCTCGGCGATGAGGCCGGTGTTGAAGTTGCCGGACTGGAAGCGTGGATGCTGCATCAGCGCGGCCTGGAACGGAATGTTGGAGTTGATTCCGCGAATGACGAAACTGTTGAGCGCATTGCGCATCCGGATGATTGCTTCGTCCCGGGTCGGGGCGTGGACGATCAGCTTGGCGATCATCGAGTCGTAGAACATCGAGATGTCGCCGCCTTCATAGACGCCGGTGTCGACGCGCACTTCGTCTTCCTTCTCTTCCGGCGGGATGAATTTGACGAGCCGCCCGGTCGAGGGCAGGAAGCCCCGGAACGGGTCTTCGGCATTGATCCGGCATTCGATCGCCCAGCCGTCACGCTTGATTTCGCCCTGGGTGAAGGAGAGTTTTTCGCCAGCGGCAATGCGGATCATCTGTTCGACCAGGTCGATGCCGGTGATCATTTCGGTGACCGGATGCTCGACCTGCAAGCGGGTGTTCATTTCGAGGAAGTAGAACGAGCGATCGGCGCCGACGACGAATTCGACGGTGCCGGCGGACTGGTAATCGACCGCCCTGGCCAGGGCCACCGCCTGCTCGCCCATGGCCTTGCGGGTCGCTTCGTCGAGAAAGGAGGAGGGCGCTTCCTCGATGACTTTCTGGTGGCGGCGCTGGATCGAGCATTCGCGCTCCCACAGATAGACGCAGTTGCCATGCGCATCGCCGAGCACCTGGATTTCGATATGGCGCGGCTCAAGGACGAATTTCTCGATGAATACGCGATCGTCGCCGAAGCTGTTTCTCGCTTCATTGCGGCAGGAAGAGAAGCCCTCGAAGGTTTCCTCGTCATTGTGCGCGACGCGCAGCCCCTTGCCGCCACCGCCGGCGGAAGCCTTGATCATCACCGGGTAGCCGATACCCCTGGCGATTTCCACAGCCTTCTCTGGTGTTTCGATGACGTCGTTATAGCCCGGGATGGTGTTGACCTTGGCTTTCAACGCGAGCTTCTTGGAGGCGATCTTGTCGCCCATCGCCGCAATCGAGGCGTGTTTCGGGCCGATGAAGACGATTCCTTCTTCTTCCAGGCGGCGCGCGAATTCCTCGTTTTCCGACAGGAAACCGTAGCCCGGATGCACGGCTTCAGCGCCGGTTTCCTTGCAGGCGTCAATGATCCGGTCCATCCTCAGATACGATTCCTTCGATGGTGCAGGCCCGATGCAGATCGCTTCGTCGGCCATGACGACATGGCGCGAGTCCTTGTCCGCCTCGGAATAGACGGCAACGGTCAATATCCCCAGGCGACGGGCGGTTTTGATCACGCGGCAGGCAATTTCGCCGCGATTGGCAATAAGTATTTTCTTGAACATTTGTTTTTCCGATTCGGTCAGTAGTTCCGGGGCGCTTTCAAAGCGGAATGTTGCAGTGCTTGCGCCACGGGTTTTCCAACTGCTTGTCGCGCAACATCGCCAGCGAACGGCAGATCCGTTTCCGCGTTTCGTTCGGCATGATGACATCGTCAATAAAGCCGCGCGCGCTGGCAACGAAGGGATTGGCAAATTTGCTCTTGTACTCGGCTTCGCGTTCGGCGAGCTTGGCGGGATCGTTCTTTTCTTCGCGGAAAATGATTTCAACCGCGCCCTTGGGGCCCATGACCGCGATTTCCGCCGATGGCCATGCGAAGTTGACGTCGCCGCGCAGGTGCTTGGAACTCATCACGTCGTAGGCGCCGCCATAAGCCTTGCGCGTGATGACGGTGACTTTGGGCACCGTGCATTCGGCAAAGGCGTAGAGCAGCTTGGCGCCATGCTTGATGATGCCGCCGTATTCCTGCGCGGTGCCGGGCATGAAACCGGGAACATCGACGAAGGTGACGACGGGGATGTTGAAGGCATCGCAGAAGCGCACAAAACGCGCCGCCTTCATCGAGGAACGGATATCGAGGCAGCCGGCAAGCACCAGCGGCTGGTTGGCGACGATGCCGATCGTGCGGCCTTCCATCCGCGCAAAGCCGATGATGATGTTCTTGGCGTTGTCGGGTTGCAGTTCAAAGAAGTCGCAATCATCGACGATCTTGATGATCAGCTCCTTCATGTCGTAGGGCTTGTTCGCGCTATCCGGCACCAGCGTATCGAGCGAGTAGTCGATCCGGTCGGCGGGATCCAGCGTCGGCTGGATCGGCGGCTTTTCGCGGTTGCTCGCCGGGATGAAATTCATGAAGCGACGCAGCATGACCAGCGCCTCGACGTCATTTTCAAAGGCCAGGTCGGCTACGCCGGATTTGGTCGTATGCGTGATCGCGCCGCCCAGTTCCTCGGCGGTAACGTCCTCGTGGGTCACGGTCTTGACGACATCCGGGCCGGTGACGAACATGTATGAGGAATCCTTGACCATGAAAATGAAATCGGTCATCGCCGGCGAATACACCGCGCCGCCCGCGCACGGGCCCATGATCATCGAAATCTGCGGCACGACGCCCGAGGCCATCACATTGCGCTGGAATACGTCGGCATAGCCGCCGAGCGAGGCGACCCCTTCCTGGATGCGCGCGCCGCCGGAGTCGTTCAGGCCGATGACCGGAGCGCCAACCTTCATCGCGTGATCCATGATCTTGCAGATCTTTTCCGCATGCGCCTCGGAAAGCGCGCCGCCGAAAACGGTGAAATCCTGCGAAAAGACGAAGACCAGGCGGCCGTCGATCGTGCCGTAGCCGGTGACGACGCCGTCGCCCGGAATGTGCGTTTTGGACATGCCGAAGTCGCCGCAACGGTGTTCCTTGAACATGTCCCATTCTTCAAAGGAACCGGGGTCGAGCAGAACGTCGATGCGTTCCCGCGCGGTCAATTTGCCCTTGTTGTGTTGCGCGTCGATCCGCTTCGCGCCGCCGCCAAGCCGTGCCGCCTCGCGCTTTCCTTCAAGTTGCTGGATGATGTCATGCATCGTGTAGACTCCTCCCAATAAGTAAATCAAACAAAATCAGAAAATCCCGGGGTCCCGGGATTCCAGAATTCCAGAATTCCATTCCCGCTTCAGTCCAGATCGCGCAATAAACGATAAGCAGCGGCGGTGGGCGTCATCTTCCCATCGCCTACCGCTTCGGTACATTCGGGCAAATCGCGGCGCACTGCCGGGTGCTCCCGGAAAAAATGCCTCAATCCGGAATCGATCAGGTTCCACATCCAGTCGAGAGCCTGCCGTTGCCGCTTCGCGGCGAATTCGCCGCTTTTTTCCATCAATTCCCGATACTTTTCGATTTCGTGCCAGAACTCGGCGATCCCCTGTCTCCTGGCCGAACTCACCGCAAGAACCGGCGGTTTCCATTGCGGGTGTACCGGACGCAGCAAGGCCAATGCGTTTTTCCATTGTACTCGCGTAAATTCTGCCGCCTTCGGATCGATATCCGCCTTGTTGACGAGCACCACATCGGCGATTTCGACGATTCCTTTCTTGATCGCCTGCAAATCGTCGCCGGCATTGGGCAATTGCAGCAGGCAGAACATGTCGACCATGCCCGCGACCGTCGTTTCCGATTGCCCCACGCCGACAGTCTCGATGATGACGACATCGAAGCCCGCCGCTTCGCAGGCGAGCATCGCTTCGCGCGTCTTCGCGGCAACGCCGCCCAGCGACCCCGCCGAGGGCGAAGGGCGGATGAAGGCTTCTTCCCGGTGGCACAGCGATTCCATGCGTGTCTTGTCGCCCAGGATCGAACCGCCGGAGAGCGAGGACGAGGGATCGACTGCGAGCACTGCGAGCCGCCGCCCGCTGTCGATCAGGTAATTGCCGAAGGCTTCGATGAAGGTCGACTTGCCCGCGCCCGGAGCGCCGGAAATGCCGATCCGGATCGCGCGTCCGGTATGCGGCAGAAGCGCGGCGAGCACTTCGCGCGCGCGCTCCTGGTGGTCGGGGCGCGTGCTTTCGATCAGGGTGATTGCCTTGGCCAGCGCGCGGCGTTCGCGCGCGAGCACTCCTGCGACGAGCGCGTCATCCGGCGGAATCCCGGCTCCGGGATTCCGGTCGCAACAGTCGGTGATGGGAAGCGCGCTCATGAGCACCCGCGAATCATGCGGCCGGATCGTTATTCGGATCGGAAAGGCTGGAATCGCCGCTCAAACCGTCGCGGCAGCGCGCGCCTTGCGGATTTCCTCGAGCACCCTGCGCGCCGAATCCTCGATGCGCGTGCCCGGGCCAAAAATCGCCTTTGCCCCGGCCTTGTACAGCGTCTCGTAGTCCTGTGCCGGAATCACTCCGCCGGCAAAAACGATGATGTCGTCCGCGCCCTGGGCGTGCAGGGATTGCACCAGCGTCGGCAGCAGGGTTTTATGCCCGGCGGCGAGCGAGGAAACTCCAATGGCGTGTACATCGTTCTCGATCGCCTGGCGCGCGGCTTCTTCGGGCGTCTGGAAGAGCGGGCCGACGTCGATGTCGAAGCCAAGATCGGCGAACGCGCTGGCGACGACTTTCGCGCCACGATCATGCCCGTCCTGGCCGAGCTTGACGACCATCACGCGCGGGCGGCGGCCTTCTTCCTCGCTGAATTTCTCGATATCGTCCTTCAACGCCTGCCAGCCGCCATCCTCTTCGGCGACGGCGCCGTAGACGCCGGAAACCGTCTGCTGGTTGGCGCGAAAGCGCCCCCAGACTTTTTCCAGGGCATCCGAAATCTCGCCGACAGAGGCGCGCAGGCGCGTGGCCTTGACCGTCAGGTCGAGCAGATTCCCTTCTCCCGTTTCAGCGCAGCGCGTCAGCGCCGCCAGCGCTGCATTGACGGCGGCGGCATCGCGCGTGGCGCGAATCCGTTCCAGTCGCGCGATCTGGTTTTCGCGCACGGCATGATTGTCGATGTCGAGGATTTCGATCGGGTCTTCCTTGGCGAGCTTGTATTTGTTGACGCCGACGATCACATCGCGTCCCGTGTCGATGCGCGCCTGTTTTTCGGCAGCGCATTGTTCGACGCGCATTTTCGCCCAGCCGGATTCGACTGCGTGCGTCATGCCGCCCATCGCTCCGATTTCGTCGAGGATTTTCTCCGCTTCATCGGCCAGATCCTGCGTCAGCCTTTCCATCATGTAGGAACCGGCCCAGGGATCGACGACGTTGCAGATATGCGTTTCTTCCTGGATGATCAACTGCGTGTTGCGCGCGACCCGCGCCGAAAACTCGGTCGGCAGCGCGATGGCTTCGTCGAGCGCGTTGGTGTGCAGGGATTGCGTGCCGCCAAAGACCGCCGCCATCGCTTCGATCGCGGTGCGCACGACGTTGTTGTACGGATCCTGCTCGGTCAGCGACCAGCCGGAAGTCTGGCAGTGCGTGCGCAGCATCATCGACTTCTGCTGCTTCGGCTTGAATTCCTGCATGATCTTCCACCACAGGAGCCGCGCCGCGCGCAGCTTGGCGACTTCGAGGTAGAAATTCATGCCGATTCCAAAGAAGAAGGAAAGGCGTCCGGCGAAGTCGTCGACGTCGAGCCCGGAGGCCAGCGCGGTCTTCACATATTCGCGCCCGTCGGCAAGCGTGAACGCCAGTTCCAGCGCCTGCGTCGCGCCGGCTTCCTGGATGTGGTAGCCGGAAATCGAAATCGAATTGAATTTCGGCATGTACTTTGCCGTATGGCCGATGATGTCGGCGATGATGCGCATCGAGGGTTCCGGCGGATAGATGTAGGTGTTGCGCACCATGAATTCTTTCAGGATGTCGTTCTGGATCGTTCCGGAAAGTTTTTCCTGGCTCACGCCCTGTTCCTCGGCGGCGACGATGTAACCGGCGAGAATCGGCAACACCGCGCCGTTCATCGTCATCGACACTGAAATCCTGTCGAGCGGAATGCCGTTGAAGAGGATTTTCATGTCCTCGACCGAATCAATCGCCACGCCAGCCTTGCCCACATCGCCGGTGACGCGCGGATGATCGGAATCGTAGCCGCGATGCGTCGCCAGGTCGAAAGCCACCGAGATCCCTTGCCCGCCGGCGGCAAGCGCCTTGCGGTAGAAATCGTTGGAAGCTTCCGCCGTCGAAAAGCCGGCGTACTGGCGGATCGTCCAGGGACGCCCGGCGTACATCGTCGTCTGCGGCCCGCGCACGAAGGGCGCAAAACCGGGCAGGGTATCGGTATGCGACAGCCCTTCAAGGTCTGCCCTGGTATAAAGCGGCTTGACGACGATGCCTTCGGGCGTCGTCCAGTTCAGCGCGTTCACGTCGCCTCCGGGCGCAGCCTTGGCGGCAGCCTTGAGCCATCGTTCCAGATTCGGGGAATCAGCGGCGGAAGGGTTGGACGGCGAAGCGGTCTGATGTGCGTTGGACATGGGCATCTCGTATCGGGTCAAGAACGGGTTGGCCTGGGGGAAACGGAGTTCCGAAGGGGTTCCGAAAGGCTTGCAGGGCCAGCGCAAAGGATGCTGGCGGTTGTGGACTGCGAAAAACCATCAATTTTACCTGAAGATTTGTAGATCAAAGTGAACGCCCACAATGCGTTTCCGCCCGCCGTGAGAGGAATATCTCGTTGGGCTTTTTTTTCTCCACGACCGGGATTCTTCCTACTGGAAAAGGCTCCAGACCATTTTTGCCGCCAGCAAGACCAGGATCGCGGCAAAAATCCGTTTCAGGACGGTGACCGGCAGGCGGTGGGCGAGCGATGCGCCGAAGGGGGCGCATATCATCGAGGCGGAGGCCAGGCAGAGCACGGCGGGCAGATAGACGAAGCCCAGGCTCCCTGGCGGCAGTGCGGAATGCGTGCTGGAGAGTTCCCATCCGTTGTAGATATAGCCCAGCGTGCCGCCAATGGCGATCGGGAATCCGACGGCGGCAGAAGTGCCGATGGCCTGCCGTATCTGCACGTTGCACCAGAGCAGGAAAGGCACGGTCAGGGATCCGCCGCCGATGGCGACGAAGCACGAGAGCGCGCCGATCCCCATGCCAACCGAACCTAGGCCCGCCACCCCGGGCAATTCCCGCAATGCCTTTGGCTTGAGGTCGGCAATCATCTGTATCGCGATCAGGCAGACGAAGACCGTAAAAAAAATCGACAGGGGCCGCGTGGGCACCTGCGCGGCAAACAAGGTGCCCAATCCCGTGCCGATCAGGATTCCGGGCGCCAGCGCGGCCACGACCCGCCATAACACTGCGCGGTGTTTGTGGTGTGCGCGCATGCTGGAAAACGAGGTAAAGATGATCGTGCACATCGAGGTGCCGAGCGCCAGATGCAGGACTTCTCCCGAGGAAAATCCCTGGGCGGAAAACATCAGCGCCAGCACTGGCGTCATCATCAGGCCGCCGCCGATGCCGAGCATCCCGGAGAAAAGGCCGGTCAGGGCGCCAAGCGCGAAATAGAGAAGCCACCAGGTCATGAAAACAGCCATAAAAAAAACAGCGTGGAGTTCATTCTCCACGCTGTCGATCAATAGATCCCCCGCATGTACCGTCAAGACCGGCATCCTGAACCTGAGTCCAGATGGGCCGCTTTCCTTCCGCGTCAGGCTCACCCGGCAAAGGGGTGTGCACACAGCGGCTTCCTGGGCCGCGGCCAATGCCTTTAGCATTGGTTCAAGGAATCTATGGCCTAAACGAGCACCGCAGGGGAAAACTGAAAATCCGCAACTTCAAACTTCTTCCGGACTGCCCGGACATCATCGGGAAGAGCCGGGTTTTACCGGTTTGCCAGAGCCATTTCGAGCTGCTCTTCCATGCTGGAAATTCTACGCCGAATCGCCCCGAAGTCCAGCCCGTCCATTGATTCGCCGTGCTGCTTCTGCAACGTGAGGTACTCGTGCGTGACATTGAGTGCCGCCATGACAGCAATACGGTCGGCCATATTGCTGTGCGTGCGCTCGGCGATTTCATGCATCTTTTCGTCGAGATACGACACCGCCGCGCGCAATGCCGCCTGTTCTTCCAGCGGGCAGGCGATCCGGTATTCCTTGCCGAGAAGGACGATATCGAGGTAGTTGGTTTCGTTCGTCATTACTGCGAGCTCCGGATGATTCAGCGGTCTTGTGTCGCGCCCAACGCTTACAGATCCGTTTCGGGAATCTGCGCCACCAGCGCCTCCAGGCGTTGCCGCGCGTCGGCAACCGATTTTTCGAGGCGATTTCTTTCGTCCTGCATGCGTTCCAGGCGCGCGCGCAAATCGTCGTTCTCGGAACGCAATGAACGATAAAGGCTCACGATGCGTGAAACCTTTTTTTCGAGGGCGGCAAGTTCGTTGATCATTTGCGGGACTATAGAAGGAAAAACGAAATCCGGTCAAGGAAGGCGTGCAAATCCATTTTCGCTGCCCAACGGAGCGATTGCCATCGCACTCTACGAGTTGGAAGGGTGATTTTCTAAATTTGATTAAATAATGTTTCGCTACAGTAGTGGTTTTCAAAGTAAAATTAAAACAGTAATTTAGAAAATAATTTGAGTTACCCCAAGCTGAAGCTTGGGGATTCCTGTAGGGGCGGCGTAGGGGCGGGTTTGAAACCCGCCCGTACCACCCGCCCCTACACAATGCGGGGCGCCTTCGGCGCCTGTTAGGCC